>CAMDED010000082.1 GCA_945893365.1 Candidatus Sulfopaludibacter sp. SbA3 | reverse complement strand
TCGTTACCGTAGTGGGTTCTTTCAGTGTTCCTTCCACCATTTTTGCGTTCACGATCTCCACGTCCTTGTACACGTGCAGAACCTCGACCATCTTCCGTTCGAATTCCGGATCGCGCCGCTCCACATAGTAGCGGACCTTATGTGGCCGGGTCTCGCCCTGCGTCAGGATCCGATGCAATTTGGAACGGCTTAGCTGAACCAAACGCGGTGCAGCACCCAGGCTAATGCGTCTTCTGGAGATGTGGCGGGGCTTGCCGGGTCGAAGCAATTCTCCCAGAGCCGCCTCCAGCCCGAACTTCAGGAACTTATTGACGCACAGCGCGACCGAGTGCCGATTCATGTGATGGGCAGCGGCGACCGCACTGTCACTGTTCCCGTCGGTGCAATCCAAAAGAATGGCGGCGTGAACGACTCTCCGCTTTTCTTCGCTACGTTCGTCGCAGAATCTCCAGTTTCTCCCGGTCCTCTGCCGACAGCGTTAATGGCGGCCGCTTCGTGACGAATGGCATAAACCATTCTGCCATAGAAATGTTCCATTTGGATAGATTTCAAGAGAATGCTCATCTAGAACCATGGCGGCCTTCCACCGCGTCAATCGCAGTTCCTGGATGCAAGGGAGGTAAATGGGATACACTCATCCTTTGGAACCGCACGCTTCCTAGATCGGGTGTCCGCTCTCGAGGTCGACCGCCAACGACGGCCGGTTTGCGGTCGAAAACTCTAGCTGAGCGAGGAAAGATGACTATTCGCCTAAATTCCCCAATCTCATCGGTCAGTTCGGAGGCGTGGGCACAGGCTTTTCTCATCCGATCTTTTGAACAGAGACTCCTGAGATTGTTTTCGGAGGGCAAGCTTTTCGGCACGGTTCACACCTGCATCGGCCAGGAGTTTACGGGAATCGCCGTCGCTCGCCACCTTCTTGCGGGGGATCTCATCGTTAGTAACCATCGGTGCCACGGACACTACTTGTCGCGGACCGGCGACGTGGATGGCCTCATGGCGGAAGTGATGGGACGCACCAACGGTATATGCGGCGGGCGCGGCGGAAGCCAACACATCTGCGCCAGTGGAGTTTTCAGCAACGGCGTTCAAGGCGGCATGCTCCCGGTATCCGCGGGCATGGCGCTTTCCCAAAAGTTGACTAAAGCGAACAACATCACTGTGGCGTTCATTGGTGACGGAACTCTCGGCGAGGGCATCGTCTACGAGACCATGAACGTGGCTTCCAACTGGCTGCTCCCGTTGCTGATCGTCGTCGAGTGCAACGGAGTTGCACAAAGTACGCGGCAGTCCCAGACGCTCTCGGGCGACGTGGTCAAGCGGGCCGAAGCTTTCGGCATCGCCGCCTATCGCGGCAACACATGGGCGCCGGCGGAGTTGACGGATTTGATGAAGGTCGCAGTCCGCCATGTGCGCGAAAACAGTTGTCCGGCCTTCGTATGTGTCGACACGTACCGCTTGATGGCCCACTCCAAGGGCGACGATGATCGGCCGCGCGAGGAGTTGGAGCACTATTGGGCCATTGATCCACTAACCCAATTTGAGGCGGAGCACCCAGACGAGGCCCTCCAACTGTGGAACCGTTCTGAAGAGCTGGTGTCAAAGGCGGTGGAGGCCGCATCGTGCGCTCCGTTCGCTTCCAGCGAACGCGAAGATCGTTCAGGTCCGACGTCCCCACTCTGGCGGCGGACCAGCATTGCCGGAAAAGAACGAGTCGTCACCAAAATACACGAAGCGCTCCGCGATCATTTGGCAACCGACAACCGGTCGTTCCTCCTGGGCGAGGATATCGAAGGGTCCTACGGCGGAGCATTCAAGGTGACCAGGGATCTCAGCATTCAGTTCCCCGGACGGGTCCGGAATACCCCTATTAGCGAAGCGGAGATTGTCGGTCTGGCGAACGGGCTCGCATTGAGCGGGATGCATCCTGTTTGCGAAATCATGTTCGGAGATTTTCTGACGCTCGCAGCCGATCAGATCATCAACCACGCATCCAAGTTTCGTTGGATGTATAACGATCAGGTGACGGTGCCGCTTGTGATCCGGACACCAATGGGTGGGAAGAGAGGCTACGGGGCAACACATAGCCAATGCTTGGAGAAACACTTCCTGGGCTTGCCGGGAACCCGCGTCCTAGCCCTTCATCACCGTTATGACCCACAGGCGCTTTACGGCCGGCTGTTTGCGACTGTCGACCGGCCGACGCTGGTTATCGAGAATAAGACACTTTACGGGGACTACGTGACGCACCATACCGTTCCCGGTTTCTGGTGCGAGCATACGGAGGAGGACTTCCCCACGACACGGATTCGCTCTCACGCAAGGCCAGACATCACGATCGCGTGCTATGGCGCTTGTCTCGTGGACGCCGAGAAGGTTATGGATCGGCTTTTCGAAGAACATGAAGTCGTGGCGGAGATCATCTGCCCGACTCAGATCTACCCGTTGCGCATCGAGCCGATTCTTGAATCGGCGAGAGTCTCCGGAAGATTGCTTGTTGTGGAAGAGGGACAATTGTTTTGTGGCTTTGGGGCGGAAGTGCTTGCCGCGGTTCACGAGTCTTGCACGGGAACGCCGCTATTGACTCGTCGGCTGGGCGCGGCTCCTCATCCGCTCCCTTCCTGCAGGTCGGCCGAGATGGAGAGCCTGCCAAGCGTCGATTCGATTATTAAGGTCGTCTTAGAGATGCTATGCCATGGCTGAGACAATCACAGTTACCATTCCACATGAAACCGTGAACGACGAGACTGTCCGGATTCTCTCCTGGAAAGTGGCCTCCGGCTCCCGTGTCGAGAAAGAGCAATTCATCTGCGAAGTGGAGACCAGCAAAGCGGTGATGGAAATCCACGCCCCCGACGGCGGAATCGTGCAGTATGCGGCCGCTGTTGGAGATGAGGTGCCGGTTGGTTCGATTATCTGCGAGATCATTCCGGCGACGCAGAAAGAACCGGAGCCCACGCTAGTCGCAACCCAGCCGGAGCCTAAGGCGCCTGTGACGGGTTTACCTCCGGCCAGACTCACGCCATTGGCCCGGAAAGTTGCCGCTGAGTGCGGAATCGATCAGGCTGCTTTCCCACCAGGCACGCTGGTTCGGAGTAGCGACGTTCTCAGTAAGGCTGGCAAGTTAGCCCCCAAAGTTGAAGCTGGTCTGGAGTTGCCTACTCCAAACCAGCAGAGCGGGACGGGGAGAGAGGGACAATCGGAGAATGCTCCGGTGGCCGGTGTCCCCGTGGAATGGGTTGACCTCGCGCGAAGAAAGGTCCTCGAAGGCCGGATCCTGCGGATAGGTCGGGCTGCTTGTATCCAAAGCTCCGTTACGTTGATCTGCCGGGCGCCGAAACTCCGTGCGCGAGTAGACAAGCTTGGGCTGTCGACCGCCGGGCCGAATGCTCTCATCATTTTCGAAGTGGCGCGATTACTTCACAAGTACCCTATGTTTAACGCATTATATGACCGGGGGCGGATGGGACGGTATCGGGAAGTGAACATTGGTTGGGCTATCGACGGTGGCCAGGGACTGGTTGTTCCAGTTATCAAACATGCCGACCAAAAGAGTCTGCGGGAAATTGCCAGTATCATGGAGCAGCATGTCGATGCCTATGTTGACAACTCGCTGGCTCCGGGCGACTTCCTTGGTGGAACGTT
The DNA here is from genome assembly GCA_945893365.1 of Candidatus Sulfopaludibacter sp. SbA3. Lineage (GTDB taxonomy): Bacteria > Acidobacteriota > Terriglobia > Bryobacterales > Bryobacteraceae > SYKU01. The sequence continues at coordinate 29,556 of CAMDED010000082.1, read as the reverse complement.
CACGGTATCCGATCTCTCCGGCGATGGCGTCAGTTTATTCCAGCCGCTGATTAGCCAAGGCCAATCGGCTATTCTGGGCGTCGGGAGCGATATAGCCAGTGAGAGCGGCGAGCAGACTCTGCATCTCACTCTGGCGTTCGATCATCAACTGGCCGAGGGAAGGAGGGCCGCGCAATTATTGCGAGATCTTTCCGGCCGTTTAAAGGTCCACGCGGAAATAGAGCGCACGCCGATGGATGGCCCTCATTCTCCAGAGAGCGAACCGTTTTGCGTTCTATGCCAAAGGGACGGAAGCAAACTAAGAAAATTGGGGGCGATCCTCGTTAAATCGGAGATCCCTCCCGGGTCGGTTTGTTCAATTTGCTTGGCGGGGTACTAATGAGCCAAGTTAGCGAATTGCGAGGAATGGTGGCCACAATGCTGATGTTGCCACCCGATCAGGTCGCTGCGGCAACGTCCCTGGCAAGTCTAGATAGCTCACTGGGTGGAGCAAAGCTCAGACTTGGGTTGAAGCGTCTCGGACTATCGTTACCCACTGCGTCTTCGCCAGCGACATTCGGGGAACTGGAGGCTGCCCTCTTCGGGAAGCCAACAAATGCCTCACCAGCCCCGAGCACTGGAGGAATCGACACCACTATGGTGCGCGTCCAAGCTGTAGTAGCCGGAGTTCAGGTAGGGATCGACGTGCAGGATGTTCGCTCCCTCCCGGTTGCGGGCGACTACTGGGAGCACGAGTTTTACGCTGGGATGTTCTTCAAGTCCGAAATCGCTTATGCCGTAGTGCAGTCCGAGCCGCGCACCCACTTGGCCGGGTTTTGGTGCGCAAAAGAAGCTCTGCGCAAATGCGATCCATCCTTCATCAAGGTCGATTTTAAGTCGACGGTCGTCGCGCACGAGCATGGCGGCAAACCTTACCTACTGTGGCAGACTCCGTCCGGCTCCGTCCGATTGCCCCACGCTCTCAGTCTGTCTCATACCGGAGAACTGGCGACTGCGGTGGTCATCGCGGTTGCGTTTCCTCCGGGGCGCGAGCCGTCCAGGGAAGGAACGCCAGCACCTCTCGCAGCAACGCCCGCGGAATCTCCAGGCCCCGCCGGACCCTCACGCCGGCCAAGGATTCTGTTCGCCTCCGTTGCGCTTCTTGTTGTCGGGGCCGTTGTTGCCCTGTTGATACGTCACTTTTGGAGATCATGAGCGACTGCGCGAGCGCAGCAGCACTTCGGAAGTTCATTTCACGGAAGTCACCCCCGAGCGGGTCGAAAGATCGGGAAAGCCCGGCCAGATTGCCGCGGGCCTGGTCGAGGAAGCACAAGGAAGCGAATCCGCGGAGGACGTTCGCCTGGTCGTCTACCGTACGTCTTTGTAGAGCGCGATCGTCTCGCGGATCAGCTTTTCCGCCGCGCCTGTCCCGTAGGGCGTGCGCTGCACTTCGTATCCGCCCAGCGCGAACTCAGGCTCGGTCGGCATGTAGTCGCCGCCCTCGCCGCTCGAGTATCCGCAGAACATCGTGATCGCGAACGGCGAAGCCTTCTTGACGGCCACGCCGATTTCAGCGAACGGCTCACCAGGCATGGAGACGATTGCCATGTCGCCGAGCCGCATTACCTGCACCCGAACTTTCACCGGCGCAGGGTCGTGCGGTTTCTTCCACTGCTTCAGGAGGTCGGAAAAGCGCCGCAGCCGCGCATCGGCTTGATGCTGCTTCCAGGCGTCGCCAGTCGCCTTCGCCGCCGTCACTTTCTTCTCGGCGTCGGCGACCAGCGTGGACATCTCATCGATTTCCGCCGGCGAATACGTCCTCGGCGGAAGATCGAGCGCCTTCGTCGCGAACTTCATGGCGGCGTCGCGCGGTCCCGAGACGCGCCAGTGCTGTTTCGCTTGAAACGCCGTGGATTCCACGAACCCTTCAAATCGCGGATCGCGCTTCACGGTCTCGACGCCCAGCGCGAGCGCGGCCGCCTGATACCCGAGTATGGACCCCAACCGCCGCGGCACTTCCAGATCTCCCGTGAATCCTTCGATAGGACCCTGATTGCCCGCGGCTCCCTGGAAAAAGAGGCACGTCGCGCCGGGTATGGCGTTCTCCACCGCCTTGCGCATGGGTCCGATCCAATCCGGCGAGAAGTACTTGTTCTCGTACGCAAGCACCGTGCCGTGGCACTGGAAATTCACGAGTACGGCGTAGGGCTTGCCATCGGCGCCGTCGATGCGGATCACCATCAGGTCGCGGTCGACGAAGCCTTCCGGGTTGCGGCCGACCGCCGCCGGCATCCCGTCTTTCGCCCTCACGCGGCGGTTGATGTTGATCGTGCCCGTGCCCTTCGCGCCGTAGGCGTGCGCCGGGCGAAGTTTCGAATTCGCCTCGACGATCGCGCCCACGATCTTGTCGGCGACCATTGCCGTGTACCGCTCCTGCGCCCGCTGGTACGGCGTGAAATCGACGCCGAGCGGTCCGCGCACCACGCTTACGACGGGTCCGGCATGCGTGTGCGTCGCGCCGAGGCGGATATGCTCCGGCGGAATTCCGGTAATCTTCGAAACGCGCGCGGCAATCTCCGGGTATCCGGGGACGAAAATAGCGTCGACGTCGACCATGGCGAACTTCTGTCCGCCGCTTGCCAGCACGATTGCAGTGGCGAACATGCCAACCGGGTCGACCCCCACGGCTTCGACGTGAGTCTGCGAGCCCCAGTTCAATTGGGCGAGCCCGATGGGAGGCGTGATGTCCGCTCGCGCCACGCCGGCCTGAAGCCCGGATGGCGCGGAGTCCTTCGGTCCTTGCTCTACGACATCGGCGCGGAGAACGGCGCAGGTGAACGCGGCCGCTGCCATCAACAGCATTCTGTCCATTGGTTTCATCTTGCACCCGCTCGTTTGCGCTTGGGCGAAGCCGCCGTGTGAAGTTCGAATTCTTCCGCCGCTTGAGGCGCGGCGTGTGTCTCCGTTTTAACGGGCTTTCTCGCCATGGCGACGGATTTCTTCAACGCTTCCATGATGTCGATGACCGGCGCGAACTGCTGCGCGGGCGTTTCCACTACTTCGAGTCCCGCCTTCTTCGTCTCGATCATCTGCAGCAGATTCTCGCGGTAAGTGTCCTTGTATTTTTGGGGTTCGAACTCCGCCGCTAGCGACTCGACCAGCATTGTGGCCAGCGCCAGTTCCTTGTCTTTCACGAGCTCCGTGTTTGTCCGGAATTCGTCCACCTTGCGAATCTCATCCGCGTAGTACATCGTGTGCAGCAGAATCCCCTTGTCGCCGGGGCGCAGCACTACGATGTGCTCGCGGTTGTGCATGGCGATCTTCGCGATGCCGGTATAGCCGCTCTTGCGCAGCACTTCGAAAAGCAGCGCATAGGGTTTCTCGCCTGCTTCTTCCGGAGCCATGTAATAGGAGCTTTCGAGATAGATGGGATCGACGTCGGCGCTCTTGACGAACTCGAGAATCTCCATCGCCTTCGCGGTCTTGGGCGCGACCTTCTTGATCTCCTCGTCATCTACAATTACGTATTTGTCTTTCTCGTACTCGAAGCCTTTGACGAGTTCGCTGCGCGGGACAGCCTTCTCCTCGGCCTGACAAAAGATCACTTGCTTGATGCGCGAGTGATCGGATTTGTGAAGCATGTTGAAGCTTACGGTTTCGCTCCGCGCCGCGCTGAACAGCCGCACGGGAAACGAAACCAAGCCGAATGTAAGATGTCCTCGCCAGACGCTGGTTGCCATGCCGTTGGTCTTCCTCGCTGCTATCATACTAAGCGAGAAAGGGTTAGCTGTCCAGTCCCCAAGAGATGGGGAAGCATGTCGATTGCCGAATACAGCCGCAAGCGGAAATTCGAAAATACGCCTGAACCCGCGCCTCAGGCCTCAACAGGCGCCGCCGGCAGGAGGTTCTTCATCCAGCGGCACCACGCTTCACGGCTGCACTACGATTTCCGCATGGAGGTGGGCGGCGTGCTGGTCTCATGGGCGGTTCCCAAGGGTCCCACGCTCGATCCGGGCGCGAAGCAGCTCGCCATGAGAGTGGAAGATCACCCGCTCGATTACGGCGATTTTGAGGGCAATATTCCGAAAGGGAACTACGGTGCGGGCAGCGTGATGCTGTGGGATCGCGGCGAATTCGAGGTGCTGAGCGACTTACCGGCAGAGGGTCAAATCGCGCGCGGCGATTTCAAGTTCCGCCTCCACGGCGAGAAAATCTCGGGCGAGTTCGCGCTGGTTCTCATGAAGGGGCGCGGCAAGGGCAACGAATGGTTGCTGCTGAAGAAGAAAGACGCGTTTGCCGAAACCGGCTGGGACGTCGAAGCGCAGGCGCGCAGCGTTCTGACCGGGCGTACGCAGGAGGAAATCGCGCGCGACGTCAAGCCCGCGCCGCGCACGCGGGCCGAGTCGAAGATGCCGCGCGACGCCGCGCCGATGATGGGCGTGCTGGCGAACGCGCTCCCGGCCGGCGATGGATGGATCTATGAAGTGAAGTGGGACGGTGTAAGGGCGCTCTGTTTTCTCGAGGGTGGGCGCGTGCGGCTCGTCTCGCGAAACGGCAATGCGATGGAACGGCAGTATCCCGAGCTAAGCGCGATGTCCGAGAGCTTGTCGGCGCGGGATGCGATCGTCGATGGAGAGATCGCGCTGCTCGACGATCAGGGCCGCCCAAGCTTTGAGTTGTTGCAGTCTCGAATCAACGTGTCCGACGCCGCTGCGATCGCGAATCTGGCGCGAAAACGGCCTGTCGTGATCTATCTGTTCGACGCGCTCTTCCTGAACGGGCGCGACTTGCGCGGCCTGCCGCTTTTGGAACGGAAGGCGCTGCTGCATTCGATCTTGCGTCCCGGTCCGCTCGTGCGCTTTTCGGATCATTTTGCCGACGGCGCGGCGCTGTTAGTTGCGGCGCGCGAGCGTGGCCTCGAAGGTGTGATGGCAAAGCGCGCCGATAGTCCGTACGAATCGAGGCGAAGCCGCAGTTGGCTCAAGATCAAGGTGCTGTCGCGCCAGGACTTCGCTATTTGCGGATATACCGAGGACAAGCGTGAGCATTTCGGAGCGCTGATGCTCGGAATCCGGGATGGTGGGAGATTCGTATTCGCCGGAAGCGTCGGGACCGGTTTCGACGGTCCGATGCTGAAAGTCGTGGCCGAGCTTCTGAAGCCGCTTGAGACGAAGGAGTGTCCGTTCGAGAACGATCCTCGGATCGGCAAGACGGTGGTGTGGGTCGAGCCGCGGCTGGTCTGCGAGGTGAAGTTCCTGGAATGGACCAACGAAGGCCGGCTGCGCGCGCCTGTGTTCTTAGGCTTGCGGAACGATGTGCGGCCCGAACAGTGCGTACGTGAGCGACCGGCGGACGACGCGGATGAAGGGAACGCGCCTCCTGAACCCGCGTCCGCTCCGCCTGCCGCCACCGCGCATCACGACGCCCCGCAGCGCAATTCCACACCACGCCCGCGATTTTTCGAAGACGACCGCGCGGAAGTCTCCCGCAACGTCGGCGGGCATCGGCTCAAGTTCACGAATCTTCGCAAGATTTACTATCCGGCCGAAGGGTATACCAAGCGCGATGTCATCGAATACTATGCGGGCGTCGCGCCTCTGATTCTGCCGTATCTTCGGGATCGCCCGCTTTCGCTTAAGCGGTATCCCGACGGAATCGCTGGCGAATGGTTCTTTCAGAAGGACGCGCCCGCGAGCTTTCCCTCATGGCTGCGATTCGAGTCCGTGTTTTCCGAGCACAACAAAGCTCCGATCCGGTTCGTGGTTGCCGACGACGAGGCGACGCTGCTGTATCTGGCGAACCTTGGCTGTATCGATCAGAATCCGTGGATGAGCCGCATCGGGTCGCTAGAATTCCCCGACTTCATTCTGATCGATCTCGATCCGCAGCAGTGCGAGTTCAGCAGGATTGTGGAAGCGGCTCTCCTCGTCAAGAGCAAGCTCGATCTGCTCGGACTTGAGGGTTATCCGAAAACGACCGGCGGAGACGGCATGCACGTCTACATTCCCGTCGAGCCTGTCTACACCTACGAGCAGACGAAGACGTTCGCGGAAGTACTGGCGCATGTAGTGACGAGCGAGCGTCCGGACTTGTTCACGACTCCGCGGGCGGTAGCGAAACGCGAGAAAGGCCGAGTCTATTTCGACTTTCTGCAAAACGGAGAGGGGAAGACGATTGCGGCGCCCTACGTCTTGCGGGCCTATCCCGGCGCACCCGCCGCGACGCCGCTCGCCTGGAGCGAAGTGACGCCCGGACTGCTGCCGTCGCAGTTTCACCTCCGGAACGCGCTCGAACGGTTCGAGCGCACGGGCGACTTGTTCGAGGGAGTGCTGACGAGGCCGCAGTTGCTCGATCAGTCGATGGGCAAGCTGGAAAACCTGGTGCGGAAGTTGGCGAAGAAGTGATGGTTTCCGTGAAGGGCGTCTTGCTCGTTCGTCCGGCCTCGGCGCCCGGCTGGTTCCTAAAGGATTCGCGGCCGCGTGTCGTTGCGCCGGAAGACGCCGAGCACTGCCGAAAATGTCCGCGTGCAGACCCGCCACGCGAAATTCGCGTTGCCGCTCGCGTGGTGGACCGAGCGCAATGCCGCGTGAGCTTCGAGCAACGCGTGTAGTCTTTCCGCGGCCGCTTTCTCGAGAGCAATGATGCGGAGTTCGCGAGCGGCGAGTTCAGAGGTGAGTCTATCTTGATCGTGACTGCGCTTGAGGGCTTCCGCACGGACCGAGTCAAGTTCCGCGTGTGCCCGTTGAAGCGCCGTTAAGCGTTCCGCCGCTGCGGCTTCCAGCCTTTTCAGGCGGCTATCGCGCTCGCTGATGCCCTCACTCAGCCGCTGGATCTCGGCTTCTTTCTTCACCAAGGCATCGCCGCGCTCGTTCGCAATCCTGCGAATTATGGCGAAATCCTCGTCGGTCGTCATGAGAAATGGGCCAATTACACGATAGCGCAGAAGTTACGCGGTGCGGGAGCCGGTCATTTTGCATCCGGGACGAACCTGAGCGTGTTCTTTGCCGTTATGCGGCCAAACGGCATTGGCTGGCTCGTCCCCGCGTAATGTCCCGGCCACTGGTCTTTGTAATGGCTCGAAAGAATCTGTCCCGACTGACCCGTCGCGACGTTCAGTAGCGAATTTTCCAGATCCCCAAGGTCCACGGCCATCCGCATGGAGGGCCCCAGGCGCCGCGTGGTCTGTTTCACGGTCGTTTGGGAGCCGCTCTGCGTCACGGGTCCGATACCGAAATACTTTCCGATCCAAGGCAACAGGCGGCCGACCGGATGGGGGATCGTAAGCTCGATGTAGTTACCGTAGCGCCAACGTTTGACGTCGCGGCCCTGGATTCGGCTGCCCTCCTCCACGGCGTCGGAGAACGCCCGCACGAGCGCTTCGTCATAGTCCCGCAGCCATCCGGCGGGACGTTCCCGCAGCAGTTTTTCGACCACGGCCGTGCTGGCCGGATTTTCATAGGCAACCGGGGAGCCGCGAGAGGCGCTTTCCGCCACCGCTTTTCGCAGATGCTGAAACGAGAGCGTCACCAGCAGCGGCGCCGCCTGGTCCTTCGCCATTTGGCCGTTCCACTGCCGCAGAAGTTGCACGGCCTCGGTGAGAGCCGGGTTGCTGGCGTTTCGCTTTTCGTACGCGGATACGATCGCCTGAGCCAGAAAATGGCTGAACTGCGAATAGACATCGCGCGCGACGTCGAGCATGTCTTCCGCGCGCCAGCCCTTCTTTGCCGACAGCAGCGCGCGAATTTGAGTTGAGCGGTAAGGAGGCGCGAAGTTGCCGTTCACCGGATAAGGGTAACCGGCCGGAAACGGGTTCTGGTTCGCCGTCACAATCATTCCGCCGGCCGGGTTGTAGGCGGAAGGAAGCTGCTCAAACGGGATGAAACCCTGCCACTCGAAGTCGCCGGAAGCGCCATCGGCCGGCACATCGCCGTTGTACCCCTTGCGGATGGGCAGCCGGCCGGCGGCGTGGTAGCCGATGTTGCCTCCCGTGTCCGCGTACACAAAGTTCTGACCCGGCCCTGGAAATCGCGCGAGGGCGGCGGTAAACTCCTCCCAGTTCTTTGCGCGGTTGATGTCGAGAAATGGAAATTGAAAGAAACCCGGTTCCGCGGCCGTCCACCGCAGGGCCAGGGTTTCCTTTTCCCCGGCGATCACCAGAGGGCCGTGGCGTGTCACCCAGTTTCGCACCTCGATCGATCCGCGCCCCTTGACGCGGATCAGGTCCGTCTCGATCCTGGCCTGCTCCACCTGGCCACGGAACTCGTAGCGGCCGCTCACCTGATCGATCCTCTCCTGGTACAGGTCCTGGACGTCGTAGTGCAGGTTGGTTACGCCCCAGGCGATCCGCTCATTGTGGCCCACTATCACACCGGGCATTCCGGGCAAAGAGACGCCGCTGACATTCAGTCCTTCCGCGGATTTCAGGTGCACGATGTACCAAACGCCGGGCATGGTGTACTCCAAATGCATGTCGTCCGCGAGCAGCGGCTTGCCCGACGCGGTCAGCGCGCCGGAAATAGCCCACGCGTTCGAACCGGGCTGAACCTCTCCACCCGCGCGAACGGGCAGCAGGAAATTTACCTTGGCGGGATCTCCGGCCCGCAGCATCTCCCGCTTCTGAATTTCGTCCCTCCACGACGTGGTAAGGCTGCGATACATCTGGATACCCACCAGGATCGAGTCCGCGATGGTCCAGGGACGCGGGCTATATTGAAGAACGGTAAATTCCCAAGGCAGCCGTCCCGTATGGGTCCCCATGAACGCGTTCACTCCGCGCGCGTACGCCGCGAAGGCAGCCCGCTCCGCCTTGGGCAAAGTGAGCGCCGCCGCCTCCGCGATGCGGGCCAGGCGGAATCGGCGGGCTTCGCGGTCGGCTTCGATTCCGGCCGGTCCGAGAATTTCAGAGACTTCCCCGGCAGGCGCCCGCCGCAGCGTGTCCATCTGCCAAAGCCGATCCTGAGCGGTCACGTATCCCTGCACGAAAAACGCGTCCACATCGGTTGCGGCTGCGATGTGGGCCACTCCGAGCGAGTCGCGCGCGGCGGTGGCTTCACCCGGCAGAAATGCGGACACCGTTCCCGAGACGGTGGGCAAGGGGCGGTACGCAATCCAATAGACGGCGAAACCCACCGCAAGAACGGCGGCTGCGATCAGCGTGTTGACGACCTTCAGAACGCGGTCAAGTGAGATGGCCTTCATCGGGAGCGATCGGGAGATATCGGGAGATATCGTGAATAGCGATCGGACGTGGCGTTGCGGCGCGCGATGCGAGACACTAACTCTTACCGTAGCATGAACGAATCTCATTACGGCTTGCGGTTCCTGCTGCTCGCGCTCATCGTGGGCGCCAACGCCTTTTTCGCCGGAGCCGAGGTTTCCCTGCTCACGGTGCGCAAGTCGCGGCTGCGCCAGTTGGCGAGCGAAGGGAACGCCGGCGCGCAAGCGGCGCTCGATCTGCTAGCGAAGCCGGAACGCCTGCTTTCCGTCGTACAGTTCGGCGTTACCCTTGCCAGTCTTGGTTTGGGCTGGGCCGGCGAAGAGACTATATTCGAGCTGATTGTCGCGGCATTCGGCGATCTGATGTCGTCGGCGGCCGCCGGAGTGTTGCGGGGCGCGTGCTTTGTGTTTTCGTTCCTGGCGATGGCCTACGCGCACGTCGTGCTTGGGGAGGTGGTGCCCAAGAACCTGGCGCTCGAGCGTGCGGACCGGTTGGCTGTCGTGGTGGCGCCCGTGGTCCTCATATTCGCGAAACTCTCCTCGCCGTTTGTTCATTTCCTGGAGCGTTCGAGCGAGGTGATTTCGGCGGCCTTTGGCGTTACCGGAAGCCAAAGCGGCGGCCACTCGGCCGAAGAGCTGAAGTGGATGGTCACCTCGAGCCGCGGGGCGGGACACCTCCCCGAGGCGCAGGAAGCGATGATTCACCAGGCGCTCGACCTGAACGAAATCTACGTTCGTGAGATCATGGTCCCTCGAAACGAGATCGTCTCCGTTCCGCTCGACGCATCGCTCGACCGGGTCCTCAACACCATGGTCGAGCACCGCCATTCACGCCTGCCCGTATTCGATGGAACCCCCGAGAACATCATCGGCGTCCTGCATTACAAAGACCTGTTGCCCCTCTGGCAGCAACGCCGGATCGCGATCCGCGCCCGGCGCGCCGCCGCCGAGTTCCGGCTTTCGCGCCTCATTCGCAAGCATCTGGTGGTGCCGGAGACAAAGCCTCTTGGCCAGATGCTGGAGGAGTTTCGGCAAGGCCGCTCGCACATGGCGATGGTCGTGGACGAGCATGGGACGATCGCGGGCTTGCTGACGGTCGAGGATGTGCTCGAATACCTGGTGGGCGAGATTGAAGACGAGTACGACGAGAAGACCGTCCGCCCGAGGCCGCTCTCCTCCATGAACGACATCGACGGGGCGACGTCGATTCTCGATCTCGAAGCCCGGTTCGGCGTCGAAGTCCCGGCCGGCCCCGGCTTTGAAACGCTCGCGGGATTTCTGCTGTCGCGGCTCGGCTACATCCCGAAGGCTGGCGAAACCGTGGAGGAGCGCGGGTGGCGGTTCTCGGTCCTTGAGATGGAAGGCAAGCGTATCGCGAAAGTCCGCATCGAGCCGGTCACCCCCACCTGACGCCGTTCGCGTTTAGGTCCGTGTCAGGCCGCGAAGATCTCTTTGACGCGCCGCGCCACTACCTTCTCATCCCCTGGCTCGTTCATGAACATCGTGAAGAGCAGGCCCTTTCGCCCTTGCCGCAGCACGGCAATGCGCGGGTCCCCGTCCATCAGCTTCTTCTCGCACTCGTTCACCGTGAGTTTCAGGGATTGCTCGTCCCAATTGACGATGATGCGATGCACGCGGCGCGTCCGGTCGTGAGGAGCGTAGCTCACGTCGAGTCCCTTGATCTTCTTGAGCTCGCGCGTCAGATACTCGGCCTGCCGGAAGCATTCGCGATCGAGAGCGGCGAAATCAAGCTTGGCGTATTTCTCCGCGGCGAGCCAGATGCCGACCATCTCCTCGCGCCCCACCTTCATGGGACGGCCAAGCGAATCGGAGTGCGGGTTCGAGTTCAGACGCGCCGCGCGAACCAGATCCCGCCGCCCGGCCAGAATCCCGGAGCATTGAGGACCACGCATGTGCTTTCCGCCGCTGATCGCGATGAGGTCCGTTCCGAGCGCGCCGAGCTTCCGGATGTTGTCCCAGGGAGGCATCATGTTGGCGGCGTCCACCATTACCGGAAAGCCCGCTTTACGCCCGATCTCCAGGCACTCCTCGAGCGATACGGGAGTCTCGTATTCCCAGTCCCCACTCGATCCTCCCAGGAAGTAAAGCATCGCGGTCTGTCCGTTCGCGGCGTTCGCAAGCTGTTCCTTGGTCTCCACCTCCACGATCTTCACACCCGCCGCGCGAATCGCGTGATCGTAGCCGTTGCGGTGAATTTTCTGAATAATGACTTCGGACTTCATGCCGGTCAGATCGGGCAGGCGGCGAATCTTCGCGGTGTCGCTGCCGGCAAGACAGGCGCAGGTACCGACCGCCATCGCCCCCGCCGTGCCTGTCGTGACCATGGCGTCTTCCGAGCCGATCAGCTTCGCGAGGCGCGCGCCGACGGCGTCCTGCAGTTCGTCGAGCACCACGAAGTGCCTCGCCGCCTCGGCGATCCCTTCATGCAGTTCCGGCCACATTTTTGAAGCGCCGATTACCGTGTGCGTGCCGCGGCAGTTGATAACCGGCTTGATGCCGAGTTGCTGGTAAACGTTCGGACCCGCCGAGGGCGCGGCGAACAATCCTTTGAACGGCCAGGCGCTCAGCAGCCCCGCGCCTCCCAACCACTTCCTCCTGCTCGTGCTCATACGGTCGCTCCTTTCAAAAGCTTTCCGGCCAGCGCACCTTGAATCACAAGAGTCAAGGTCTGATAAATCATATCTTGAATCATCGCGGCAAGGGGTATGTAGGTGACGCCCCAAAACATATAGAGGTCTCCGACGACGCCCATGAGAAGCCCCACAAGCAGTCCAAGCGCGGCCCCACCCTTCATTCCGCCCCCAAAAACGCCGCCCGCGCGCGCAATGAGGTATGTCAAAATCAACGCAAACAGCAGGTCGGTGGCAACGTAGCCCGGTATTACCGTGCGGAACATGCCCGGATGATCCTTCGCCAACTGCTCGTAGTGTGGCGCGTTGATGACGCTGTAAAACACGACGTTCATTACGTCCCGTACGAGAAACACGGCGGCGGATGCGGCTGCGTAGCGTCCCCAATTCATAATATGGCCTCGTGTCAGATTCTCCACCCGGAACCGGGCGATGTCAAGCCGATGGCTTCATTCAGCCGATCGCTTCATTCACCGGGCTTCATCGAGTGGAACCCTGGAGCCACGGACGCCCCGTTTTGCGACACCCGGAGCCGATCCGCGACTTCCTCTCGGATCCCACGCGCATCTAGCCCACCTCCACCTTGCGTGCCGCCTTGCTCCATCGCACGCGGCGGCCGCGTTTCAGCGAGAGATTCGCCAACTGCAGAGCGCCGCCTGGAACCCGAGTTCAATGGGAGCCGTGAGCAATGCGCTCGTCCGCCTCCGGGATTGTCGAGCGTCAGAATCTCGCCGATTTCCGTTCCCGCGCTTTCCGGCAAGTCCCACCCGATAATCACGCGATTGGACGGCACGTGTCCAAGCCCGGGAAACTATCGCGCCGGCATCATAGTCATGCGGAGTGAAGGCAGCGAAAACGGCAGTCCCGTAACGGTGTGACAAATCACCGCCATGCTGTAGCGCCGTGTCGGAGAAGAAGTCGCTCGTGTCGGCAAGGGGATTCAGCGTGTGATACTGCGGCTGGAGCTTGAGCGCGCGGAAACCGAACTCCTCGCCCACGAAGTGATCCGCATACTGTTCACCGCCTTTCCGATCAGATTGTGCTCGCGGCGATAGTCCGTCACCACCGGGAATGGGATGACGACGGAGCGCTCGATTCCGTGGCGATCCATTCTCCGCGGAAGGTCCTCGGCGCTAGCGGGGGCCACTGTGCCGGGCCGTGCCCAGGTGCGTATGAGTTCGAGAATTCGAAATCCGCCATTCATCGCTCCTCAGACGCCCGTCACTTCCTTCACCTTATTGAAGAATTCCCGCTTGCGCTCCGTGTTGATCCCCCAGTTGACGGGCGGGCACTGGTTTCCATCCGCGTAATCGCTCTTTCCCGGGTCGAAATATCCCCACGAGACATACTCGGAGAGCGCCGTATTCATGTGGTTTTCGGGCTCGTTGAAGCGGAAGTGGTCGTCCTCATTAATAACGACCGGCATCGGACGCCATGTATCGACCCCGCGCGAAGTGCGGATCATCTTACGAATGCGTGAAGGATCGTCCGGGCCGTTGCCGTGCAGCAGCAGGAAGTCCGACGCCTTCACTACGTTCGCCTGGGCCGGCGCTCCGCCTCCATAACTCGTACCCACCAGCAGCCGCCTTCCTCCGCGTTTCAATCCCTTGGCCAATTCGATCAACTCATCGACGCGAGCCGGCTTCAAGATGTCGTGATCGTATGCCTTGACGTTGCACTCGTTGTCGATCTCGACCAGCACGTTGCGATACTCGCGATCGAGCAGCCAGTTCGTGGCGTTCCCGACGGCGCGGCGTACGGCGGCCTCGTCCTTCACGCGCTGATCCTGCCCGAAGTAGAAGTACCCGACGATGGCGGCCATCCCCAATTCATCGGCCCGGTCGAGAATGCGTTCGAGGCGCTTCATGTAGGCCGCTCGCAGATTGCCGTCGGGATCGATCGCGGAGTTTTCCCACGGCTGCGCCTTCGAGTAGCCCTCCGGACTTCCGCCTTGCAGGTTGATCGTGAAGGCGAGCACTCCGTGGCGCCGCCATTCCGGCATTGCGGCGATGAACTCGCGTGTATTGCGCTCGGGATCCCATTTCTTCGTATCCGGGTACGCCCATTTTCCGCGCGTTTCGGGATTGAGATCGTCGTAGACGCCCTGCACCGCCCGGATGTTCATGAGCAGCCCTTCGATTTTCCGTCCCTTGTACGACCGGCCCGCGTAGGTGGGCTTGCCGTTGAGGAAGAACTGCTCTCCGCGAATGGAGATTTCGGTTCGGCGCGCCCGCGCGGCGCGGCATGGCGCCGGTAGTGCGCCCGTCAGCGCCAGGAAAGTTCGACGGTTCATGATGTGCGCTCCTTTCGCAGCGCGCTTCATCATATATCATTGAAGAGTCCCCGAGGATATATCAAGCGTGCGAACAAACGGTCGATCACCCGAACGAATCGTGAAGACTGGCGGCTGGATAGGACTCGTGCTTGCCGCTCCCGGATTCCTCCTTGCGCAAGCGCCGGCCGGTCCGGTGGACTTCTATAAGACCCGCGTACAGCCGCTGCTTCGATCGAAATGCTACGCCTGCCACACCCAGCAGGCTTTGGGCGGACTCCGGCTGGACTCCCGCCAATCCGTCGCCAAGGGCGGCAATTCAGGACCCGCGATCGTTCCCGGGCGCCCCGCCGACAGCAGCCTCTTGATGCAGGTCGTGACTCACACGCACGAAAAGATCAAGATGCCGCCGAACGGCCGGCTATCCGATTCGGAAATTCAAGACCTGCGCAGCTGGATTGAATCCGGCGCCCATTTCGACACCGCCGAAGCTCCCCCCGCCGCTGCGTCCGATCTCGCCAGCCGTCGAAATTTCTGGTCGTTTCAGCGCCCGAGGAAAGGCGCGCTTCCTGCGGTCAAGAACGAATCCTGGGCGCGCACACCGATCGACCGGTTCGTTCTCGCCAGGTTGGAAGCGAAGGGGCTTTCGCCCGCTCCTCCCGCCGGCCGCGCCACGCTGCTTCGCCGCATCACGCTCGACCTCACGGGCCTTCCGCCCACGCGTGAAGAATACCGCGCCTTTCTGGAAGACTCATCACCGGACGCATTCGCCAAAATCGTCGACCGGCTTCTCGGGTCCGAACACTACGGCGAGCGCTGGGCTCGCCACTGGCTCGACGTCGCGCGCTATGCCGATGCCGACGGAATCAGCCTCGCGCCCGAACCGTTCGTGAATGCGTGGCGATACCGGGACTGGGTCATTCAAGCCTTCAATTCCGACATGCCGTTCGATCTGTTCGCCAAGGCGCAAATCGCAGGCGACAGGATGGAGAAGCCGGGCGAAAAGCGTTTGACGCAGGGGCTTGGGTATCTCGCGCTTGGTCCCTGGTTCTATACAATCGTCGAGCCTCCCAAGGCGCGCGCGGACGAATTGCAGGACCGGATCGACGTCATTACGCGAGGATTTCTGGGCCTCACGGTTGCCTGTGCCCGTTGCCACGATCACAAGTACGATCCCATCCCCACTCGTGATTACTACGCGTTGGGCGGCGTCCTCACTTCGACGGAGTCCAAGGAAGAACCGCTGGCTCCGCCCGCGACCGTCACCGCCTATCACTCCGCCGAGAAGAAAATTCACGACCTCGATCAACAGATCAAGGAGTTGCTGGACAAGGAACGAAAGCTCCTCGGCGAGAAACTGGCGCGGGATTCCGGACGCTACGTCCTGGCGGCATGGGGACGCAAGCACAAGACGGGTGAGCCTGTTCCGGGACTCGACCCCTGCATTCTCGATCGCTGGGCGGGTTACCTCGACCAACCCCACGATCACACTTTCCTGCGCTTCTGGCCGGCTCTCTCCGCATCCGCCACGCGCGAGCAGGCTGCGGCGGCGTCCCGTGACTTCCAACG
Source organism: Candidatus Sulfopaludibacter sp. SbA3 (assembly GCA_945893365.1). Lineage (GTDB taxonomy): Bacteria > Acidobacteriota > Terriglobia > Bryobacterales > Bryobacteraceae > SYKU01. The sequence goes on along the minus strand of CAMDED010000082.1, from coordinate 13,869 downwards.
CACAGTCGACACGCTGATCGAAGAGAACCGCGAGCTCACCGCATATAACGAGCGCATCATCGAGGCGTCGAAGAAATCCACCGACCCATACGACATCTACTGCAAAGGCTGCCGCGCGGAAACGCGCGCCCTCACCCGCGACAAGTATGTCTTCTGGGGCGATCTGTTCGACGCCAAGCGCAAGACCGAGGGGGAATCGCGGCCGGAGGGAGTCCTCTACTTCGACGACAAAGAGCTCCCGCCATTCCTCGACGCCGCCGTCAACGCGCGCCTCGATCAACTCCGCGCGGACCTGGTCAGCGCGAAGAAGGCGCTCCCGGAACGCTATCCGTTCCTGCACGTGCTCGCGGACATCAAGGAGCCGCGCGACATGCCGCTGCATAAGCGCGGCGATCCGTACAGTCTCGGCGAGATCGTGCCTCGCCGGTTTCTCTCCGTGCTCGGCGACCCCGAGTCCGCGCCGCTTACGACCGGCAGCGGCCGCCTGGATTTGGCGAACCAGATCGCGAGCGCCGCGAATCCGCTGACTGCGCGCGTGATCGTAAACCGCGTCTGGGGCGAGCATTTCGGCGCGGGCATTGTTCGCAGTCTGAGTAATTTCGGCGCCGCGGGCGACCGCCCCAGCCATCCGGAGTTGCTCGACTACCTCGCAGTCGAGTTCATGGAGAACGGCTGGTCCATCAAGAAGCTGCATCGGCAGATCTTACTCTCGTCGGCATACGCGATGAGCAGCCATGGCTCAGAGGCGTTGGCGGCCGATCCGGACAACCGCCTGCTTTCGCGCTTCAACCGCCGCCGTCTGGACGTGGAGGCCCTTCGCGATTCCATGCTCTTCGTGTCCGGCCAACTCCAGCTAACCGCGGGCGGCCCGGCGGCAAAATGGGATAAGGATTTCCGGAAGCGCACGGTTTATGGAGAAGTAAGCCGCTTTCGGACCGAGCGTTTGCTGACCCTGTTCGATTTCCCGGACCCTTCCATTCACGCCGAGAAGCGAGTCCCCACAAACACGTCCGTTCAGCGCCTCTTCTTTCTCAATAGCGAATTCATCAAGCGGCAGTCGGCCAGCCTGTCGAAGCGAGTTCGCGACATCGAACCGGGCGGCGCGGAAGAACGCGTGCGCGCCTACTACGAAATGCTTTTCGGCCGCGCGCCGAATCCTCGCGAAACGGCCGCGGCTCTCGGCTTCCTGGGTGTCGCGCCTTCGGAAGACGACTGGCTCACGTTTTCGCAAGTACTTCTCAGTTCGAACGAGTTCAGTTACGTGGATTGACTATGCCGCCTCCTGTCACACACTCGCGCCGCAGCCTGCTCGGTCGTCTTGGAGCGGGCTTCGGCCTGCTTGGCCTGCGAGATCTCTGCGCCGCCGCCGTGAATCCCTTTGCTCCCAAAGAGCCGCATTTCCCCCCGAAGGTGAAGCGCGTCATTTTCCTGTTCATGAACGGCGGCATGTCGCAAGTGGATACCTTCGATCCCAAGCCGATGCTCGCCCGGTACCATGGGCAACCCGTTCCCGGCGGCAATCCGGTGACCGAGCGCAAAACCGGTAACCTGATGTGTTCGCCCTTCCAGTTCCGCCAATGCGGGCAGAGCGGAATCGAAGTCAGTGAAATCTTTCCCAACATTGGCGATCGCATCGACGACATCTGCGTCATCCGGTCCATGTACTCCGATATCCCCAACCATGAACCGTCCCTGCAGATGATGAACTGCGGCGAGAATCTGCAGAGCCGCCCGTCGATGGGATCGTGGCTACTCTATGGTCTCGGCACGGAGAATCAGAATCTGCCAGGTTACATCGTCATGTGCCCGGGGATGCCCGTTGTCGGGACTCCGCTGTGGAACTCCAGCTTTCTGCCCGCTGTCTTTCAGGGTGTCCACATTCCGAACAACGTGAAGGATCCGCTGGAAATGATCCAGTACCTTCGCGACGCCGGCCACGCGCCCGCCTCGAAACGCCGCCAACTGGACCTGCTTGGCGAACTCAACCGCTTCCACGCCGAAACCCGCCGTGAAGACACGCAGCTCGATGCCGCAATCCAGTCCATGGAAGTCGCCTTTCGCATGCAGACCGAAGCGCCGGAAGCGTTTGACATCTCGCGCGAGCCCGAGGCGACCCGCGCCCGTTACGGCGATTCCGACTTCGGCCGCGGCTGCCTGCACGCGCTGCGGCTCGTCGAGCGCGGCGTTCGGATGGTGCAACTCTACTTCGGCAACGGCCAGCCGTGGGATAACCACGACGACATCATGATTCACAAGAAGCTGGCGGGTCAGGTGGACGCACCTGTGGGCGCGCTGCTCGACGACCTGAAGTCGCGCGGCCTGTTCAAGGATACGCTCGTCATCTTTGGCAGCGAATTCGGCCGAACGCCGTCGGTCGAAACCAGTTCCCGCGTCAAAGTGCAGAACGGCCGCGATCACAACCCGTTCGGTTTCTCGGTCTGGCTTGCCGGCGGCGGAGTCAAGGGCGGTACGACGTACGGAGCCACCGACGAATTCGGCTTCAAGGCGGAACAAAACCGCGTGCACGTTCACGATCTTCACGCGACCGTGCTTCACCTGCTGGGGATCGACCACACCCGTCTCACCTACGCTTACAGCGGCCGTGAGTTCCGGCTTACCGACGTCCACGGCAAAGTACTCCGCGAGATCCTGACATAGAGCGACGCTAGTATGAGTGAAACCCAGATTCACACCGATATCGACTTCAGCCAGCCGCACGGCAAGCAGTGCGGCGCTCTCGCGATTCCTTATTCGCACAATCTCGGCGGATGGGCCAACCTGCCCATCCCGATCTGCATGATCCGCGGCGACGCCGGTCCCGTGGTACTGCTGATGGCGGGAAACCATGGCGACGAATATCCGGGGCAGGTGGCGATTTTCAAGCTGTGGCGCGAATTGACGCCGGAGGACGTGACGGGCACCCTGATTCTCATCCCGTGCCTCAATCCGCCGGCCTCGAAAGCCGCCACGCGCCTCTCGCCGCTCGACGGGCGCAACTTCAATCGCTGCTTTCCGGGCAATCCAAGCGGCACCGTGAGCGAGATGCTGGCGCATTACCTCTCGACGGTCCTGTTTCCGATGGCCGAGTACGTGATCGACCTGCATACTGGCGGGCGGAGCATGGGCTTTCTGCCGTGCGCGCACATGCACCTGGTGCCCGATCTTGGGCAGCGCGAGCGGATGCTGCTCGCCACCGAAGCCTTCATGACCGAAACGGCCTTTCTTTACGCCGACGTGGCAGGCACCGGGCTGCTGCCGGCCGAAGCCGAACGCCAGGGTAAGATCGTAATCACCACCGAGATGGGCGGCGGCGAAACCGTTCCCGCCACCATTCACCGCCAGTGCCAGGCGGGTCTGCGCAACGTGCTGATTCATTGCGGCGTGCTGCAGGGCAAGGAGAAAACGCGCGCCGAGGCTGGTCTGGGGCCCGCGCGCTGGGTGCAGGCTCTCGACCGCGCCGACTACCGCTTCGCACCTGAATCCGGGTTATATGAGAATTGCGTTGAGCTGGGCGAGCCGATCCGGAAGGGCGATCTGCTGGGCCAGGTTCATTTTCCGGAGCAGCCCAGCCGCGAGCCGGTTCGCGTCGAGGCTCACGCGGATGGCTTGGTGATGGCGAATCGCGGACCGTCGATGGTGGGCCAGGGAGACTGCGTCGCCTGCGTCGCTCACGACGTCGACCCACGCTCGCTGCCTTGATAGTAGTGGCGCGGACGCGCAGGAACGGCAGGGAGCTCAGCGGTCGCCGCCTCTATTTTGCCGAACAGGAGACCAACACGTGAGCGACATTTTTCTCAGCTATCGAGGGCCGATCGCCCCAGAGTCAAGCCTCTGGTGGACGCGTTGCGGCAGCAACGTTGGTCCGTTTGGTGTGACCAAACCATCCCGCCGGGAGGGACTTGGGATCAGGTTATTGAGGCGGCGTTAGCCGATGCCCGATGCGTCATTGTCCTATGGTCGCGGGATTCCATTCAGTCTTGACAACGTGCGGAATGAAGCTGACGAAGGGAGGCGGCGAGGGATACTCATTCCGGTCTTGCTCGATGCCGTCGAAATTCCACTGGCGTTCAGGAGAATTCAGACGGCTAACTTGGTCGATTGGCCGGGCGAGTTCGACGCACTGGTCGGGGCGGTTTCTGAGATTTTGTCCAACGCCGCTCCTCTAGAAGCAACAACACGCCCCGCCAGAGTGCCGGAAACCACCGCAGGCGCTCTGGCGGCGCAGCCTATCGAGTCACGGCGAAACCTTCCCAGAGGCTGGCGAAGAGCAGGTCGCTGCGCAGGCCAGTGGGGGCGCGAAAGCCAAGCCGCCCGAGAGACCGGAGGAAAAGCGCCCGACTCTGGAGGCATCTGAAACTGGCGGAACAGCCGCGAGTGCCGCGTCCACCCTCTTACGGTGGATACGGCGAATCCGTTTCTCTCGCCGCACCGCTGTGGTAAGCGGGATAGTGTTGGCCTGCATTGCCGGATTTGCCTTTTATTTCGCCGCCAGCCACAGCCCCGTGAACCCAGCCAAGGACGAAGACCGGGCGGCCAGACGACCCACGGCAACGGCGCCAAAGCTACAGGCCAAGGAGGAACTCCCGGCTTCACCGCCTACGGTTCGCCTCAAGGACGATCGCCTGGCCACCGCAGTTGTCGATTCGCCGAAACCGGGCCAAGCGCGGAAGAACCCGAAAGACGGGCTCGACTACGTTTTGGATTCCGCCGGGGGAGTTTAAGATGGGCTGCTCACTGGGAGACGGCGAGTGCAACGACAACGAAGAGCCGTTACACCCGGTCACAATCGAACGCGGATTCTGGTTGGGAGAAACGGAAGTGACCGTGGCTGCCTACGCCCGGTACCGGGGGGGGGCGGCTGGCAAGGACGAGAATCCGAGCCTCCCGGTAGTGAACGTGGACTGGTGGGACGCAACGAATTACTGTAAGTGGGCTGGGCTGGGGTTGCCGACGGAGGAGGAGTGGGAGTACGCGGCTCGAGCGAAAACGACGAGCCCACGATACGGTCCGCTGGACGACGTTGCCGTGCATAGCGAGAACAGCGGATCTCGACTGAATCCAGTGAGAGGAAAACAGGCGAATGCATGGGGGCTGTACGACATGCTCGGGAACGCGTGGGAATGGACAGACCCTGTTGGGCCTCCGAGCGGCAACCGCCGTATTGAGCGCGGAGGCGCGTGGAACGTCCTTCCAAAGTACGCCCGCGCCTCGGTCCGTGACCCGGCCGATCCAAAAGCGACAGCCTAGGGTTTCGTTGTGCCGGGAAATTGCCTTAAGCGTCTAGTGTTTTAGTCTATCAGGGGGCCGAATAGGGTGGAGTCCACGCTTGAGGAATTCCGTGGCCTTCCTAACGATAAGTCCGCGTCTTGCCTCGAGCGCCCGCGACGTCCCGTTCGGGGAATGCTCTTGGGACCGTTTACCCTTCCTTCGCAGAACGATGTATATTGATGCAATATACTAACAAGCATGGCGTTGCCGCCCGAATTCTTTCGAAGCATTGCCGGCTTCGACTGGGATGAGGGCAACTATCCCAAGATCCAGCATCGGCACGCCGTGACGAAGGTGGAGGCGGAGCAGGTCTTTTTCAATAGGCCTTTGGTGGTCGGGGAAGCGCCAAAGCACTCGGCGATGGAGACACGGTACTTTGCCCTTGGCAGAACGGACTCGCTAAGAGAATTGACAGTCGTTTTCACACTTCGCCAGTCAACGCTCCGAGTAATCTCGGCTCGTCCCATGAGCCGGAAGGAACGGAAAGTTTATGCAGAGTCGAAAGAAGCTTAAGGAGGTCCCATCCTTCAAATCCGAGCAGGAGGAGAGGGCATTTTGGGAGACCCACGACACGACCGATTACGTGGATTGGAGCGTCGCGAAGGTGGCGGTCTTCCCAAATTTGAAGCCGTCTACAGAGACCATTTCGCTCCGCCTGCCCGCCGGCTTGCTGGCGGACATCAAGGTTCTGGCCAACCAGAGAGACGTTCCGTACCAGTCCCTGATGAAGATCTTTCTGGCCGAGCGCGTGGCCCGCGAGCGTCACCCCGGCCCGTGACAAAGCGGAACGCTGTCATTCAAATCGACAACCACGATCGTCAGATCGTCCTCTTGCCCTCGCCCCGCGCCGTACCCGGCCCAGCGTTCAAGATCGGCTAGCAGCGAAGCGGCAAACTGGTCCGCGCCGATTTTATCGCTCGCCGCCAGAATCGTCTGAAGGCGCTCGTCCCCGAATACCTCGTCCGAGACGCTTGTCGCTTCAACCAGTCCGACGGTATACAGCAGGAAGCGGTCGGCTCCTGTGATCGGCCTTTCGACCGAGGTGTACAGAGCTTCGCGATCAAACCGAGAACCAGGCCGTTCTTCACCACGGGCTCGACCGTTCGATCGCCTTTCCTGAACCACAGAAGCGGCGGATGGCCGGCCGCGCCATAGCGGATTCGGCGCTCTTCGAGGTCGATGAACAGGTAGGCCGCGGTCACAAACTGACCTTGCAGCTTTCCGCACAGCGTTTGGTTCATGCCGGCCAGGACCTTCGCCGGGTCGTCCGCGTGAGGCAGTTGGGCCGAGATTGCACCCTTGACCACCGAGGCGATCAGGGCCGCCGGCACGCCGTGCCCTGAACCATCGGCATTCTGGATGCCGAGGTGATGCTCATCGGGGCGGAGGAAATCGTAGAAGTCTCCGGCCACGGCGGACATGGGCAGATAACGCGCCGCGAGCCGGTTTCGGAAATTCGATCGACTCTGCGCTCCGAAGCCGCGATCTCGATCGCGCGGTCATCGGCCCGAAGACCCGAACCCGCCCTTTCCGCGCGCGGAATCGCTCAAATCCGTCTCCTCCCACTCCACCGGCTCATAGCGCGCGATCACCATTTGCGCGATGCGGTCGCCCGGATTGACCTCGTAATTCTCGGCGCCCAGATTCAGCAGGATGACTTTGATCTCGCCCCGGTAGCCGGGGTCGATCGTCGCCGGCGCATTCGGAAGCGTGAGTGCGTGCTTGAGCGCCAAGCCGCTGCGCGGGCGCACCTGCGCCTCAAATCCGGGCGGAAGCTCGATGCTGATTCCCGTCGCCACCGCGTACGGCTTGCCGGGATGCAGCGTAGCACGCTCAATCGAACGCAGGTCCATGCCCGCGTCCTCCTCCGGCCCGTGCGCGTAGTGAGGCAGGTGGGCGTCGGCGGAAAGCTTCTTGATCTTGATCTTCATCCGAATTCGTTATCATAGCGTGGACATGGCTCAAAAACCGAAACGCGTACTGACCGTCGCCCCGATGCCTCCGGAACGGTGCGCGTACGCGCTCGCGCGCTACAGCCGCTCGCCCGACGGCATTCGCCAGTCGCTCGACTGGGTACGCACGCACAATTCGCAGAATTTTCTTGAGAATTTCTATTTCCAGTACGGCCATGCCTCGATCGCCGATCTGGGCCACGTCGTGATCTGCTTCGAGGGCGTTTCCGAACTCGCCGCCACCGAAGCCGAAGACGAGCCCTTGTGGGACGGGCAGGCGAAGTCTTCGCGCTATCAGGATTTCTCGCGGTCGGGTTTCATCACGCCGCCCGAAGCGACGGCCGCGCACGCCGAACTCTACCGGAGCGCCGGGAACGGCCTGCTTGGCGCGTACGCGCAGGTCAACGCCGCGGCGCTCGAGTGCCTGTCGAACAAGCTGCCGCGTCCCAACGCCATGAAACCGGACGCTTACCGCCGCAATCTGGCTGCGCGAGCGTTCGACGTGGCGCGCTACCTTCTGTTCTGGGGCGTGCCGACCAACGTCGGCCAGGTCACGAGCATTCGCACGCTTGAAAAGCAGATTCGCCGGTTGCGCGCGTCTCCGTACCAGGAGATTCGCGAGCTCGGACTTGAGATCGCGGAAGCCTGCGCCGCGCCGCCCGATTGCATTTGGGATGAAGCAGCCGCGGCGGAGCCGGTCGCGCCCACGCTCGCCCGCCACGCCGAGCCCGACGAATACGCGGGCCGCTGGCGCCGCGACCTCACGCTGTGGGCCGCGCAGAATCTGCCGCCGGCTTCAGCCGCGTCAACGCCGCGCGTCGAGTTGCTGCGGCCCGCCGATGCGGCGGCGGACAATGTCGCGACGCTTCTTTATCCCGTGACCGACCGCAGCTTTCGCGAGCTCTACGACCTGGCCGCGGATTGGCCGGCCGCCCGGCGAGCGGAGGTGATCGACGCCGCGATGGGCGGACGGACGCAGCGTGACGACCTTCCGCCGGGATTCCGCGGCGGTCCTTACGTCTACGACATCGTGATGGACATCGGCGCCTACCGCGATCTGCACCGTCACCGCCGTTGTCATCAATTGCGCCAGGCATACACGGGAAAACTGGGCTTCGACACGCCCGCGCTGATCGCCGAAGCGGCCGTGAGCGACGTTTACTCGGCGGCGATGCAGTCGGCCTTCGACGCGATGCGCATGCTGCCCGAGCCCGTGTCGCACTACCTATTGCCCTTCGGCGGGCGTTCGCGCTTCCTGTTCCGCATGGATTTCGCCGAGGCACAATACATTTCAAGATTACGCAGCGGCGTGAAGGGGCACTTCAGCTATCGCGAAATCGCCTGGGAAATGAAGTGCGCCATGGAGAAACTCGAGCCCGAGCTCGCGCGACTGATGGAGGGCACTCCGCCCTGGATCGAAGACCCGCTTGAGCGGTGAAGTATACTGATTGCATGAAGATTTTCGGCCTTTACGCACTGACGCTTCTCGGCGTGGTTGGACTCGCATCCGCCCAGTCCGACGGCAAGACGAAGACCCTCACCTCCGACGAACTGAAGCAGGCGCTCGATACGAAGAAGAACCTGTTCTTCCTGGATGTGCGCGAGCCGAGGGAAATCGAGGAGAACGGGAGCATCAAGGGCTACGTCAACATTCCAGTCGGCCAGCTCGAATCGCGCCTCGCCGAAGTGCCAAAGGACAAGCAGATTGTCACGGCGTGCGCGCACGGGAAGCGTGCCGGAACCGCCGCCGCGATCCTGACGAAGAACGGGTACACGGTGCTGGGCGCCTGCGGGCTGATGGATTGGAAGGAGAAGGGCTACCCGCTGGTCTATCCGGGCAAGAAATAGCGCTACTACCTTGGAGCGGGCGGCCGAGGATGCTGAACCGGCATTCCTAACCGATTGAGCCACGACGGTCCCAGTGTGACGACTTGATGTTGCCGAATCGAATCGCCGACGGGCTTGAGGCCCGCGCCTTGCCGCCTTTGGACATTCCCGGTTTCGACAGCGCGACCGCCGCGAGATTCCGCTCGCTTTCCTGGGCCTTCGGGTTAAGCGGGGAGCCGTCCATCGTCTCGCCGATGAGATTGGCCCACATGCCTGGCGGCCGGGTTCGGGAGTATTCGGGTTCAGCTCCGGACAGTTGCCGTTCGCGCGGCGCCCTCGGCAAGCACGCAGCGATTGGCCACGCAATCGTGCTCTAGCGCGTCCCGGTAACCTCGCTCGATCAAGGTTCCAATCCGTCCCTGGCGGAAGTCGAGCAGCCCAAGCACTCCGCCCAAGCTGCGCAGGGGGCGGTAGCGGTGGACGGTCAGCGGCTCATAGATCGTAGAGCCGCCGCTCTCGATCGTTTTGTTGATGCGCCTCAGATTGTCGATATCCGTCGTGATGCGGCCCGAGATTCCGATAATCAGCAGGCGTTCCAGGGTGGCGACGGTATTCTGCGTGCCAGGCAGCGGTACGTCGCTGGGATCCGGACTCAGATAGATCGCGTGGAGCACGTTCGCGCCCATCCGGATCGCCGGGCTCAAGGGCGTATTCACCAGAACGCCGCCGTCCGCGTAATGGCAGCCCTCGCATTCTACCGGCGGGAAAATACCCGGAATCGCCGAGGACGCCGCGATTGCGAGCGGACCGAACGCGTCCGTCAGCTTGTCCGCGCCGAACGTCTTGACTTCGCCGTTCAGCCAGTCGGTCACGGCGATCGAAATTTGCGCGCTGGACGCCCGGATCTTCGCGAAATCGATGGTATTCCGTACCAGGTTGCGCATCGGCTCCGCGGAGAAGAACGCGGTAAGATCGACAAGCTCGAAGGCTCTGCGCTGCAACGAAGCCTTTGAGAACAGGGCGTGGGTGGCGCGGTTCAGGAAGTCCTGCGCGAAAAACGACGCGTCGTCGGCCATCTCGATGAACGGTTCGACGGACGGGTGGGGCGAGAAGACCGCATCGAGGTATCTCGGAAAATCGCCGCGAAGACGGAACACGCCGTTTTCGAGGGTTCGGGGATTGGCTGCGATCTTTTCCATCCAGATTTGTTCTAGATGTTCAACCGCGGCCTTCGGTCCGAGCCTGTCGTGCGAAACCATGAGCGCGGCGTTGTAGCTGCCGGCCGACGCGCCCGTGTATATGGCGGGCCGGAATGCCGGCTGTTTTTCAAACAGCCCTTTCATAACTCCCACTTCATAGGCGGCAAACCCGCCGCCTCCAGACAGTACAATGGCTTCGCTCATGTTGTCGCCTTTACCTTCCCCGGACTCCGGAAGCTCCGTAGCCATGATAGCGCTACCGGGTAAACTGGAGTATCGAAGAAAGCGGGTATTGGAGAAAGCATGAATCGAAAGCTGGAAGGGAAGACGGCGCTGATCACCGGCGCGAGCAAAGGGCTGGGAAAAGCGATGGCGGTGGCGCTTGCCGCCGAAGGAGCGCGCATCGCGCTCGCCTCGCGGAACGAGGAGCATTTGAACGCCGTGGCCGCCGGTATTCTGGCGGCCGGTGGCGCCGCGGACGTGTTCGTGGCCGATGTGATGAAAGAGAGCGACGTGCGGCGCCTCGAACGGGAAGTCCTCGCAACGTGCGGAGCCGTTCACATTCTCGTCAATAACGCCGGCATCAACGTGCGCAAACAGCTGACCGAATTCACGCTGGAGGAATGGAACAGCGTGCTCGACACGAACCTGACAAGCGTTTTTCTGATGTGCCGCTCCTTCGTGCCGCACATGAAGGGAGGGGGCTACGGAAGGGTGATCAACATGACCTCCATCATGAGCTGGGTGTCGCTGCCGGGCCGCGCGGCGTATTCGGCGAGCAAGTCGGCGTTGCTTGGCCTCACGCGCGCCCTTGCGCTCGAAGTGGCGCCGGACGGAATCACCGTCAACGGCATCAGCCCCGGCCCCTTCGGCACGGAAATGAACACCGCGCTGATGCAGAATCCGGAGGTCAACGCGCAGTTTCTTTCAAAGATTCCCGTGGGCCGGTGGGGACGCGTGGAGGAGATCGGTCAACTCGCCGTCTACTTGTGCTCGGAAGACGCGGGGTTCATCACCGGCACCGACATCCTGATCGACGGCGGCTGGTGCGCCCAGTAGCGGCTTCTCGCTCATGAGCCGTCTTGCCACTTCGCTGTGCGGAATTCCCCTGCGGAATCCCGTGCTTGCCGCCTCCGGCACTTTCGCCTACGGAGTGGAGTTCGAGAGCGTGACCGACCTCGGAGCGATCGGCGGCATTATCGTGAAGGGCCTCTCGCGCGAACCGATGGACGGCAACGCCGCGCCGCGCCTTTGGGAGGCGGAAGGCGGGATGATCAATTCCATCGGCCTGCAGAACATCGGCGTGCGCGCCTTTGTGCGGGACAAACTCCCCGCGCTCGCGCGTTACGCCACTCCGGTCTTCGCGAACGTATTCGGCTACGCCGTCGAGGACTACGTGGAGGTGGCGCGCGTTCTCGAAGACGCCGAGGGCCTTGCGGGTTACGAATTGAACGTGTCGTGTCCCAATACGAAGCACGGGGGCATCTACTTTTCGAGCGACCCCGCGTCCCTCGCGGAGCTCGTGAGGGCGGTCAGAAGCGTGGCGCGGCGTCCGCTGATGGTCAAGCTTTCCCCAAACGTGGCGCTGATCGAGCCGCTCGCGCGGGCGGCCGAAGAAGCGGGCGCGGATGCCATTTCGCTTGTGAATACGTTCATTTCGCTTGCCATCGACGCGCGCCGGCGGCGCCCGCGAATCGGCGCCGGTTTCGGCGGGCTCTCGGGTCCGGCGATCAAGCCCATCGCGCTCAGGCTCGTCTATCAGGCGTCGCAGGCGGTGAAGATCCCGGTGGTGGGTCTTGGCGGCATTGCAACCGGAGAGGACGCGGCGGAGTTCCTGATTGCCGGCGCGGAGGCCGTGCAGGCGGGCACCGCGAACTTCTGGGACCCTTCGTCCACGGTGCGCATCGCGCGCGAACTCAACCGGTTTCTCGCGCGTGAGGGATTGGCAAACGTGCGGGATATCGTCGGCACGCTCAAGTGGTGAGCCGGCAACGCCGTTCACAGGATGCATACTTAGGGCCACCGCAAAAATAACTGCCATCAAGCGTATCGTGCGAGATGCCGACGCAGACGGTTCTTGCGTGGACCCTTAGCCGAGCCGGGCGCAGGCAAGCGCCCTCGGAAACGGGACATTAGCCGTGAATGTTTGCATAGTGAAAAATCATGCAAGTGCCGGATGGCGCTCGCAAGGGCGATAGAAATCGGGCCGCAGGGCTTCTACGAGGTCTACGAGGCCGTTGACAGGCCAGGATGCCTGTCCCACATGCCGCCTCTACAGCGACAAGCGCTCGCGAGCGTAGTGCAGACACTGCTTGACGTTGTCCTCTTCCAAACTTATCTGCGCTTCCTTGCTTAGATGCTTCGTGCGCGGCAGCGCCTCGCTCTTTGTATTGTTCCTTACGTAAGCCAAAGTCCGCGCGAGATACGTGCCGGAACGGTCCGGGAAAGTCGCCCAGTATTTTTCCGTCAGACAGGGGATTTCGAGGGGATCGCGGGTGATCATCTCAAGCGTCATCCGCACGTTCGGACGCGATTTCCGGATCGCCGCGACGATCCGCTTCAAGTCGAGCGAGCCTTCTCCGAGCGGCAGCTCCGAGAGAAGGAACCCGTCTTTCCAAGGCTCCATGCCCATGTCCTTAAGATGCGTGGAAAGCGCGTAGGGGGCCAGCCGGTCGACCAATTCCATGGGATCGTCGAGCAGCGCGATGTTGTTGCCGGTGTCGATGCAACAGCCGAGGTACTCGCTGCTGAAGCTCTTCAGAAGCGCGGTCATCTCATCGACGGTCCAATCCTTGTGGTTCTCGAGAGCGATTGGCAGTTTATACTTCTCCGCGAGCGGAACCGCGGCGTCGAGCGAGGCTCTCGAATCCGCAGCGAACTTCTTCCACTGTTCAAGGCTCGAAAACGTCTCATAGCGCCGCCCGTTAAGGCAGCCGGCGCGGAGGCACACCGCGCCCATCTCCTTTGCCGCCTTCACGGAATTCTCGAATGCGGCCGGGTCGCCTTTCGGGAGGCCGGCCATGACCTCCAGATACATCCCCAATTCCTCGGCCCTCGAACGGACCTTCTTCAGATAGGCCGGATCGGTGTTCGACAGTCCGGCTTGAATGCCTCCCGCGCCAAGCGCCGCGCACTTTTCGAGGAACTGGTAGGTTTCGCGGTATCGCGCAAACGACAGGTAAGAGGTGACCGCGACGCCCATGCCGGTGCGGGGGGCCGCGTTTAAGGGAACAGCGGCCGTGGCAGCCGCGGCGGAAAGGAATGCTCTGCGCGTCATAGTTTCAGGCTCCGAAGAACATCGTCGCACGGTTTTCGGCGCGGCGAAGGGCTTTCAGGCGGGGCTTTACGCAGTGTTTTGGGACGGCGGCACGGTCCTTGGGCGTCTGAGAGTGCATAATTGAATCATGAACACGCAATGGGGCGAGATCCCCGTTCACGACGCTCACGTCCATTTTTTTTCGCACAGCTTCTTTTCGGTTCTTCGCTGTTTCATGTGGGTTGACATGACAGATCAAGTTTGCCTGCGATGAGGTAGATGATGCTGGCAAAGTTGCGGTTGGAGCGGTAGCCTCTGGCCTTTGCCTTGGCGGCCTGGACGAGGCTGTTAATGCCTTCGAGGATAC
>CAMDED010000081.1 GCA_945893365.1 Candidatus Sulfopaludibacter sp. SbA3 | reverse complement strand
CGCTGTGCCAAAGGGAAAGCGCAGAAATGCATCTTTGTCCTCGCGGGTCGCACAAAGCGATTCTGTTCAACCAAGCACGCCGCCAGATCGACGCCTTATGAAAACAAGAAACTTATGTCAGGAATTTTGCGCCGGAAAGTAGCTAAGGCTGAAGTGTTCAAGGGATGCGGTACGAAAGACGGAACCCGCATGGAAGCTGTCGGAACGATCCAGGAACTCAAAGAGGGATGAGGTATCGACGTAGCCTCAGTCTTCTGGCCATAAGCCACGTCGTCGAGGGACTGGCTTGAACGAGCGTTGCCAGTTTCGACAAATCCCGCGAACTTCATCCACGTGCCCTGCCCAACGGGACGAAGCTCTTGGGATGCCGGGACGGGCAGGCGCATAATAGTGAGGCGTATGAGCCCCAGCGGGAGCAGTGGGAGCCGGGAGTCGGGAAACGGCGAGAACAATGAATTGTGTGGTGTGCAAACACGGTGAGACTCGCCCGGGACAGGTGACGGTGACCCTTCAGCGAGGCGACACCACTGTAATCTTGAAACAGGTACCAGCGGAAGTGTGCGAGAACTGTGGTGAATATTACCTCTCGGACACAGTGACCGGACAGGTGATGAGTAAGGCTGAAGCCGCGGTGAAGAGCGGGGCGGAAGTGGAGATTCTGAGGTTCGCAGCGTAGTTCACAATGATTCGAGCGGAAGGCGCCCACGCCATTCCACTCAACCTTCCGTCCTGACCGGGCGCCGAATAGAAGCCGGCTTACGAAACGGTACTTTTGAAAATCTGTGACAGGGCTTTTCAGTCCGCCTCCACCATGTGGGACAGCCTCCGGCCTGTCAACGGCCTCGTCTCAGAGGCCCTCCAGCGGTTCCGGCGACTCCGAGCGCCCATCCGGAAAGCCTCATCTAACTGATAACAATATCGTTACCAGCTCCATCCCCAACTCTCCCAAAAAAGACTGCACCAACCTCTCCAAGCCGGTCACAAGAGTCATCTAACTGATAACAAGCTACTTAATAGATAAACACTTGACTTCATAGTGTACCCTGTAACCAGAAGGTCCTCTCCTCTATGAGTTCTCAACGTAAAATTGAAGCCGCCCGTGCCAACGGCGCTCTCGGCCGCGGCCGCAAAACTCCCGCCGGCCTCGCGCGTTCCGCTCAGAACGCCTATCGCCATGGCCTCCTCGCCAGTTGCGTCCTCCTGCAAGCCGAGCCCCGCGAAAGCTTCGAAGAGCTCCACCGCCAGTTCCGCGACCGCTTCCTCCCCGTCGATGGCGTCGAAGACGGTCTCATCGAAGAAATGGTCTCCGCTTTTTGGCGTATGCGCCGCGCTTGCGCCATGGAGACCAATCTCTTGAAGTCCAACATTCAGGACCAAGGCGGCACGGACCCCGCCATGCGCCCCGCCAACGCCTTTATCGGACTCTCGGCGACGCCGGAATTCAACCTCCTTCACCGCTACGAGGCCCGTCTCCAGCGAATCTTCCAGCGAGCCTTCGACAACCTCATGCGGCTGCGCGACGACGACCGCCGCGACGAAGCCTGGACCGAAGGAAACCAGCCTTTACAGGAGGTCCGCGTACCGCCAAACCCCGTTTCCAAACAACAACCCGAACTGCGGATCCCGCCGGAGCCAAACCCCGAGGAAAGCGACAACTCTTTGATCGGTGAAGACTTAAGCGCAGAATCCACCCTTCTGAAACCCGTTCCGCCCAACTGCCCGATGCAGCCGGAACAAAAATTACCGAGCGAAGCTAATCCCATTTCCGAACACCGCGCCGAGGCCGCCGAGACAGGCAAATCGCAGGAAGTCCCGCCCCGAAAGAGGCCGAAGACCTCCCGAGGCGGACGTTATTAGTCAGCTTCGGCTTCCGCCCGCCACCAGCTACCGCCAGTTACCTCATGCCGCGCCACACGCTCGCCCAACCACGCAGGACCAACGCCCACCCGGCCCCCACAGTCCGCCGGCTTTTCGACCCTCGCGCCTCTTCAACACCGCTCCAAGGCAAGAACGGCGGTTTTTGTGCTAAATTGGCTGTTTCAATGGCAAGTGCCGCGTCCCTCAAGGCGACCCCTCTAAATTCCGTTCACCGCGCCTTAGGCGCCCGCATGGTCGATTTCGGCGGATGGGACATGCCTGTTCAATATTCCGGCATTCTCGACGAGCACCATACCGTCCGGAACGCCGTGGGAATGTTCGACGTCAGCCACATGGGCGAAATCGAAATCCGTGGACGGGAAGCGCTTCGTTTGGTCGAGCAAATCGCGACGAACGCCGCGTCGAACCTGAAGATCGGGCAGATTCAGTATTCGGGATTGCTCTACGAACACGGCGGATTCTGCGACGATATCTCGGTCCACAAAGTGGCGGACGACCACTACTTTATCTGCGTGAACGCGTCGAACCAGGATAAGGACTACGAGCACATCGTCCAGCAGAATCGTTTCGACGCCACAGTGGATTTTGCCAGCCCGCGCTACGCGCAGATTGCGATACAGGGTCCGCGAGCGATCGAAACGTTGCAAAAGCTGACTACGGCGGATCTGCCTGCTATCCAGTATTACTGGTTTACGGACGGCGCGGTCTGCGGTACACCAGCGCGAATTTCGCGCATGGGCTACACGGGCGAAGATGGCTTCGAGATCTACATCGCGCCCTCGGAAGCCGCCCGCGTATGGGCCGAAATCGCTTCGGCGGGCGCGGAATTCGGTCTCAAGCCGTGCGGCCTCGGCGCGCGAAACACCTTGCGGCTCGAAGCGAAAATGGCGCTCTACGGCCACGAGATCGACGCCACGATTACGCCGCTTGACGCCGGTCTGGCCTGGATCGTGAAGCTGGCGAAGGGTGATTTCACCGGCCGCGGCGCGCTCGCGAAGCAGAAGGAGAAGGGCGTCAGCCGTAAGCTCATTGGATTTGAGATGACGGGCCGGGGCATTGCGCGAGACGGGTATCCGGTGCTGGTCGACGGATCGCCCGCCGGCTGGGTCACGAGCGGGTCGCCTTCCCCGACGCTAGGCAAGAACATTGGATTGTGCTATCTTCCCGTGGAACAGGCCGCGATCGGCCGCGCCATCCAGGTGATTGTGCGCGAGCAGCCCGTGGACGCCGTGACCGTCGCGACGCCGTTCTACAAACGAGCGAGGTGAGAATGTATCCAGAAGATCTCCGCTATACCAAAGAGCATGAGTGGGTGCGCGTCGAAGGGGACACGGGCATCGTCGGCATCACGCATCACGCCCAGGAGGCGCTTGGCGACATTGTCTACGTGGACCTTCCGAAAGTCGGGGCGCAGGTCGAACAGGGCAAGCCCCTCGGGTCGGTTGAGTCCGTGAAGGCCGTCTCGGATATCTATTCGCCGGTCTCGGGCGAAGTGACCGCCGTCAACGACGAGCTTTCCACCGCGCCCGAAAAGCTGAACGCCGATCCGCACGGAGAAGCGTGGCTTGTGAAAGTTCGTCTGAGCGCGCCCGGGGATATCGTGAATCTGATGAGCGCTTCCGAGTATCAAACTTATGTAGGAGCCGAAAGCTAGTTGCGCTATCTTCCCAAGTCACCCTCTGAACGCCGGCAGATGATTGAGGCCTGCGGCCTCGATTCCGCGGACCAGCTATTCGAGCATCTGCCTCCGGAAGTCCGGCTGAACCGCCCGTTGAATCTTGCGCCGGGGATTTCCGAGTACGAAATCGTGGAGTATTTTCGGGGCCGGGCCGCCGAATGCGCGACCGGATATGCAGCGTTTCTGGGCGCCGGGGTTTACTCGCACTTCCGCCCCGTGCTTGTGGATACCGTGGTTTCGCGCGGCGAGTTTCTTACTTCGTACACACCCTACCAGGCGGAGATCGCCCAGGGCACGCTGACGACGATCTTCGAGTTTCAGACGATGATCTGCCAGTTGACCGGCATGGATGTGGCGAATGCCTCTATGTACGACGGGTCGACGGCGGTTCCCGAAGCGGCGATGATGGCCGTACGCGTCACGAAGCGCAGCGGCGTCGCCGTTTCCCGCGCGCTCCATCCGGAGTACCGCGCCGTGCTCAACACCTACGCGAAGAATCAGGGAATGCCGGTTGTCGAATTCGGATACGACGGTGATTCGGGCGCGGCGAATCTGGAAGAGCTGGAGCGGTCGATTACGGCTGACACGGCGGCGGTGATCGTCCAATCGCCGAACTTTTTCGGAGTGGTGGAGAACGTGAAGGCGGCGGCGGAGATTGCGCATCGCCACGGCGCGCTGCTGATTTTCGTTTTCGCCGAAGCCGTTTCGCTTGGATTGCTCGAGCCGCCGGTGGACGCGGACATTGTGGCGGGCGAGCTTCAGTCCTTCGCAATCCCGCCGAGCTTCGGCGGGCCGTTTGCCGGCATCATGGCGACGAAAGAGCGCTTTATCCGGCAGATGCCCGGACGCCTGGTGGGTGAGACGAAGGACTCGCGCGGCAATCGCGCCTTTTGCCTCACGCTTTCGACGCGCGAGCAGCACATCCGCAGAGAGAAGGCGACGTCGAACATCTGCACCAACCAGGCTCTGATCGCTCTGATGGCGACCGTCTACCTGTCGATCTATGGCAAAGAGGGGCTGCGCGAGCTGGCGCTGCAGAACTTATCCAAAGCCCACTACCTGGCTGGAAAAGTGAAGCCGCGGTTTAGCGGTCCGTTCTTCAACGAGTTTGTCGCGGAGTGCGGCGGAAGGGCGCCGGAAGCCGTCAACAAAGCGCTGCTGAAGAAACGCATCGTGGGCGGGTTGCCGCTCGACCGGTTCTATCCGGAGCTGGCGGGCTCGGTGCTGCTTTGCGCCACGGAAATGACGAAGCGCGAGCATATGGATGCGCTTGCCCAGGAAATGGCTCCTCAATAGAATTCCGCGAACGGTAGCGCCTGAACAGACATGAAAGTCCGATCCCACATCACGCAGAACGAAGACCTTCTCTTTGAGATGAGTTCTCCGGGCAAGAAGGGCTACCAACTCCCGGCGCTCGACGTGCCCGAAGTCGATCCTCGGGCGGCGCTTGGCGCGGCGAACGTCCGCAAGGACATCGACGGGTTTCCGGAGGTCAGCGAAGTGGAGGTCATCCGCCATTTCACGCGGCTTTCCACCTGGAACTACGCGATCGACCTGGGCCTCTATCCGCTCGGCTCCTGCACCATGAAATACAACCCGCGCGTGAATGAACTTGTGGCGCGGCTTGACGGACTGGCGTGGGCGCATCCCTACCAGCCGGAGTCGCTGTCGCAGGGCGCGATGAAGATCATCGTGCAGCTCGAAGACGCGCTCGCGGAAATAAGCGGGATGGACGCCGTGACCATCGAGCCGGCGGCCGGCGCGCACGGCGAGCTGACGGGTATTCTGCTCATCCGCGCCTTGCTCGAGAAGCGAGGAAATCCGCGCAAGAAAATTCTGATTCCGGATTCGGCGCACGGGACGAACCCGGCGACGGCGGCGATTGCCGGCTACGAAGTGGAAAACATACGGTCGAACGCAGCGGGCGGAATCGACCTCGAAGTGCTCGCCAAGGCGATGAGCAAAGACGTCGCGGGGCTAATGGTCACGAATCCGAACACGCTGGGCGTCTTCGAGGAAAGCATCGTGAACGCGGCCGCGATCGTGCACGCGAAGGGCGGCCTGGTTTACATGGACGGCGCGAACATGAACGCGCTCGTCGGCATCGCGCGGCCGGGAGACTTCGGCGTCGACGTGATGCATATCAATCTGCACAAGACCTTCTCCACGCCTCACGGCGGCGGCGGGCCTGGCGGAGGTCCGGTGGCGGTAAAGAAGATCCTCGAACCGTTCCTCCCGGCTCCACGCATCCGGCGCGGGGGCAGGAACCTGAAGTTCGACTACAAGCGGTCGAAATCGATCGGCAAAGTGCGGGCGTTTTACGGCAATTTCGGCGTGATGGTGCGCGCCCTTGCGTACATTCTGGCCCACGGTGGCGAGGGTTTGCGAAACGCCACGGTGGACGCCGTGCTGAACGCAAACTACATCCGCAAGAAACTGGAGCCCTACTTCGACCTGCCGTACAAAGCGCCGAACATGCACGAGGTGGTCTTCAGCGACGACCGGCAGGCAAAGCTGGGAGTCCGCACGGGCGACATTGCGAAGCGGCTGATCGACTACGGTTTCCACCCCTACACGGTGAGCTTCCCTCTGATTGTGCATGGCGCGTTGATGATCGAGCCGACCGAGACGGAGAGCCTGCGGGAAATCGATGTGTTTGTCGAGTCGATGATCTCGATCGCCAGGGAGATCGAGACCGACCCGCAATTGGTGCTGAGCGCTCCGCACAGCACGCGGACGAGCAAAGTGGACGAAGTGACGGCGGCGAGGAAGCCGATTCTCCGGTGGCGTCCTCCGGCGGCGGTCCAAGGCTAAGGAAGCGGTCCGAGGCTCCGCGAGTGCCGCGTAGCAAAAGTCAACCACCGCTCGCCCCATGCCTGTCGCGGCCTGTTTTCTTCCAGCCCGTTGCGGCTTGTCTCCAGGCCGTCGCGCGGCTTATTCTCGCAGCCCGTTTGCGGCCTGCTCTTCCACGCCCCGTCGCGGCCTGTCGTCCTTGCGGCTTGTTTCCCGTCACGGCTTGTTCTCCCACGCCCGTCGCGGCTTGTTCTCCCACCCCCGTCGCGGCATCTTCTCCCACCCCCGTTGCGGCCTGTCCTCCCAGCCCGCTGCGGCTTGTTCTCCCACACCCGTGGCGGCCCGTTCTCCCACACCCGTGGCGGCCCGTTCTCCCACCGCCCGTCACGGCTTGTTCTCCCACACCTGTGGCGGCCCGTTCTCCCACACCCGTGGCGGCCCTTTCTCCCACCGCCCGTCACGGCTTGTTCTCCCACGCCCGTCGCGGCTTGTTCTCCCACACCCGTCGCGGCATCTTCTCCCGCGCCCGTCGCGGCCTGTCCTCCCGCCCGTCGCGGCTTGTTCTCCCGCCCGTCGCGGCTTGTTCTCCCACCCCCGTTGCGGCATCTTCCAAGGAACACGGCAAAGTATAGTGGTATGAGATGAGACCCGAAGAACACGTAACTCCCGCGGCGGCGCCCGAAGCTCCGGCGGTCCCCCTGACGATGGAAGGCTCAAGCGTACTGCATCAAATGATGCGCGTGCGCTGGTCCGCCTGGAGGGAGCTTTCCGATAGCGCGAGAAAAAGCGTGCTCGACGAAGCGCTCTCCACGCTCGCGGAGATGGAGCAGCCCGGCGAGCGGCAATCCGCGCTATATTCGCTGCTCGGACACAAGGGCGACTTGATGTTCGTCCACTTCCGGCGAAGTTTCGAGGAACTGAATCACGTTGAACTGAAGCTCGCGCGGCTGCGCCTGTCTGATTATCTGGAGCAGACGAGTTCGTATCTTTCCATGGTCGAACTGGGACTCTACGAATCGACTTCGCGGGTTTACGCGAGCCTGCTTGAAAAAGGCGTTGCGCCGCACAGCCCGGAATGGAACGCGGGCATCGAAGAAACCCTCGCCTATCAACGCAAGGCCATGGCGCCGCGCTTGTGGCCGGAGATCCCGCCGCGAAAATACTGCTGCTTTTACCCGATGGACCGCCGTCGCGGCGAAGCGAAAAACTGGTACATGCTGCCGCTTTCGGAGCGATCGCAACTGACGGACAGTCATGGCAGGATAGGGCGCCGCTACGCGGGCGCGGTCAAACAGATCATTACGACGTCGGTCGGCTTCGACGATTGGGAATGGGGCGTCGATCTGTTCGCCGACGAACCGCTCGTCTTCAAGAAGCTGATTTACGAGATGCGCTTCGACGAAGTGAGCGCCATCTATGCGATGTTCGGAACGTTCTATGTTGGGCTGCGGCTGCCCTCCGCTGAACTTCCCGGGCTACTGAACGGATGATTCCGGAATTCGACGGGGTCCTGATTCTCGGGTTCGGCGGGCCTGAGCGGCACGAGGATGTCATTCCGTTTCTCGAGAACGTCCTCCGGGGGAAGAACGTTCCCCGCGAGCGCATGCTGGAAGTGGCGGAGCACTACTACCACTTCGGCGGCAGGAGCCCCATCAACGAGCAGAACAGGGAGTTGGTTCGGGCGCTCGAAGCCGAACTGGCAAGGCACGGGCCGGCATTGCCCGTGTTTTGGGGAAATCGAAATTGGCATCCAATGCTGGCGGATACGCTCCGTGAAATGCACCGGAAAGGCGTGCGGCGTGCGCTGGCGTATGTGACTTCCGCGTTCGGTTCCTATTCCGGGTGCAGGCAGTATCTGGAAGACATCGCGCGCGTCCGCGAGCAGTCCGGTCCCGAAACGCCGGAGATCGAGAAGTTGCGGACATTCAGCGATCATCCCGGTTTTCTGGAAGCGATGACGGACCGGGTCCGAGTGGCGCTCGACCGGCTTCCCTCCGCGCAGCTCCTGTTCACGGCGCACAGCATTCCGGTTGCGATGGCGGCATCCTCTCCTTACGAGCGGCAGCTCAACGCGGCGTGCGCCGCGGTGGGGGCGGCGCTTGGGCGCGCCGATTACCGGCTGGTCTACCAGAGCCGCAGCGGCCCTCCCGGACAGCCGTGGCTCGAACCCGATATTCTCGCCGCGCTGCGTGAAATCGGCAGCGGCGATGTGGTGATCGCTCCGATCGGATTTCTGTCGGACCACATGGAAGTGCTCTACGATCTGGACACCGAAGCCGCCCGGCTGTGCGGGGAACTCGGGATCAACATGCTTCGCGCCGGGACCGTGGGGGCGCATCCGAGGTTTGTGCGCATGATCCGCGAATTGATTGTCGAACGGGTGGACGGCGGCGTCCCGGCGGTGTGTTCCGAGGATTGCTGCCCCCCGCCGCGCAGGCCGGCGGCTTTGCGATAACCTCCACAACTCGTCAAAGACCCGCCCAATGTGGTCCGGGCCGGCTTCTTCTTTTTGATCGCCTGTTGAGCCACCATCAATGCAGAGCGGCGGAGGAATCCGAAGCCTTCGCTCCGCACCTGACGTCTCCTCCGGCAACAACGGCAAGACTCGTCGTTGAGACAGACGTAGCCAGCCTTGTTTTCAAGTGTATCCTGAATTCGCGCCCCGGCACGCGGGGATCATCCGAGGCCTTTGAGCTGGGTGCTCGACGCAAATTGGCCGCGCAAGTGAGTCAGCGACCCTACCCCAGAATATCGAGGGCCGCCTGAATCTCGCTCCGTGTGTGGTCGTCGCCCGTGCGAGTGGTGACCTCGATTCCGCGACTGTAGACCGTCCGGGCCTCATCCGCACGGCCCAGTTTTTCGAGCGTCTGGCCCCCGTGGAAATAGGCGGCCGCGTAGTCCGGATCTATTTCCATTAAATCTTTGAATTCCGCGATCGTCTGCTCCAAATTGCCGGCGTTTTTGTATTCCGTCGCCAGACCGTAGCGCGCGAAGCTGTCCTTCGGGTTCTGCGCGACCATCCCCTTCAAAGTTTCCATTCGATTGTTCGCCATGATTGCAATTACGCCTCTTTTGTTACGATACTCAGCCTATGGACGGCAAACCCGTTCGAGACTCCATCTCGACCTACTCTGAACTCGCCCTGCCCACGGACGCGAACATGCTCGGGCACGTGCTTGGCGGCAAAGTGATGCACCTCGTCGATCTGGCCGGGGCGCTTGCCGCCCTGCGGCACGCGCGCAACCCCGTGGTAACGGCCTCGGTCGACTATATGAATTTCCTTCACCCGGTTCGCATCGGCGACCTTGTGGTAATGTACTCCTCCGTGAACCGGGTGTTCCGCACGTCCATGGAGGTCGGCGTAAAAGTGTTCGTGGAAAACCTGATCACGGGCGAAACCAGACATACTTCGTCCGCCTACCTGACTTTCGTCGCTCTCGGCAAACAGGACCAGCCAGTACCCTTACCACCGGCGATTCCGGAAACGGATGAGGAAAAACGCCGCTTCGAAAACGCCGGCGAAAGACGGGCGTACCGATTGGCGATGAGGGCGAAAGCGAAATCCTAGCCGTCCTTGTACATGTACTTGATATTCGGCTTGTATAGAAGCAGGTTCGGCTCACCGTCGCGGTTCACCTTCAGACAGCTCTTGTCGTACCATTCGATGACGCCACGGAGTTTCTCGCCGTCTCGGAGGACGAACACCATTGGAGTCTTGGCCTGCATCTGCTTCACGTAGTAGAAATTCTCCGCGTTGGTCTGATCGGGCGGAGCGGGTTTTTTTTGGATGCGGCGCGGCGGTGTCATTTGATCCTTGATCTCGGTTAAAGATGGACGAATCAGCTTACGATTAACGGACTCCACTGAGGATACCTTCCTTATGAAAGAAAAGAATAATTCGGCTTGCTTGACCCTATTGATAGCAGAATTTCGCGAGCAAAGTCAAAAGCGCCAAGGCCGCCCGGCGCGACGCCGAACGAAGGCGGAACTCCGCGGAGTGGGCGGCGGCCGGCGTGTCCGTTGTACGCGGATTCTTCAAGAAAGGAACGGCAGTGGAGCGGTGCATGGTTGAACGCCCGTACCGTTCGTGGGTCGAAATCTCCAAAGCGCGAATCGCAGCCAACTACAGCGCGGTTCAAGCGGTGGTTGGGCCCGCCGTCGAGGTTATGGGCGTTGTCAAAGCGGACGCCTATGGGCACGGCGCCGTCGAGGTATCGAGAGTCCTGGTCGCGGCGGGCGCGCGCTGGCTTGCGGTCAGCTCGGTGGAAGAGGGAATAGCGCTCCGGAGGGCGGGAATCGAAGCCAGAATACTGGTAATGGGCGGCTACTTCAGCGATGAACTGGGTGCGCTTGACGAGCACGCGCTGACGCCCGTCGTGCATGATCTCGCCGACCTGCCGACGCTAAGGGAGCGCGCGGTCCGCTTCCACCTGAAAATCGATAGCGGCATGAACCGGATGGGGACGCCCGCTTCGGCCGGCGGCATTGCCGCCGCGCTCCTTCTGCCCGGAACGCAGTGCGAAGGGCTCATGACCCATTTTTCGTCGGCGGCCGACTACTCCTCGCTGCAAACGGAACGGCAGATTGAACACTTCAGCGCAGTCTGTGCCGCCCTGCTGCAGATCGGCCCGCTGCCGCGCTACCTTCACCTTTCGAGCACGAACGCCATTGCCTACGGCCGGCGCGAGGCCTGGCAGAACATGGTGCGGCCCGGCCACGCGATCTATGGCTACGTGTCCCCCGCGAAAGGCGGCAGTCCGGCTCGAGTCCTTGACGTGAAACCGGCACTCGAGTGGAAAACGAAGATCGCACTGATAAAGGAAGTGCCGGAAGGAATGCCTATCGGCTATGGAGGAACGTTTCGAGCCCCGCGTCTTATGCGAATTGGGGTGCTCTCGGTAGGTTACGCCGACGGCTTCCCTCACAGGCTTTCGAACAAAGGGAAGGTGATCGCGGCAGGCAGGTTCGCGCCCGTTGTGGGCACCGTGTCGATGGATCTGACCACGGTCGACCTGACGAATGCGCCGTCGCTCAAGGCCGGCGATACCGTTACTCTACTGGGACGGGAAGGCGATACGAGCCTGGATGCGCAGCAGATCGCCAAGCTCGCGGGGACGATATCCTACAGCGTGCTCTGCGGAATCGGCGCCCGCGTGAAGCGGGTGTACGTCTGACGAGACTTCGCCGCTCCGTTCCGGACGGTGAGCCTAGCCCCAATACTGTTCACTTAAAAGCATTGTCATGATATTCTGCTTTAGGGCGAATGCCTCCAACAAGGAGGTATTCCATGCGCGTTTCCATTGTGGAGCCAACCACCCTTGCGACGGCTGGCTACGACGAAAATCTAAAACGCCTGCAACTGGAGTTCCGTAGTCGGGCTGTCTACCTTTACTTCGGCGTTCCCGCGGCGGTGTAGGAAGCGCTGCTCGACGCGCCTTCGAAGGGCCGGTATTTCAATAGGACCATCCGCGGACGGTATCCCTATCGGCGGATCCTGGGCTCCAATCCGGTTCTGCAGAGTGTGGAATTGGCGGCGAGGTGCGATCAATAAGGAGGAACGGATGGCGCGCACCCTGGCGGAATTGCCGGCTGGCAGCCGGATCACAGACTACATCAGCCTCGGCGCGATAGCCAAGTTCTTCCCCGCCGAGAAAATCCATGAGGTCCTCAAGGAAACTAATCGCGCCAGCGTCCGTGAGCGCGATCTGCCAGCGCATGTGGTGGTCTATTACGTCATCGCCCTGGCGCTGTATATGCGGTCCTGTTATCGGGAAGTATTGCGTAGCCTGCTGGAAGGCGTGCAGTGGTTGCTGAATCCCTCGGCGAAAGTGAAAGTGGCCGGAAAATCGGGCATCTCGCAAGCCCGAAGCCGTTTGGGGGCAGAACCGCTGAACAAACTCTATGATGCGGTGGTAGGTCCCATTGCCGAGAAGCGCACCAAGGGCGCTTGGTATCGACAATGGCGATTGGTCAGCTGGACGGCAGCACGTTGGATGTCGCCGATACCGCGGACAACGACAAGGCCTTCGGGCGTCCGGGTTCCAGTCGAGGTTCCAGCGCTTTCCCCAAGATCCGGTTCGTGCCAAGCGGATCAAGATTGTTAAGTGAACAGTATTGACGCCTAGCCCGACTTTCGCACTCTTGAGGGGATGACTCAACGCCGAGGAGGCTGGAGCGTCCTCTGTGCGCAGGGTTCACTTGCCAACGGCTTTTGCTCGTGCATAGTACAACGTTTCATTAAACCATATCCTAATTAATCTTCAGCGAGTGCCTCGAAATTCTTCCAGCGGTGGACGACGGGTGCGGCATTGATTTCCTCGATGCCTTTGAGGATTCGGGCTTTTAGTTCATCGAGGGATTGGACTCGGATATGGCGCAGAAAACTTCGCGCCATCTTGCCGAACAGAGTCTCGACGATGTTCAGCCATGAGCCATGTTTCGGCGTGAGGACGTACTGGAAGCGGTTGGGGTGGCTCGACAGGAATGCCTGAGTTTCCTTGGAAATGTGAGCGGAATGATTGTCCAGTATGACTCTGATCGTGCACTGAGGCGGATACTTCGCATGGAGGTCGGACAGCAGGCGAATGAATTCGACACTGCGGTGGCGGTCTTCCACGCGCGCCGTGACATGACCATCCTGGAGATCTAGAGCTGCCAGTATTGAACAGGTACCCAATCTCTCGTATTCGTGGTCGCGGCTGATTGTGGGATGCTTGCCTGGCACGGGCGGCAAGTCAGGCGCAGTATTACCGATGGCCTGCACTCCAGGCTTCTCGTCCACCGAAACAGTGATGATGTTGGAAGTCATCTCGCCAGCGGCTCGTCTTGCATTCTGCAGCGCCACATCCTGATAAACGATCAGGACCTTCCGCATTCCCGCCTCAAAATTAGGGTCGCGCCGTTCCAAGTAATACTTGACCTTTTCCGGGTGCAATGGCTGTTCCGCCAGGATTCGATGCACGGTCGCTTTGGCCGCCCGCGACAGTACAGGAAAACCGGCCTCCACAGCATGCTCGCGGACATGTCTTGCCAGCGCTTGCCGACTCCAAACTTCGGCAGCGTAACCCAGATCCTTCGGTTTCGAGCACGCTACATGGACCACCCACGCTTTGGCATCGTCGCCGATTGCTGGTGCCCTGGGACGGTGGTAGCTGTCTTTCAACGCCGCCATCGGACCCACCGCCAGGGATTTTGCAACCCACTTCGAAACGCTCAAGCGCGTCATCCCGAGGCGTCTCCCAATGCTGGCGATGCTCTCGCCCCCGTAATATCCCAGAATGATGGCGGCGCGTTGCGCCTCCCGATGGGGCAGCGTGCGCGACCGCGACAACTGCTCCAATTCCGTCCGATCTTCATCCGTCAAAACCAGTTTGGATCGCCTAGATTTGCCTGCCATGCCCAAGCATACCAGGAAACAGATCTACTAGTTCATGTTTTAATGAAACGTTATACTAGTCCATGGAGAAGAACCTCATGAGGTCCAACATGCAGGATCAAAGCGACCCGAACCGCTCTAACCGCACAGCCAACGCGTTCACCTACCTCTCGGCGTCGCCCTCGCTCAACCTCATCCACCGCTACGAGTCTCGTCTTCAGCGAATCATGCAACGCGCCATGGACAACCTCTTGCGTCTGCGCGAAGGACGACCGCCGCGAAGAGGCTTGGACGGAAGAGACCCTGCCGTTCGAGGAGGTCCCCGGCCTGCCAACCCCCGACTTCGCGGAGTCCGCCGGGCTGCCCACCGGTGACCCTGTTAACCAGCAATGACTTACAGGTTGAGCCGACTCTCCTCAAGCCCGTTTCGCAAAACCGCCCGGTGCTGCGCGAACAAAAAGTGCGAAACGACGCTAAACCGGGCTCCAATGAGCCCGCTGACGTTAATGAGACCCGCAAACCACCGGCAGTCTCACTGAGGCGGACACCGAATCCGTCCAGAACCGGGCGTTTTTGACCGTTTCCAGCCTCCGTAGGTGTCAACAATTACGTCATTACCTTATGACATGCCACATTCTCGTCCATTCGCGTCGGCCCGATGCTGCCTGCGTCATCGTTCAAGCCGCTTGGGCCCAAACCTCCACCTGGCGTCCGGTCGTACCCGGCATGGACGGCATGGTCTCCTCGGGCCACTATGGCGTCTCGATGACAGGCTTCAAGATACTCGCGCAGGGCGGAACGCGATCGACGCCGCAGCAGCCGTCGGATTCTCCAGCACCGTTCTCGAACCGAGCCGTACCGGCCTCGGCGGCGACCTCTTCATGCTGATCTACCTCGCGAAAGCCGGCGAAGTGAAGTTCGTCAACGGCAGTGGCTGGGCGCCGAAAAGCGCTTCGATCGCCGAACTGGCCGCCCGCGGCGGACAACGGGAAGACGGGTCCATCGCGCCCCTGGTCTCACACGCGACCAGCGCCCTTCTCCTCGCCGCGCAAAAATACGGCCGCCTGAACCGGGCGCAGATCCTCGCGCCCTCCGTTGAGCTCGCCGAGCGAGGTTTCGTGGTGAGCGAGAATTTGCAGAACGTATTCAAGAGGAATCAACCGCGTCTCGCGCCGTTCCCCTCCACCACGCGTGTGTGGTTCCGAAACGGCGACCCGGTGAAAATGGGCGACGTCGTGGCGCAACCCGAGCTCGGCCGGACCTTCCGCGCCATCGCCGCCGACGGGAGCGACGCGTTCTATCGCGGCCCCATCGCCCGCCGCATCGTCGAATATCTGAGGGCCAACGGCGGTTCCATGCTCGACGCCTCGGATTTCGCGGACTTCAACGCCGAGGAAGCCGAGCCCTTGCACATCCGCTACAAAAGCTACCACATCTGCGGTTGTCCTCCAAACTCGCACGGGCACGTGATGCTGCCGGCGCTCAACCTTCTCGAAGGCGTAGATCTGAAAGCCATGGGCCACAACTCCCCGCTCTACCCGCACTATGTCACCGAAGCCTTGAGCTCGCCTTCGCCGACCGCGACGCTTATGTCGGCGACCCTCGCTTCATCAAGGATATTCCCATGCGCGAGATGCTCTCTAAGGAATACTCGGACGCACCGTCGCGGTGTATTGCAGATACACCGATTCCCTCGACCGGACGCGCTCTCGAATGTCGCGTGCCAGGCGGGGGCGAAGCAGATTTCGTCCGCAAGCTCCACAAACACCGCTGTCCCAAATAACCGCCGCAGAGGCTCGTGATAGAGAGCAAAAAATGCCTTCCACGATCAGCACCGGTTCCGTCTGAACGGTCTCCGTATCCGCTTTTCGTGTATGCGTGGAAAAATCGTAAAAGCGGCCTTTCAATCGCCTCGCCGCGGCTGAGCGCGGTGACGTCATGTTCGAGCAAGTCCCAGTCGAACATCGCCGGATCGTCGAAGTTCACGCACTCTCGTTCGGCCACGCTGACGTGCGACAGATCGCGGTAGTAATCGTCCAGCGGAAAGTGCGTGGCCGGATGCCTTCTCGCAAAGCAGCCGGGCCAATTCAGTCCTTCCCGCACCGTACGGTCCGCCGATTCCAATGACGTAGGGCGCAGTCACGGTTACTCCAATTCGACCGTCAGAAACATCAGCCGGCCGCCGCGCTCCACCTGCATCACCAGCGGGCTGCCGGGCGCAAGTTGATCGAGAGTCGAGCGCAGTATTTCCACGCTCGCCGTCGGTGATCCATTGAGCATGTAGATCACGTCGCCCGGCTGCAATCCGTTCCCTGTGTAGGGTGAATTTCCAGACCGCGCCGCAACCACCACGCCGTACTGCCTTCGCAGGCCTGGAAACATTCCCGCAACCTTCCGATCGATCTCCACTCCCAGAATGCCGAGCTTAGGCACAAGATTCTTCTCCGGATCGACCATGTCGGCGAAGCGGTTCGGATCATCGCGCCGCTCGATGACTTCGACCTGCAACTCGAGCTTCTCCGCGCCGCGCAGCACCTGTAGACGCACTTTCTCGCCCATCGGACGGCGGTACAGATTCACGTCTAACTGGCGCGCGTTTTCGATAGGCTTGCCGTCGAGACTCACCACCAGGTCCCCGACCTTGAGTCCCGCTTTCTCTCCGGGACCCTCCGGCGTTACGTCGCCGAGTACGACGCCTTCGTCCCGCTCAATGCCCAATCCCGCCGCAAGGCTCGGAGTCAGGGTCTGGGCGTACACGCCGATGTGTCCGCGGTGCACGTGGCCGCTCTTGCGGAGCTGCGCCACTACATCGCGAACGATATTGCTCGGCACGGAGAACCCGATCCCCTCGCTGCCACCCGATTGCGACAGGATAAACGTGTTGATTCCGACCACACGGCCGTGGGTGTCGACGAGCGGGCCGCCGCTGTTGCCTGGATTGATGGGCGCATCGGTCTGCACGTAAACCATCGGGTCTTCGGGCTTGATCTGCCGCGCGGCGGAGCTGACGATTCCCATGCTGACGGAGTTCTC
This sequence comes from Candidatus Sulfopaludibacter sp. SbA3, assembly GCA_945893365.1. Lineage (GTDB taxonomy): Bacteria > Acidobacteriota > Terriglobia > Bryobacterales > Bryobacteraceae > SYKU01. Next base: position 16,725 of record CAMDED010000081.1, on the reverse strand, counting down.
CAGGCCCAACGGGTTACCGAAGGCCAGCACGACCTGCCCCTGCCGCAAGTTGTCGGAGTTGCCGAGCGTGAGTGCCGGCAGACCGGTGCGCTCGATCTTGATCACCGCCAGATCGCTTTCGCGGTCGACACCAACGATCTTGGCTTCAATCGTCTGTCCCGGCGGCTTAAGCAGGGAGCGTTTTCCCGCGGTTTGAGCTCTTGTCGGGCGCAGCAGTACCTGTATCCGGCGAGCGCCCTGAACCACGTGAGCGTTGGTGACGATGTGGCCGTCCGTGGACAGGATTACGCCGGAACCGCTGCCGTGCTGCCGCGAAAGTTGGCTCGTATTGAACGCCTCGCCTTCGTCGGGAGCGGCGTACCCGGTAGTGAAGATTTGAACCACCGACCGGCTCACTGTCCGCGACAGGGCTTCGAGCGAACTGCTGAATTCCTGAAGTGGCCCCGGTGGCTTGGGGACCGGTGCTGAGGGTGTGATCTGTTGAGCGAATGCCGCGGCCGCGAACAGAACTACCGCCAGCCAAAGTTTCCAGTGCGCCATCACCCTTAGTGTAACGGTTGCGCGTCTGGGCTGGCGGACGATTTTCGTATGCCGCCCGCGCGTCCAACGGCGGACCATTTGTCATAATGATAAAACGAAAACACAATGCCGCTAACAGTGAATGGCGAACAGGTAGACGACGCTCTGATCAAGCGGGAGATCGCGGCCATGCGCCCGCGCTACCAGGAACTTGCAAGCGGTGAGGATCCCGTCCGCTCTGAAGCGACGCTCCGCGAGTGGGCGCGAGAGAATATGATAGAGCGCGTGCTGCTGCGCCAGGAAGCGCTCAGGGACCCCGAGCCGGTGCCGCCGGACGCGATTGAGGCGGCGCTTCGGGGTTGCGGTACCGGGCCCGAAGCCGCCGAGCAACGCCGGGAGGCGGAAGCGCAGATCCGGTTGTCACGGCTGATCGAGCGCATTACGGCCAAGGTCGCGCGCCCCAGGCACAAGGACCTGGTGGAGTACTACAAGAAAAACAAGGAGCGTTTCTGGGGGGAGGAGTTGATCCACACGGCGCACATCGTCAGGCACGTCGACGAAAATAACAGCGAGGAGGCCGCGCACGAGCAGATAAAAGCGGCGGAAAGGGAACTGCGGGCGGGAGCCGCGTTCGCGGAAGTAGCCGAGCGCTATTCCGACTGCAAGGGCAACGGTGGCGATCTCGGATTCGTTCCCCGCGGAGAGATGGTTGCGGAGTTCGAGGATGTCGTCTTCTCACTCGATATAGGACAGGTCAGCGATATTTTCCGCTCCCCCTTCGGATTTCACATCGCTACCGTGAAGGCCCGCAAACCGGCAGGCATTCTCAGCTTCAACCAGGTGGAAAGTCAAATCGAAGAGACTCTGTTCCAGGAAAAGAAGGAGCGGGCCCTCGAAGCCTATGTGGACCGTCTCAAAGCGAAGGCCGTGATCGCGGCGCAGTGATCGGGAAATGACGCCTCCGCCCCATCCCTGCTGCGTGCCAAGCCGTCAGCGCGCGGCTCTGCTTCAGATCTCAAGGCAGGCTTCGGTGGAACGTGCGCGCGTGACCTCCGGCTCCGCGGAGAACATGATCCAGCTCGACGGCGGGCGCTTTCTGATGGGCGCGGAATCCCCGGAAAGCTTCCTCGCGGATGGCGAAGGCCCGATACGCGAAGTGACGCTCGACCCGTTCCTCCTCGATACCTATCCGGTAACCAACGAACGTTATCTCGAGTTCACGCGGGCCACCGGACATGTAACGGAATCGGAGCGCTTCGGCTGGTCCTTTGTTTTTCACACTCATATCCCAAAAGAGGCGTTCACGGATGTCGTGGAGGACACGGTCCTTGGAATCGAGTGGTGGTGCAAGGTGCCCGGAGCGAATTGGCGGCGTCCGGAAGGGCCCGATTCAAGCATCGATTCCAAGATGAATCATCCGGTCACGCACGTCGCTTGGACCGACGCCGCCGCCTACTGCCGGTGGGCCGGTAAGCGGCTTCCCACCGAAGCCGAATGGGAATTCGCGGCGCGCGGCGGTCTCGAACGGAAAACCTATCCCTGGGGCGACGAACTCACTCCAGGCGGCCGGCATCTCTGCAACATTTGGCAGGGCGAGTTCCCGCTGCGCGATGCGGCGGAGGATGGCTTTGCCGGAACCGCGCCCGTCGACGCCTTCCCTCCCAACGGCTTCGGCTTCCACACGATCACCGGAAACGCGTGGGAATGGTGCGCCGATTGGTTCCATCCGGCCTGGCACATTCTTGCGTCAAAGAAGAATCCGCTGGGCCCGGTTAGCGGCACGAACCGCGTCATGAAAGGCGGCTCGTATCTTTGCCACAAGTCTTACTGCAACCGTTACCGGGTAGGCGCGAGAACTTCGAACACACCGGACAGCGCCACCACGAATATTGGATTCCGCTGCGCGCGCGACGTGTAACCTACTTCATGTAGAACAAGCTCAATCGCGGCAGACGTGCCGATTCGAGCAGACGTCGCTCCAGATACTGCGCTTCGAGCATCGCCAACTGGTCCGCTGTCATCTTTCCGCGATACGGGCGTAGTTCGGCGGCCAAGTCACGGCGCGCCTCAAACAGCGTCTCTTCCGTCTGGGCGGTTCTTACCGCCGCGATCAGCTTTTCCTCAAGCGCGGTGAGGCGTTGCTCCAGTTCCTCCAGATTCGCCATGTGGGTTTCAGCCCCGCGAGCGAGTTGGTCGAGAGAGCCCGCAATCTCCTCCCAGCCCGCGTTCCGCACGGCAGCCGCATTGGCCGAGAGGTACGCCCTCAACTCTTCCGGCGGAAACGGCGGAGCGTCGGAACCGCCGGACCCGCTTCTTCGAGGGCTTGCCGCTCCCGCGAGGATCTGCGCCTCTTTCAGAACCGCCTGCGCGCAGAAGGCCAGCGAATTCACCTGCTGAACCTTCGACTTTCGGCTTCGCCACTTCTCAAATGCCGCGTCGATCCCGCGCAAGACCGCTTCAAGGGGCACTTCCGAAGTTCTCCAGCTCTCGATCAGCGCCCAATCGAGAGGCGAGAGCAGAAACAGACTCGTGCCCCGGGCGCGCTGGAAGTGCTCTTCAATCTCGGTGAAGTAGTTGAAGTAGTTCGCCGGCCAGTTTGATTGCTCTTCGCTCACGCCCTGCGGTTCCGTTCCCAGATCAGACTCAGACCGTCGAGCGTCAGGTTCTCATCGATTTCTTTGATGTATCGCGAGCCGCGCGCGATCAAACGCGCCTGGCCACCCGTCGCGATCACCTTCGTGTCCCGACCGAGCTCGGCGATGAGGCGCTCGGTAATGCCGTCGATCATCCCCAGCGCGCCGTAGTAAAGCCCCGACTGCATGCTCACGACCGTATTCGTGCCGATTAGCCGCTCCGGTTCCATGAAGTCGACCAGAGGCAGGCGGGCGGTCTTCGCAAAAAGCGCTTCGACCGAGATGGCGATTCCGGCGCAGATCACGCCGCCCAGGTACTCGGCGTTCGCGGAAACGACGTCGAACGTGATCGCCGTCCCCAGATCGACCACGACGCAGGGTCCGCCGTACTTGTGGAACGCCGCCACGCCGTTCACCACGCGGTCCGCGCCCACTTCCCGAGGATTGTCGTAGCGGATCTTCAAGCCGGTGTCCGTTGACGAGGTGACAAACATCGCTTCGGTCGAGAAATACCGCCGGGCCATGAGGGCAAGCGTCGAGTCGAGCGGCGGCACGACGCTCGCGACGATGATGCCGTCCACGCGGGCGATATCGAGCCCCGAAAGCGCGAAGATATTTCGCAGCAGAATTCCCCACTCGTCGGCGGTCTGGTCGTGGACGGTGCGCAGCCGCCAGTCGCCGGTCAATTCACCGGCTTCAAAAGCGCCGATCGTTACATTGGTGTTTCCCGCATCAAGTGCCAGGAGCATGTCTTGACTAGTTTACTCTGGCGTCAACGGAGAATGCCGCGTGTTCAAAAAGGAGCGGCCGCAATCCGAAGATTGCGGCCGCCGTTCTTTCGCGAATTGCTTCCGGGCTAGAAGCTGTACTTCAGAGCGAACTGGAGGTTACGCATATTGTTGCGCGTTCCCGTCAGGCGGCCAAAGGAGGCGCTGGCGATGTTGTTGTCCGGATTTCCCCAGTTCGGATGGTTCGGGAAGTTAAATGCCTCAAACCGGAACTGCAGCTTGTGTTGCTCACGGAGAGTGAAGTCTTTGAGCAGCGAGAAATCGAGCTGCATGATACCGGGCGAATCAAGCGTATTACGGCCCACATTGCCGAAGGTTCCGAGCAGGTTCGGCGTGTAAGCGGCGGTGTTATAGAAACGTGTAGGATCCTGCTCGCCTCGGGGCAGTTCAGGCTTGACGCCAGTCGCATTCGGACGGTCGAAGAACCCGCCCGTATTCGAATTGTCCAGACCGTTGGTCACGGTCATCGGGAAGCCCGACTGGAAGGTCAGAATGCCGCCAGTCTGCCATCCGCCCGCCAGGGCGTTCAGCACGGGATTCGAGATGTCGTACTTGCGGCCCTTGCCGAACGGAAAGTCCCACAGCGCGCTGGTGACGTACCGCTGGCGTGTATCGTGGCCCGAACGCGCGTACTCGCACTTGCGGCAGTAGCTGTTTTGCGGGAATAAGGTGTCGCCGCCCAGCGTACGAATCGACGTCGAGGTGTCGAGCGATTTGGCCCAGGTGTAGCTCATCAGGTAGGTCAGGCCATTCGAGTAGCGCTTCGTGAGCTTCGCGCCCAACGAGTTGTAGTTACCCGTGTTTCCGTTGTCCACAAGTTGGATGCGGCCAAACGTCGGGAACGGCGAACGGAGAGGCACCGAGAGGCCGGCCAGTGGATCGTTCTCGCAACCTGGACGGGCGTTGCGGCTTTGGCAGGCGGGAATCGCCTCGTTTACGGCGCGCAGCCCTTCCAAGTGACGGCTCAAGCTTCCGAGATACCCCACTTCGAGCAGCGTGTTCTTGGGCAGCTCGCGTTGGACGTTAAGCAAATACTGCATCGTGTACGGCGTCCGGCGATCGTACGGATTGGCGAATGTGTACGGCGTGGGCACCTGCGCAATTCCTCCGGCGATCGACGCGAGAGAATTGTCCCAGTTCAAGTTCGGAATCTGTGTATTCGAGTTGAAGCGGAGGCGTCCGGCCAGGTTGCGCGCCATATCGAAGCGCGGGTTTCCCGTGTCCTGCGAATAGAAGTATCCGCCGCCCGCACGGACCACCCACTTGGGGGTCGGCGACCACGTGAGGCCGAGGCGCGGAGCGAAGTCGTTCTTATCCACTCCCACCAGGCGGTTGTTGAGCGACCCGTCCTGCCGGACTTCAATCCCCGGCCAGCGGAGCGCGACTCCGGCATAGGGGTCCTGGCTCGCGGGGCCCTGCCGCATGAAGAAAGGAAACAAGCTCTTGTCCTGGATGTTCGAGCCGCGGATATCCTGCCGCACGATGGCGTTGAACAGGCGTCCTGTCTGATCCTCCCACGGAGGCGTCAATTCGTAACGGAGACCGGCGTTGATCGTGACCTTCTGGCTGATCTTCCAGGTGTCGTCGAAGTAGACGGCAAATCCCAAAGACCGGAAATTCGCATTAGCGATCGCGACCGCGGCCTCGGACTGGAACGTCTCGCCGAGGAGGAAATCGGCGAACGGATCGCCCGATATACCGCTCAATGAGAGGTTTTGCGTGGCGTTCCGGGTGAAGGTAAACTGCGCGCGGGCGAACTGATTGCCCACCTGATTATAGCCATCGTGCCGGACTTCGCCGCCGAACTTGAAGGTATGCTTTCCGCGGATGATTGAGGTGTTGTTCACGAACTGAAGCGAATTGTTGTTGTTCTCATAGGGTCCTTCGGAGTCGTTTCCAAAACCCGAATAGACGCCCTGCAAAGACACGTTCGGAATGCCCCACTGCACGGGCGGCCCGCTGGTCAAGCCCGGAATCTTCAACTCGCCGACAACGTCGCGGGTGAAGGCCAGCTCAGGTCCCGTCGTGTTGTAGAACTGTGTGAAGCCGAATCGGGTTTCCGTAACGACCGAAGGAGACAGCACCCGCGTGTTCGCGGCCATGTACTGATTGAAGTTTGTGATAATCGCCGCGCCGTTCAGCTTGAGCGCTTCCGTGGTCTGGTTCTCATCGCCCCAGCTGTAGCGGGCATTCCACTGCGAATTGGAGGATTCGACGAAATCCATGCGGGTGATGAACTGGTCGCGGTTGACGGGACGTCCCTGCGATTGGACGAAATTACGGTTATTGCCGGCCAGATTCGGAGTCGGGTAGAAATCAAGCATCTTCTTCGAAGTCGGGTGAATCCGGCTCGCGGGAATCTGGTTGCCCGGGAACTGCGTGGCGGTGATTGTTCCGCCTTGGTTTACGCGGGTCCTCGGATCGAAAATTCCCTGCGTCGCGACGAGCGGAGCGCTGAAGTCGCCGCCGAACATGGCAACCGACGGAAGGTTCGAAACGGCCTGCACCTGGCGGCGCTGCCGGAACCATTCGTAGTTTGCCATGAAGAACAGCTTGTTCTTTCCATTCACAATCTTCGGAATCACCACCGGACCGCCAAGTGTGAATCCGAACTGATTCCACTTGAAGGGATCCTTCACCGGCCGCGCCGCCGTGAAGGCGTAGTTTTTCGCGTCCAGCTTGTCATTGCGGATGAAGTAGAATGCGGTCCCGTGGAAGTCGTTCGATCCTGGCTTGGTCGAAACGTTGATCTGCGTCGCGGCCCGTCCGAATTCGGCGGGGTAAACGCCGGTCTGAACTTTGAATTCCTGCAAGGCATCCACCGAGGGGAGAACGACGAACGTGTTGAAGTTCGGGTCCGTATTCTCAACTCCGTCGAGCGTGTAGTGGTTGAAATTGGCGCGTTGGCCGGCGACCGAGATCGTCTGGTCCGCGCGGATGCCGCCCTGCCGCGAACCGGCTTGTCCCGCCGCCGGGAAACCGTAGCTCACGTTCGGCGCAAGGGACACGAGTTGAAGGTAGTTGCGTCCGTTAAGCGGCAATTCGACGATCCGCTTGTTTTCGATTACGGTACCCACCGTGGCGTTCTCACTCGAAAGCAGCGCCGCCTGCGCCGAGACCTCGACCGACTCCGACACCTGACCGATCGGAAGGCTGAAATCGAGGCGGGCATTCTGCTGAACTTCCAGTTGAACGTTCGGCCGGGTCACGGCCTTGAAGCCGCTCTTTTCGACGCGGATGTTGTACACGCCCGGTTGAAGGGAGGGGAAAGTATAGACGCCGGCGTCGTTGCTGACGCCTTCCCGGATGGCGTTGGTATTTACGTTGGTGACGGTAATTCTTGCGCCACCCACAACAGCCCCGGACTCGTCCATAACCTGGCCGGTAATTTCACCAAGCGTTTGAGCAAAGGTGGCGGAAGATAAAGAGAAGAGAAGGAGGAGACACACTCCCGTTACGACGATTTTGGCTCTCACACGGAACTCCTGATATCGCTACGATTTTGAAACAAGACCACTGGTTACCATGTATGATATGCCCGGCTGTGGCGGATGTCAAATCGGAATGGCCGGATTCCGTTCTAGTACTAATCCTGCGCCGGCCGCACGCCGCCCGCCAAAACCAAGGTCCGCGAACCATCGTCCTTCCGCAAGATCAAATAGCCCGACGGGTCGAGACCGGCGGTGACTCCCGTATGCGTTTCCCCTCCCTGCTCGACGGTGACGCGCTTCCCGCGAGCGTAACTGGAACACTTCGTGAATTGCTCGATGATCGGCCGGGCGCCCCCGCTCAGCAGCATCGCCGTGAAGCTTTCGATGGTTCCAAGCAGCGCAATCAAGAGCCGTTCCCGGGAGTGCGCGCGGCCTGTCTCGATTCGGACCGAAGTCGCGATGGCGGCGAGTTCCACGGGAAACACCGCGTGATTGACGTTCAGCCCGATTCCGGCAACGGCGACGCGGTTGTTGAGTTGTTCATTGAGCTGTACGAGAATTCCGCCCAGCTTTCGCGGGCCGCACATCAAGTCGTTCGGCCAGCGCAGGTCGCACCGGAGGTTTGCCGCGCGCGCCAGCGCTTCGGAGGCGGCCAATCCGAGCGCCAGCGTCAGTACAGGCGACACCGCCGATAGCACGACTGAGACGTAGAGCCCAGCTCGCTTTTCGGAGTGCCACGCGTGTCCCTGCCGCCCGATTCCCGCCGTCTGCTCGTCCGCCACGACCACGGAACCGATCGGCCGCAGAGCCGCTTCGCGCATGGTTGAATCGACACTCTCGAACCAGGCGATGTCGCGGCTGGGAAAGCGCTCACGGACCGATTCGATATCGAAGGGCACTACAACAATTCCAGGCGGAAACTGATGTCCACCGCTGGCGCGGAATGCGTGATTTCGCCCGAGGACACGAAATCCGCGCCGGTCTCCGCGTACAACGCAACCGAATCCAAAGTAATGCCGCCGGAGAGCTCCACAGTTGCCCGTCCGGCAATTTCCTTGACCCACTTTTCGGCGTCCTGGGGAGTCAGATTGTCGAGCAAGAGATGCTTCGCTCCCGCCGCCAAAGCTTCGTCGAGTTCGGGAAGCGTCCGTACCTCGATCTCGACCGGCAAACCCGTCGCGAACGCTCGCTCCAGGGCTGGACGAACGCCGCCCGCCGCCGCGATGTGGTTGTTCTTGATAAGGATGGCGTCGTACAAGCCGATGCGGTGATTGGTGACGCCGCCGGCCGCCGCAGCCATCTTTTCGAGCCGCCGCAGTCCGGGCGTGGTCTTGCGCGTATCGAGAACGCGGCAGTTGGTGTGCGAAACGCGATCCGCAAACCGGCGCGCGAGCGTGGCGATTCCGCTCAGGCGCTGCAGGAAATTCAGCGCTACCCGCTCGCACTCCAGAAGCGTGCGCGCGCGGCCCCGCACAATGGCGATGGTTTCGCCTTCGGCCACACGATCGCCATCGGCGTTTAGAAGCCGGAGACCGTCCACGCCGCCCCGAAACGCGTAAATGGCCGGCAGCACTTCGAGACCCGCGACGACCAGGTTTTGACGCGCCAGAAAACGCCCTTCCGCCTGGCGGTCCTCGGGCACGCAGGCTGCGGTCGTGACATCGCCTGTGCCGATGTCCTCCGCAAGGGCTAATTCAATAATGTCCATCATTCGGCGGCGGTCAACCGGCGAGGCCTTCGAGCGCGACGTTCGTTTTTTCCATCTGCGCTTCGTATTCGCCTAACTTTAGGCGGATCGACTGCACCACTCGCTCTGGCGCCCGGGCGAGAAACTTCTCGTCGCTCAACTGCCGGTGCGAATTCGCAATCACGCGGTCGAGCTGATCCTTTTCCTTTTCGAGACGCTGGCGCTCGGCGCCGATTTGAGCGGCGGGCAGCTCAAAGACAAGGTCGAAGGCCGGTGTGGAACGGCCCACGCCAGTCTGGGGCGCCGTGCCCTCGCGGATCGCAAGGCTCGCGTTTGAGAGCTTCGTCAGCGCGTCGACGTTCGCGTTCGCGACCGTGAAAGCTTCCGTTCGGCAGTACAGCGTGCCTTCGAGACGAGCCTTCGGATCGAGCTTTCGCTCGGCGCGCAGCGTTCTGGCCGCCGTGACAATGTCCTGCAGCACCTGAATCTCGCGCTCGGCCGCGAGGTCCGTGGCTTCGTGCCGGTATTGCGGATACGCCGCGAGCGCGATCGAAACCGGCACGCGCGGAGCGTCTCCGTGCAGCCGCTGCCATAACTCCTCGGTGAGAAACGGCATCACCGGATGCAAGAGCCGCAGGGCGTTTTCAAAAGCCGCCAGTATGTTGCGCCAGTCGGAATTGAGGCCGGAATTCTCCTGAAATCTCAGCTTTTTCAACTCCACGTACCAATCGCAAAACTCGTGCCAGAAGAAATGCCAGACCCCCTGCGCGGCCTCGTGATAACGGTGCAGCTCGATGGCGCGGTTGGACTGCTCGGCGCACGCGTTCAGGCGGCTGAAGATCCAGCGGTCTTCGATCGCGACGTGCAGCCCGTCGGCCGCCGCTACGGGCTGAAAAGGCGCGGAGTCCGGGGGAATCCAGGCGGGAACCGCCGAGCGCTCCATGTTGAGAAACAGGAACCTCGCGGCGTTCCAGATCTTGTTCGCGAACGCCCGTGAGCTCTCCATGCGCTCTTCCGTGCACACGATATCGGTTCCGGGCGCGGCGCCGATCAGCAGCGACATCCGTACCGCGTCGGTCCCGTACTTTTCGGTGACCTCGAGCGGATCGATGACGTTGCCCTTCGTCTTCGACATCTTCACACGATCCGCATCGCGCACCAGACCATGTATGTACACTTGGCGGAACGGCACATCGCCCATGAATTCGATGCCCAGCATGATCATCCGCGCCACCCAGAAGAACAAAATATCGAAGCCGGTGATCAGCAGCGACGTCGGGTAAAAAATCCTCAAATCTTCGGTTTGTTCCGGCCAGCCGAGCGTCGAGAACGGCCAGAGACCGGAACTGAACCAGGTGTCGAGCACGTCCGTTTCCTGGGTCAGCGCGTCCGAGCCGCAGCGTGCGCAGACCGTCGGAGCTTCGCGCGCCACCATAATCTCCGAGCAACTGCCGCAGTGCCACGCCGGAATCCGATGTCCCCACCAAAGCTGACGGGACACGCACCAGTCGCGAATGTTGTACATCCACTCGTAATACGTCTTTGCCCAAGTCTCGGGGATGAATTCAGTCCGGCCGCTCTCGACAGCCGCGATGGCTTTCTCGGCCAGCGGTTTCGTCTTCACGAACCACTGCTTCGAGAGGAGCGGCTCGACAATCGTCTTGCAGCGGTCGCATTTGCCGATGCTCAGGCCGTAGGGCTCCACCTTCTCGATCAGACCCAAAGCCTCCAGATCCTGGACAATCCGCTTACGCGCTTCAAAGCGGTCGAGGCCCGCGTACTTGCCGGCCTCCGCGGTCATGGCGCCGGTTTCGTCGATGACCTTGACGATGGGCAGATTGTGCCGCTTTCCCGCTTCGAAGTCGTTCGGATCGTGCGCGGGCGTCACCTTCACCACTCCGGTTCCGAACTCGGGGTCCGCCATGGGATCGAGAATGATTGGAATTTCGCGGTTCATCAACGGCAGATCGACGCTCTTACCGTGCAAGTCGAGATAGCGCTCGTCCTTCCTGTTCATGCAGACCGCGGTGTCTCCAAGCATCGTCTCCGGGCGAGTCGTAGCCACCACGAGCATTCGGTCCGTCCCGCGCACGGGATAGCGGATGTGCCAGAGACTGCCGTTGACGTCCTCATGCGCCACCTCGAGATCGGAAATCGCGGTGCGGCATCGCGGGCACCAGTTGACCATGTACTCGCCGCGATAGATCAGCCCCTTTTCATGCAGCCGCACAAACGCTTCGCGCACGGCGTGGGACAGACCGGGGTCCAGGGTGAAGCGCTCGCGGCTCCAGTCGCAGCTTGCGCCGAGGCGAACCATCTGGCACGAAATCTTCCCTCCGAACCGCTCTTTCCATTCCCAGACGCGCTGCTCGAATTTCTCGCGGCCTAACTCGCGGCGGCTCGTGCCTTCCTCGACTAGTTGCTTTTCCACCATCATCTGCGTGGCGATTCCGGCGTGATCGGTGCCTGGCAGCCAGAGAGTATTCTCGCCTCGCATTCGATGCCAGCGGGTGGTGACGTCGATCTCGGTGTGCTCGAGCATGTGGCCCATGTGGAGCGAGCCGGTGACGTTCGGCGGCGGAATCACCAGGGAAAAGCTCGGTCCGGGCTTACGGGTGGCTTTGAAAATGCCGGAATCGATCCACCACTGCGCCCAGTGCGGCTCAAAGCGGTTGGGTTCGTACACTTTGTCGAGTTGCATGGAGAAGCCTAACGAGCCCGAAACGTCGTCCAGGGCTGCGAATTCAAGTCGCGCAGAAAATCCTTCTGCCAGGCGAACTGCGGATATTTGGCCAGGTGCTCCGCCGCCTTAAAATGCAGGCCGCAGGCGTGGCCGGCCGCGCCCCGAAATGAAAGCTGTTCGGCCATCGTCGAATCCGTGACCTTGTTCTGTACCGCGCCGGCAACGCCGAAGGGCGGCTGCCAGGGCTCCGAACCTCGTGGAGAGAGATCGATGTGGCCGCACAGCGAACGCTCGCCCGGCTGATCCTTCTTGTCGAATGTATCGTAGTGGTCGGCCATGAAGCGCTCGCCGGCGGCAACGTCGATCCGGCCTTTGTGCTCCGTCATCAACTGATCCCAACGCGCGTGGCGCGCATTGGCGCTTAAGCCCATGTCGGAGGTCTTGAAATCCGTCTCCTCGCTCACAAGCTTCTCGTTCGCGGGAAAATTGGATCCGGCGAAATACCCGTCTTTCGTTCGCTTTAGCGTTACGTTCTTGAGGCCCAGCTCGAGACTCGCGATTTCGCCTGTTTTACGGTCGCCCGCGAGCCAGGTGTTCGCATAACCCCCGTTGTTGCCTGTCTGCATGATGCGCGCGAAATCGTCGATCGATTGCGAATATTGCGCCGCTTTCCTGGCCCGGACAAACTCCGGAATACCGTCCGGATTGAAGCCGGAAAAACCGGAGATTGTGGTTTCCGTGATCATGATGCCCGCGGAATTGATCGCGAAATCGTCGGCGCTGTGGATCAGACCCGGGTATCCGTCCATTACGATCCGCTGTCCCTTGGCGGGCTTGATGTCGAATACGATCGCCCAGCGCTGGCCGTCGCCGTAGCCCGTCCACGCGTTGTGCGCCATCACGATCCTGCCGTCTTTCGTGTAGCTTCCGGTGGCGATGAACGCGCTGCAATGTTCCTGGGTGACGACGGTTGCCGGAGACGTTACGCCGTGCTTCTTGTTGTACCACTGCACGTAGTAGGGATTGAATTCAAGCCACGCGTTCGTGGCGACGATGTCCCACACGTCGAGCTTAACGCCGCGCGACCGGACGCCTTCGGCGATGCCTTCAAGCTCCTTCCGGTACTCATCCTCGATGTGTGGCCAGAGCGTGTCTTTTGCGGCATCGCGGAAGAACTGCCACGGCTTCTTCGTGTCGTGGGTCAACTCCGCGGCAATCGTGCGTTGTCCGTCCAGAATTTCCGGCGCGAGCAGTGCGCCGTGCTGGAAGCCGACCTCGGAGGGCTCGCCTTCGAGGTGAACAAACGTCCAGCCATTCTCCTGAGGGCTGCGGAATGCGTTTTTCAGACGAGGGTCCGCCGACGGTTCCCGGGGCACAAGGGCAAACGCCGCGCCAACCACTACGAGTAGGGTAATTCCGGATGCAGCTCTCATGGGTCGCCTCCACACGGTATTTAGTTATTATTACGCGAAATCGCCGGCGATGTTTCGAAACTACGATGGAATCGATGTTAAACGGGGTCGCCGGCGGCGGGAAGCGGTGGGTTCTGGGCGTGTCCACGGTCATCCTGACCGGGAATGTCCGAGTGGATGCGGCAAACAAAAGACTTATTTGACGGGTTCGGATCATGATGAGCGGGAGGCCCGCTCGGCGCTCCGCTTACAGGAGCCGCGGATCAACGCGTATCTACTCAGGTTTCCGTCGGAAACTAGAGCTCTAAATTTCCCGGCCGCCCGACTTCCAAGCCGGCCTCCTGGGCCGACGTAGCGGATAGCGGACTCACGCCGCCGGACGGCCCTAACGATTCCGAACTTGAGATCGTCGTCTGCCTGGAACCGAATGCTCAAGCGGGCGATTCATCCGGCGTACTCTGGAGGGAATGGGCTTTGGCTCGCTGGATCTTTGCCCACAGCGCCGGGTTGTCCTGTTCGAGAGGGATCGCGTTACCCTCGAATTCGCGCTCGGTTTCTTCAAGGTACTTGTCGATCTCAGCCTTAGGCTCCAGGTAGAAGGCGATCGCTCCGTAGACTTTCGACAACTTCAGCAACAGGAAGTCTTCCTGAATCGCGGCGGGGAATGGTCCCTCGTTGAACGAGTACACGACCGAGTCCAGCGAAATGCGCGTCCCGGCCACGTAGTAGCCCCCGTTGCGCTGTTCGATGTACGCGCTGTGCATGGCGTGTTCTCCAGTCTCAATTATAGGCGGCTTTCCCACGAGGATGCTGTGCCCATCTTGCCTGGGTGTTACAGGGATAACGCCAGCGCCGGTTGGGCGCGCTCAGGGGAACGCATGTCCACTCAGCGAAGGGAGATACCGGATCTGGTTCGTCCATTCCCGCGCTTCGGAGGCCGACCAAACTTCGAGTAGCGCTTCTACCGCCGGTCCGATCGGAGTCTTCTGTGTCACCAGAAGAACTCCAGGGCTTATCACGCCTTATCTGAGCCTCTCCGCGAAGTCTGCCGGCATAGTACTCGTGTCATGTGAAACCAGAATGCGCCCTTGACGCGCTGCAAGCTCCAGCACGGCGGAATCTCGAAAGCCTTCGAGTCCGGCTACGACGGCGCTGAGGAAATCGACGGACGGTTCGCGCGCATGCACCCATCGACGATCGCTTGATTCAGGTCGGCATCCACAAGAAGGCGAATACTCATGTCTTGCTCTTGTTCATCGCCTCGCGAGATTGCTCGAGTCTGCTCCACGGCTCCGGATTTTCCTCACTCAGGGGCACTGAGGAAATCTGGATGTTGCGGTCCTTCTCTTCAAGATAACGCCGGACGTCTTCCCGATGGTCGAGGTAGAACGCTAAGGCCCCATAGATCTGGGGTACCTTCAGGAGCGGGTACTCGCGCTGAATCGCCTCCGGCGAGTTGCCCCTCTCGAAAGAGTACACCGGAATCGAGGGAAATTCGCGTGCCCGCAACGTAGTAGCCGCCGTTCCGTTCCTCAATGTACTCGCTGGTCATCGAAACCTCTCAAACCAGTATCGCTCTAGCGCCCGGAGTCGCGACTTGATGAGCGATGCCCACGGTTAAGTCTTTCATCTTCCTGATGTTCACCGTTTGGGCCAGAAGGCCGGAGGTTCGAATACTCGCCCATGCGCCCGCTATCGCCGGCGCGGTTTCCCCGCAATCAGGCGCTATCATAAACCGAGCGATCATGTCTACACGGAAATTGACCGCGCATGTAAAAGCGGCCGGTTGAGCGTCCAAACTGGGTCCAAAGGTTTTGGACCGTGTTCTGGCGCGGATTCCGCGAGTAACGAATAGCAGCGTGCTGGTGGGCTTCGACACGAACGACGATGCCGGAGTCTACAAGCTGACGCCGGAGTGTGCCTTGGTGCAGACGGTCGACTTTTTTACTCCCATTGTGGACGACCCGTACACTTTCGGTGCGATCGCCGCCGCGAATTCTTTGAGCGACGTCTACGCAATGGGAGGCGCCCCGATCTCCGCGCTCTCGATTCTCGCTTACCCGGCCAAAGGCGATCTTGACGACCTGGAAGAGATTCTCCGCGGCGGCGCGGACAAGATCCACGAAGCCGGCTGCGTTATCCTGGGCGGGCACAGCGTGGCGGACGAAGAAATCAAATTCGGCTACGCCGTTACCGGAACCGTGCATCCGGATCGCGTGAAGACGAACGCCGGCGCGCAGGTTGGAGACGCCCTTGTATTCACGAAAGCCCTTGGAACAGGCGTTATCGCGACGGCGCTCAAGCGCGGTATCGCCTCCGAGGCGCATGTCCAGGCTGCGATCGCGTCCATGCTTACGCTGAACCGCGACGCTTGCGAAGCCATGCTCAAGTTCGACGTCCATGGCTGCACGGACGTCACCGGTTTCGGTCTGATGGGCCACGGGCTGGAGCTCGCGAAGGGCAGCGGCGTTACACTCGAGATCGAGGCCGACGCCCTTGAGTTTCTCCCCGGCGCGATCGAATACGCCCTCGCCGGAGCGATTCCCGGCGGACTGAAGAACAACCGCGAGTTCGCCTCGGGGGACGTAGAAGTGACGCGCGAGCTGGCGCCGGAAGTGGAAAATCTGCTGTACGATCCTCAAACTTCGGGCGGATTGCTGATCTCACTCCCGGAGAAAGACGCATCGGCGCTCGGGCTGCGGCGCATCGGCCGCGTGACGGCGGCCGGAGGAAAGCGAATTCGTATCGTATGAGTAACCCCATCATTATCGCCCTGGACGTGGAATCCGCGGCGGAAGCCCTTTCGCTGGTGGACCGGATCGGCGGCTCCGTGAATTTCTACAAGGTTGGAATGGAGCTCTACGCCGTCGAAGGGCCGACGATTGTGCGCGAATTGCACGGCCGGGGAAAGGACGTCTTCCTCGATCTGAAATTCTATGATATCGGCGAGACGGTGAAGCGGGCGGTCGCTCAAGTGGCGCGGCTCGGAGTGCGCTTCCTCACCGTCCATGCGAGCAAGGCTGTGATGGACGCCGCGGTCGCGGGGCGCGGCGGCTCGGACTTGAAACTGCTTGCGGTGACCGTGCTTACGAGCGTCGATCGGAGGGATCTCGAAGACGATGGTTACGCGCGCACGGTCGCCGATCTGGTTGAACTGCGGGTGAAGAACGCTATGGCGGCGGGAATCGACGGAATCGTCGCCTCGCCTCTTGAAGCCGCCGCGATTCGGGCGATTGCCGGCAGTCGGGCGATCCTCGTCACGCCGGGCGTTCGCTCCGCGGGCGCCGGGCACGGAGACCAGAAGCGTGTCGCTACCCCGGCCGAGGCGATTGCCGCCGGCGCGAACTATATCGTGATCGGCCGCCAGATTACGCGCGCTGCCGATCCGGCTGCCGCGGCCCGAAGCATTCTGCGGGAAGTGGGGGGTGCGCGACATGGAAATGATGAAGGATCGTTAATCAAGCGCGCCGAGCCTCCCAGTAGTCCTCAAAGCGGCCATTGATTTGAGAGCAGCGGAGAGCCAGGAGGGCGTTGGCTCCACGCACCGTCCAGAACATGCCCGACTGCTTGCA
>CAMDED010000080.1 GCA_945893365.1 Candidatus Sulfopaludibacter sp. SbA3 | reverse complement strand
ATCGGGAAATGCGAGCCTTGCCGGCTCAACTGCTGGGCCTCGACCCAGCCCATTACCCCGCGGGCCGAATGACCTATGACCTGCGTCGCCTCCGTCTGCACGGCCTTATCGGGCGCATCCCGAAGAGTCACCGCTATGATGTCACCCCGGCAGGCCTCCGCATTGCCCTCTTCTTCTCGCGAACCTACGCCCGCCTGTTGCGTCCAAAACTCGCTCAGATCATGCCTGCCGGTCCACCCGGAGCCTCCCCTCTCCGGGCCGCCTTTGATCGTCTCCAGGCTGAGATTGACCGCTGCTGCGAGGAGGAAAAACTCGTCGCCTGAAATCTTGACTCATTTACATTACAATCTCTTGGGTAGGGACCCTAGTCCGGGCGCGCTTTCTTCCTAAAGACTTACCGGGTATGTGCCGAATAGATTGACATGGATCAGCGAAAAGAACCAAGAATCAAGGCAGATCGACAAGTCAAGGTCACCACGATCGGAGTGTCGGGAGGCGGACGCCCCGGAAAGCTCGACAACTCCTCCGGCGGTGGAGCGGGGTTACTGCTCGCTGAGGAGATTGCCCCCGGAACGTTGGTCAAGGTCGAATGGGACCAGACGATGGTGCTCGGCGAGGTTACCTTCTGCAAGAAGTTAGGCGAAGAATACTTCGTCGGCCTTCAGCTAAAGCACGCCCTCTACCATGTGGATGAGTTGGCGGCGTTGGCGGAACGCCTCAGAGGCGAGGACGCCGAGACGCGGCCCAACCCTGCAATGGCAGGGATATTGCGCAGGTAGTGCCGAAACGAACGGGACACACGGACGGCTGCCGCGCTATGCTCAAACGAAGTCCTCATGTCCCAGAAAGTTGCGATTTTCGGAAGTGCCGGCCAGCTAGGCGTGGAATTGTGCCGCGAATTGGCGTCCCGCGGATATTTTGTGGCCGGTTTTGAGCGCTCCCGAATCGATATAACGGACCGCGAGCTCATTGAGCGCTCGCTGGCCGAAATCGACCCGTCGGTCGTGATCAACGCAGCCGCGTACAACCAGGTGGACGTGGCGGAAACGGAGCCGCAAGCCGCGGTCGCCGTCAATGCGCTGGGCGTTCGCAATCTCGCTCTGGCATGCAGGCAGATCGACGCGCGGCTGGTTCACTTTTCCACGGATTATGTGTTCGACGGGGCGGCGGGAAGGCCCTACACCGAGGACGACGCGCCGCATCCGCTTGGAGCCTACGCGGTTTCAAAGTATGCGGGGGAATTGTACGCGCGAGCGTATCTGGAAGATCCGCTGCTGATTCGCACATCCGGAGTCTACGGACCCGGCGGGGCGGTCACGCGGCGCGGAAATTTTGTCGAGATGATGCTGCGACTTGCGGCGAACGGCCAGCCGATTCGCGTGGTGGACGATCACGTGGCGTCTCCCACCTATGCCCCGCTTCTGGCGGCGCGGACCGCCGACTTGATCGATCGAAAGCTGAGCGGCGTCTTTCATGTGGGTGGCGGGACGCCAATCTCCTGGTTCCAGTTCGCGGCCGCGATCTTTCGGGAAAGAAACCTCAAACCGGAGCTACGGGCGACCACAGCGCGGGAATACCGCACGCCGGCCCGGCGGCCGCCGTATTCGGCGCTCTCGAACGGGAAAATGGAGAGCATGGGTCTGAAGCCTATGCCGGCGGTGGAAGAGGCGATCGAGTTGTACTTCCGCGCCCGCGCCGGATCTTAAGAAGCTCGCCCCCGGCCAAGTCCGAAAGGATCGCACTCAGCTCCGGCAGGGTTTCCGGCAGCGGCTCGGGGTCGACCTCAAACAGCAGGGTGCCTCGGTGGGTGACGGTCCGGTGGACTTGTTCACTCCTTCATCCTTGGATTCGGCGCATTCCGGCCTCCCGAGAGGCTGCCAAGCGCTGTGTTGACAGGCTTGGTGTTTACTCTTTCCATGAATTTCCGCGAGCGCTGCATCTCCGCCATTTCCCGGCCACGCATCTGACCTACGCCAGACGCAACAGCCGGTATCACTTATCCCAAATGGTATTGGCTCTGATGTACCCCATCGTCCTGGGGTTAGATCGCTTGGAAACCGCGTCGTTCTTGCGTTCCAACTGCACCTTCCAATTCCTCACGGGCCTGCCGAGCTTTCCCGATCCTCAGACTTTGCGCCGCTTTTTGCGCCACGCACCTGACGCCTTCCGGTAACAGATGCACCGCGTCAACGACCGACTGCTGCAAAGGTTCATCCACTTGCCCTCTCAGCGCTCCCGATTGATTTTCGATTTGGACAGCAACCGTCGTTACGGTATTCGGGAACCAGGAGGATGCCGCCGTCGGTTACAATCCCCGCTATCGCGGCAAGAAGTCCTACGACCCCCCTGCTCTGTATGGAAGCCAATTCATCCTTCCTTTGGGATGCCGAACTCCGTCCCGGAAATGCTGGAACCTGGGAGGGCAGCATTGAAGTGTTGGACACCAGCTTCGCCAATGTTCCACCCGAGATTCGCGAGTTGCGTGTCCGCGCCGACGCCGGCTTCGGCTTCAATCCCGTGTTCGTCGCCCTGGAAGCCCAGCGCGCACAATATGCAGTCGTCGCTCGTTTGACCCCAGCGTTTAAGAGACTGCTGCCCGGCATCTTGTATGAACCCGTGAATCGCAAGTGGGAGATGGCCGAGTTCGAGCACCGCCGACATGGTTGGCCGCAGGCCCGTCGTTCGTGGTGGCGCGAAGATTCATTCAGCAACAGGAAGCCGAGACCACCCTGTTTTCCATGGGCCGCTACATCTATCGTGCCTGCGTCACCAACTTGCCGCTCATTTCGGCCGGGATCTGGCATTTCTTATGACTGACGTGCGGAATGGAACCGCGGATTTGCGAACTGCGCGAAGACTTTGCGCTGCGCAAGATTCCCACCGCGTCGTTCGCCGCCAACGCGCTCTACCTGGAGATCGTGCGCGCTCGCGTACAATCTGGTGACTGCGTTTCAGCGCCACTGTTTGGATGAATCCTGGCAAAACCTCACATTGCAGAAGCTGCGCTATAGGCTGTTTCTCATTCCCGGCGAACTGACGCGCCCACAAAATCCCGGTGCTCAGTCTCCGACCTTCACCGATGATAGAAAGTCTCGCAGAAACGAAACTCGCCAGGGCCGCCAGAATGAAGCCCCTTCAGCCCTGAAACCGCGTTTTCACGCCGGATCCAAGTCATCCTACCTGCCCATTTACCTCGCCGGTGCGAAAGAATGTACACCCGTTCGGTGGGCATCGCTCTCCCCAACCGCGATCTACGGGCCCCGCGCGGCCGTCAGTCAACCGCCCAATAATTCCGGAGCTCCTTATCGACGGATCGGGGAGTGTTACTTCTTCTTTACAAGCGCGGGAAACTCTTTCTTTACTTTCGCGATCTTCGGAAGCGCGTTCACGACAACGTAGCCATGTGAGGGATTTCTGACGACGAAATCCTGGTGGTACTCCTCAGCCGCGTAAAAGGCCTTCAGCTCTTTGACTTCCGTGACGATGCGATGGTGGAAGACCTTCGCTTCGTCAAGCTGCTTGATGTAGGCGTCGGCGACGCGCTTTTGTTCGTCGTCCGAATAGAAGATAGCCGAGCGGTACTGGCGGCCATGGTCCGGGCCCTGATAATTCAGCGTGGTGGGGTCGTGGGCCGCGCCGAAGAAGACCTTGAGCAGTTGACCGTAGGTGATTTTTCCAGGGTCGAAGTTGATCTGGATGGATTCCGCGTGGTTGGTGACGCCGGCGCTCACCTGTGGATACAACGCATCGCGCTTGTCCCCGCCCGAGTATCCGGAGACGACGCTGTGGACGCCCGCCAGTTGTTCGAAGACGGCTTCGGTACACCAAAAACACCCTCCAGCGAATACGGCGGTCTGCCTGCCCTTACCGGACGCGGCGACGTCGATTGCGGGATCGGGAAGAGACGCAGCATGGGCGGTGGTGGAAAGCGCGGCGAGGAATAGTCCGAAGACGCATCCGGCCAAGCCGAGGGCGAGCGTTGCGAGACGGGTGTTTCGTGGCATCATGACTCCTTTACAACATCATAGTGGCTGGGCGGACGTCAATTCTTCCCGAGCCCGGGGTAAAGGGCGGCGAGATCGGCGAAAGTCGCAGTTTCGGATCGGCGGATTTAGCGAAAGAAGCACCGAAGCGGAAACAGCCGCCCGAGAAGCGAGGCGGCCGATGCGCGAGCCCAAGCCGAGCGGGAGGCCGCCGCCGAGGCGAAAGCCAAAGAGGAAGCCGATACGGCGGGAGCCGAAGCTGCAAGCCGCGGCAGACGCCGGTCGGTAGTTCTTTCATTCACAGACCGGGAGCGGATGGAGGTTTCGACGGATTCCAGGTCCAAAGCGACCGGCTTTGCGGCGGTCCTGAAAGATGACGCTCAGCCGGTCTACTTCGCGGGCAACTTCCTGGAGGACGGCTTGAGCCGTTTTTTTTCCTGGGCCGTCGACTGGTCTGTTCGATGGGCCGCAATCGGCAGATCTTCCGATTGACGTCGACCAAGGAGAAGGCAGGTTTTGTGTAGCGGTCCTGCCGTCGATCTTCCGGGTGAGTTGCGAATGGAGGCCGTATCCGGGGTCGTTGGGCTTGGCGCAATGGCGCCCAGGTTTTCCGCGGCGCCGGGAAGCATTAGCAATGGAGCCGGGTTGGAAGTCGCCGAGTTCAGAAATGCGGTGGAGTAACGCGGATCTGTGGTTGACCATGGGCAAGATCGGGTCAGGCATAGTGCCTCCTTGTCTTAGAGTTTCGTATACTTCAAGAAAACCGGCACAAAAAAAGAAAACTTCCGATTCCTCACTTCCATGTCGCGCACTCGAAACGGTATCGAGCCTGTCGAGGAACGCGAGAAACGGTATAGAATCGGGAAATGGCGCAAGGTTTTGCCGTCCCTCGCCCCGAAGTGCGGGGTCTGCCGCGCGCGCGCGAAGCGGCGGCGGTCCACTGGTATGTGTGGTGTTGTCTCGCCGCGGTCACGTGCAGCTCGGTGGGCGTCCTTTGGGATATTTCGTGGCACAAGAGCATTGGCCGGGATTCTTTCTGGACTCCGGCTCACGTGGTGATTTACCTCTCCGGAATCCTGGCTGGGATCGCGTGCGGCTACCTGATTCTTTCGGCGACGTTCGACGGTAACTCTCCGCTACGATCGTCGGCGGTGAAGATCTGGGGATTCCGCGGCCCGCTCGGCGCTTTCGTCTGCGCCTGGGGCGGAATCGCGATGCTCACCTCCGCGCCCTTCGACGACTGGTGGCACAACGCCTACGGCCTCGACGTCAAAGTGCTGAGCCCTCCGCACATGCTCCTCACGCTTGGCATGATCGGCATCCGCATCGGCGCGCTGATGCTGGTTCTCAGCCTGATGAACCGTGCCGTGGGTGAATCGGCGGAAAAGCTGCACTGGATGCTCCTCTATCTTTTTGTGTTTCTCACCGCGATCTCGGTGGGCGCGGTGCAGGAGTTCACCATTCGGAACTACATGCACAGCGGCCGGTTCTACCTGTTGGTTTCGCTCGGCGCGCCCCTCTGGATGGCGGCTGTCTCCGTGGTTTCGAGCAAGCGCTGGGCCTGCACAATTGTGGCGGCGATGTACACTCTGCTGCTCCTGTCGTTCATCTGGATTCTGCCGTTATTTCCCGCCGAACCCAAGCTCGGACCCGTATTTTTCCAGGTGAAGCAAATGATCCCGCCGGATTTTCCGCTGCTGCTGATAGCGCCCGCTTTCGCTATCGATCTGCTGCGCCCGGCGATGCGGGAATGGAGGAGGCCGGTCAAAGCCGCCGCGATGGGAGCGCTCTTCCTGGTTTCTTTCGCGGCGGTGCAGTGGCCGTTCGCCTATTTCCTGATGTCGCCGCTCGCGCGAAACGCCGTGTTCGGGACGCATTACATTCCGTACTTCGTGAACCCGGAAACGGATTACGCGCGCTACGTGTTCACCGCCGTTGAATCGTCCGGTCTCCAGTTTTCGATTCGTGTTGCGGTAGCGGCGGTAGCGGCAATCGCCGTGTCCTACGCCGGCTTGAGCTGGGGAGCATGGATGAAACGTTTGCGCCGGTAGCCGGCGCCCGGTGGCCGTTTACAGCGTCCAAAGCAAACCAACACGCGATTCGTTTCCCTCGCAAATGACAACGGACCCTGGCGCGGCGTGCGCGGCTCGGACATAACCTAGCGCCGCCACCTTGCCTAGCGCGGGCGAGAACGACGCGGACGTCACTTCCCCAATTTCCGCGCCACCGGCTAAGAGCTTCGTGCCGGGCTGCGGAGGCGCCTTTGCGTCCACAACCAGACTGACGAGCAGCTTGTTGAGATGTCCGCGAGAGCGTACGCGCTCGACAATCTCCTGACCCAGATAGCAGCCCTTACTAAAATGAAGCGCGTGCGTCTGCTGGGCTTCCTGCGCGATTGTGGCTTCGGAGAAATCTTCGCCGCAGCGAGGCTTGGCGTGTTCGAGGCGCACCGTGCGCACCGCGTCGATATCCGCTTCTTCAAGACCCTGGGTGATGTCCGCAACCTCATCCGCGGGCAGGAATATGCGCCAACCAGGCGCGCCTGTGTAAGACGCCCGAACTACCAGACGGCGATCGGCCCATATGCCGTTGGAGTAGGGAGCGGCGGCCGAGTCCGGCGACGCCGCGCCCAGAGCCGACATCGCGCCTGCGGCCTCCGGACCTTCAATCGCGACGCATGCGAGCGTCTCCGACGCATCTTCGAGCGTTACGTCGTCGGCAATGATGTAGTGGTCGATGTGCTGAAACAGCCGCCCGCGCGCTTCAGGCTCGGTGTCGATCAGAATACGCTCGTCGAGACAGAACAGATTCGCGTCGGCCAGAATACGGCCCTGCGCATTGAGAAAAAGCGCGTAGCAGCCTGTCCCCGGATTGAGTTGCTGCACGTGATTCGTCGAAAGAGCGTGAAGCAGGCGTGCGCGATCCTCTCCCGAAGCGTAGATCTTCCCCCGCGAAGACAAGTCGAACCAGGCAGCGCCGCCGCGAAGCGCATCGTAACCCTTCATAGACCGAGTCTAGCGCAGCGCGTGCTACGGATCGCCAGTCTGATCGCCGCCCCGCGCCCGTGACGCCATCAATCTCGGCGACCGGCAGACGCGAAACCGGCGGGGTGCGCGGGAACCTTTTCCGGCAAACGGTCGTAGCAAGGCAAAAGTCTTGGGTTTGGCCGGGTGTTTCACCGATCGGTGCAACGGCCTTCGCGTAGAATAGGGCGGTCCCAAGTCGCGCTCATGGCGCTAAGCGCACTCCGCCTCACAGGCCACCGCAACCAGTCAGCCTTAGTGAGCCTAACGGCTCAGACGCTCCGCCCGAGCGGTGGCCGCCCGGCCTCGCCTCCCATTTCGCCCCTTCCGGTCACTCGACCGAAGCCCTGCTCGCCCCCGGTGTACCTAACGCTCTGGCGTTGTCCTTCAAGAAACGACTCCCGCCGCGGCACGCGTTACAATCGCTTTCATGATCCATGAGATCCTCCCGGTGGGAATGTTGCAGTGCAACTGCTCCGTGTTTGGCGACGAGGCGTCGAAAGAGGCGATCGTTGTCGATCCGGGAGACGAGATCGACGAAATCCTGGCGGTCGTGACCCGGCATGGATTGCGAGTGAAGGCCATTGTGATTACGCACGCGCACATCGACCACATCGGCGGAGCGGCGAAAATGAAAGCCGCAACCGGCGCGCCGGTCTATATGAACGAGAACGATTCCGAACTCTACGATCATCTCGACATGCAGGCGGCATGGCTCGGCGTGACGCCACCCGACCGGACCGGGATCGATGAGGACGCGGCGGAAGGCGACAGTCTGACCCTCGGCGCGGCCGCGTTTCATATGCTTCACACGCCGGGCCATACCCAAGGCAGCGTGTGTTTGTGGATTCCGTCCGAGAACAAGCTTGTCGCCGGCGATACGCTTTTCCGCGAGAGCATCGGCCGCACGGATCTGCCGGGCGGCGACGGACTCCAGATTCTGCGCTCCATCAAGGACAAGCTATATCCGCTACCGGGCGACGCAATCGTCGTGCCGGGGCATGGTCCTAACACGACGATGGAGCACGAAAAGCGCTCCAACTATTTCCTGCAGCGGTTGTAGCGCGCGAACGCCGGCACTTGTCGTTTCAAGAGAGAAGAGACTGCGGCTGCTGTTCGTGAGCCTGATCGGGGTCTTCGGGTCATACCTCCAGCGCCGGCCGGATCGGTTACGCCACCGTCAAGGAGCTACACTCCTTTCAGTCGTGGAGCACGCGTACATTTCCCCGGCGTCATTCATCAGCGCGGAAACAATTAGCGACACCTGAACGGTCCGCCCATCCTTCGCGAGCCGCTGCATTCGCCGCGGCTCCAGTGCGCCGTCCCGGCACTGTTGTATCACCGCCGCCAACACCTTTTCCCGTTCGCTTTCCGGCATCAGGTCGCGAATATTCATCGACAACGCCTCGGCTTCGCTCCATCCGTACATCTTTTCCGCCCCGGGGTTCCAGGCCAAAATCCGACCCGTCATGTCGTGCATCAGGATGGCGTCGCGGGCGTCCCGCACCACCGCGGCCAGGCGTCGCAGGGCTTCGGAATCCCGCAACGCCGCCTGCGCCTTTTTCGTGATGGAAATCTCCGTAAACGTGATAACCGCGCCTTCAATCACGTTTTCCAGGGTCCGGTAGGGCCGAATCCGCAGCAGATACCAGTTCCCCGCATTGGTCTGCACTTCCAGTTCTTTCGGAATCAAGCTCTCCAACACCTCCCTGATGTCCGCCGCCAAGCCGTCATAGCCCGCCAGATTGGATCGGATCTGGTTCAGCGGACGCCCCAGGTCGGTCTCGATCAGGTTGATCAACGCCTCGACCGTGGGCGTGAAACGGAGAATGCGCAGGAGATGGTCCACAAAAATCGTGCCGATGCCGGTGCCGCTCAGCAGATTCTTCATGTCGTTGTTGGATCGCGATAAGTCGGCCACTTTCGCCTGCAGTTCGCCGTTGACCGTGGCCAACTCCTCATTGACCGACTGCAATTCTTCTTTGGAAGTTTCCAGTTCCTCGTTGGTGGATTGCATCTCCTCGTTCACGGACTGCATTTCCTCGTGAGCGGAGCGGAGCTCTTCGTTGGTTGTCTCCAGCTCTTCGATAATCGTTTGAAGGTGTTCATCCTTCGCCCGCACTTCCTGCTTCAACCTTAGAATATAGTTGTCGAGATCCGGACTGAGCGCCGCCGCGCCGTCCACGGCATCCACCGCCGCATCCGCGGAATGCTTGGAGGCGGCGGCTACCGGCGGCTCTTCGAGAACCACCAGAAACAGGCCGTGCGGTATACCTACGTCTGCGTCCTCGGCCACTGGAATGACGGTCAGATCGACCGTCGTGAAATCGCCGTTGGTTTTCACGCGCAAACCCGCTTGGCCGGTTGCTACTCCAAGTGAAACGGCTCGATGCAGAGCCATGGTCAGATCGCTGCGCAACCCCTCGCGAGCCATTTTAAAGATATTCATGCCGGCGTCGCCTGGAGTCGGTTCCAAGTACTGGCCGGTGCGGCCTAGCAAGTACAGAATGTCGCCGCGTTCGCCGACCAACGCCCCAACCGGGGCGTAGTGCTTCAGGAGCGTGCGCGCGGCGATCTCGTGCAACGGTATTTTGCTATCGCTCGGCCCGGCGCTCCTCCCGGTCCGGGTGATTTCTTGTCCCGGACGCGGAAAAAAAATCGGGATGTTCGCGCGCTGGAGACCGAAATCGTCTGTTCTGCGCTGATAGATCTTTGCCTTGCGATCGAGAGTCGCAAAGAGGTTCACCGAGTCTCCCACACTCTCGGAGGAACCCAGTATGAGCATGCCGCCCGGGTTCAACGCGTAGTGGAACAGGGGCATGATCCTTTTTTGCAGCTCCCCGCCCATATAGATCAGGAGATTGCGGCAGCTGATCAGGTTGAGTTTTGAGAACGGAGGGTCCTTAATGAGGTCGTGCTCGGAAAAAATGAGCATGTCGCGGATGGTCTTGTGAACGCGGTAGGCGCTGCCGTCCGGGTGCTCCTGATCGAAGAAATGCGCCAGGCGCTCCGGCGAGACGTCGGCGACGATGCTTGCGGGGTAAACGCCGGCGCGGGCGATGTCGATGGCGTCGCGGTCGATATCGGTGGCGAAAACCTGTACCTTTAAATTCGCTTTCAGGTCTTCCATGTGTTCCCGAATCAGCATGGCGATAGAGTAGGCTTCCTCGCCGGTGGAGCAGCCGGGGACCCAGACGCGAATTGCGGCGCCTCCGGCCCTGCCGACGAAAATCCGCGGGATGACCTGGTTCTGAATCTCCTCGAAAATCTCCGTATCGCGGAAGAAATTGGTTACGCCGATCAGGAAGTCGCGAAAAAGCGCGTCCACTTCGGATTGGGTGAGCTGCAAATAGCGGAGGTAGTCTTCCAGGCGGTCGATCTCGTGGACGGCCATGCGCCGCTCGATGCGGCGTATAATTGTGCTCCGTTTGTACAGGGAAAAATCATGACCGGTCTGAGAGCGGAGCAGCAGGAAGATTTTCTCCAGCCCGTCGGCCGGCTGCCGGATCTGCGAGGAGACCGGAAGGAGGGACGCCCCAAACGCGCGGGAGACGTAGGCGAGGAGTTGAGCGGGCATCTCGTTTGGAGGAAGCACGAAATCCACCATGCCGGTAGCGATGGCGCTGCGCGGCATGCCGTCGTACTCGGTGGATTCGGGCGTCTGTGCGATCACCATGCCGCCCTCACCCTTGACCGCCCGGACGCCCAGGGCGCCGTCGCTGCCGGTGCCGGAGAGCACAATGCAGATCGCGCGCTCGCGCTGATCCTGCGCCAGGGAGCGGAAGAAGAAATCGATGGGGAGCCGAATGCCGCGCGCGAGCGTAGGCTCCAGCAGTTGCAATGCGCCGTTCAAGAGCGCCATGTCGCGATTGGGCGGGATGATGTAGGCGCAGTTGGGCTTGATCGCCATTCCATCCTCCACCTCAAAGACCTCCATCCTGGTATAGCGCCGGATCAAGTCGGAAAGGATGCTCTTGTGGTCTCGCGCCAGGTGCTGCACTAAGACGAAGGCCATGCCGGGATCGCTGTCGGCGGGCATGGTTGAGAAGAACGCTTCAAACGCCGCCACGCCACCCGCGGAAGCGCCGATGCCGACAACAGGGAACCCCGGGCTAGGTTGCTCGGATGGCGGGTCCACCTGTTCTGAATTGACCGTTTCGTTGGGCGCCTTAGCGCCGGGCGTTGCTTCGTCCATGATCTCGCACCCCCGGTTCCCGCTACTTCAAATTAGTAGGTAATTTACTCCAGCAATTATTGGGCCGAACCCGGATGTTGCCGTTTTCACCCCTGCCGAGCGGCGCCCGCAACAACTCGTGAAAGAGTCGCTATGTGGGACAGCCCTGTCAACGGTCTCGTCAAGACCCCGACAGCGCGTTCCATCGGCGCGTGCGGCTTCTGGGGCGGCGGAACTACTTGACTGAGCCCTTCTTGTCCCACTTTCCCTGAGTCTTTTTCTCGTGTTTCGAAGACGGGCCTTCCTTGCCGCGGCTTCCGAGAGAGTCGTGGAGTACGGAAAACAACTGTTCGAGATCCACAGGTTTCGCAACGTAGTCCGTTGCGCCGGATTCCAGGCACCGCTCCCGGTCCCCTTTCATCGCCTTCGCCGTTAGCGCCACGATCGGAATGGATGCGAACCGGCTGTCCGCGCGAATGGCCCGCATCGTTTCATGCCCGTCCATCTCGGGCATCCTGATGTCCATCAGAATAATTTCAACATCGTCGACTTCCGCCAGAACATCAAGACACTCCCGCCCACTCGAAGCATGAAGCACTTCAATCTGATGATGTTGAAGAACGCTGGTCAGCGCGAAAATGTTGCGGATATCGTCGTCTACAACGAGCACCTTCCGTCCCACCAGGCCCGGGTCCACTTTTCGCGCCTCCGCGCATTGCTCTCTTTGCGCGTCGCTCAGATCTTCTTCGCGGCGGCGCCAGAGCATCACGGTCTCATCGAGCAACCGGGGGATCGAACTCGCGAAACGGACCAAGCCGGGCGAATTCAGCGATCGGAGTTCAGGCATCTCGGAGCCATTCCGGCCTGTGGCGGCGTAGACAATGATTGGAGGGGTAAAAGGCATGGTGGACGCGTGAACGTCGGCGATAAGATGGCTTACGCTCACCCCGTTTAGGGGGGTCAGGACAATGATCCCGTCGAGATATTCGCTACCGATGACGTCCAGAGCCTCCCGTTCGGAAGCGACGTGCGTGATTTCCACATCCTTAGCGGAAATCGCTTCCACGATCTTGCCGTTCTGCGAACCGATCATCAGTACCTTCTTCGTCCGGACGCGCGCCCCTCCGCTGGCCGGCTTTCCGCGATCCAGCGCCTTTTGGATGTAAGTCATGGCGGCGAGGGCCAAGCCGCGCCGGTGGTCGTCGTCGCCCGAGATAACGTGCACCGGCACGCGCCGGGTCGTCGGGTCGTTTTTGAAACTCTCAAGCAGACCCGTCATGCCAGGCAGGGAAATATCCAGAGTGACCGCGGCAGGGTTGAATTCGCGGGCGAGCGCGAGTGCAGCTTTGTCTTGAAACGCCACCAGCGCCTTTAATCCGCAATCATGAGCCATGTCTACGAGGATTTGCGCGAACGCCGGGTCGTCTTCAACCACAAGCAGCGCCGGGTCTCCCGCGACAATCCGGCGCCGGTCGTCCTCAACCCTGGCCGGATGCCGCCTCGTCGCGCCTGCCAGGAGCCCGCGGCTGGATACGAGCCGGTTTTCCAGCCGCTCGGATATCAAAACGCGAAGTACCGAAAATAGCTGATCGAGGTCGACCGGCTTTGTTACATAGTCCGAAGCGCCGGCCTGAATGCACTTCTCGCGGTCGCCCTTCATGGCCTTGGCGGTGAGGGCGACCATGGGGAGATCCTGGAACCGCGGGATCCGGCGGATTTCGGTCATCGTCTCATAGCCATCCATGTCGGGCATCATGATGTCCATGAGAACGGCATCGATGACGGGATCCCGCTCGAGTAAGTCGATTCCGGCTCGCCCGCTTTCCGCATGCACGACGTTGATCCCATGATGCTCCAGCAAGCTGGTGAGAGCGAAGATATTGCGCAGATCGTCGTCCACCACCAGGATGGTCTTGCCGGCGAGCACCGGATCGTGCCCCCTCGCCTTCCTGAGCGCGTCCGTCTTGGCCTCGGAAAGCTTCGCTTCCGAGCGATGCATCAACCAGATGGTTTCTTCGAGCAATTGATCGGGAGAGGAAACATAGCGCACGGCGCTCCTCCGCGCCAGACGCGCGATTTTCGCCAGGTAGTCCTCGCCCGGATTCTGAGGTCCAAAGACAATTGCCGGCGGCGTCTGGGGCGCGATTCGAGCCTGCAGCTCCTCAATCAATCGCACGGCGGGAACATCGGAGAGCCCGAAGTCGAAAACCACGGCGTCGAAGACCTCCTTATCGAGCACATCTATAAAAGTCGCGCCGCTTTGGTATTCGATAAGCTGAATGTCGGACCCACCCACGGCGTCGAGGACACGGCCGCGGAACATGGCATCGGCGCTCGCCACGATCAACTTCTTGATGCGAGGCTCGCCCGCGGTACGAATCAGGCTGAAAACGTTCGACAGATCGTTGCTGCCGGCAGCCTTCTGAACGTAGGTCGCGGCGCCAAGGGCCATGCTACGGTCCCGTTGGTCCTCCCCGCTGATGACGTGCACCGGGATCTGGCTCGTCCGGCTATCGTGTTTCAACCGGTCGAGGATCGTCCAACCCATCATGTCCGGCAAACCGATATCCAGCGTGATCGCAACCGGCATGAACTCGGAGGCAAGCGCGAGAGCCGCGTTGCCGTGAGGCGCAACCAAAGCTTTCAAGCCGTTGGAATTCGCCATTTCAACCAGGATCCCGGCGAACGTTGGGTCGTCTTCGACAATGAGAAGGACCCGATCGCCCGGGTGTATGTGGTCGCGATCGTCCTCGACCGGACCATCTTCAACCAGATCCTCGGTTAGCGCTGAATGGCGTTTCGAAGCGTCCGCGCCGGCTAACACCGCCTTCTCGAAGCCGGTGTAAGTCCGCGGCTCGGGCTCCACGGTCACGGCCGAAGTGTAGGCCTGCGGCAGATAGAGGATGAAGGTGCTGCCAACTCCAGGCTCGCTGATCAGCCGGATCTCGCCTCCCAGCAAGCGCGCCAGCTCGCGGCTGATCGATAACCCCAGGCCCGTACCGCCGTACTTCCGGCTGGTAGTTCCGTCCGCCTGCTGGAAAGCTTCGAAGATGATTTTCTGTTTGTCTCGCGGGATCCCGATGCCGGTATCCGTCACGCTGAACGCCACCACCATTTTCGCCCGCGTCAGCACGGAGTGGCCGAGGCTCCATCCGGAGGCGACTGGCCGTACCTCCAGCCTAACCGATCCTTGCGCTGTAAACTTGAGCGCGTTGCTGAGCATGTTCTTCAGCACCTGTTGCAGGCGCTTCACGTCCGTCAGTATCGAATCGGGGAGCTGCGGATCGGTGTGGATCGTGAACTCGAGGTTCTTGCTCTCCGCGACGTGACGGAACGTCTTGAGGCAGAAGTCCTCCACCTCTTCGAACTTGGCCGCTCCGACTTCCATGTCGATCTGGCCCGATTCGATCTTGCTCAGATCGAGGATATCGTTGATCAAAGTGAGCAGGTCGGTTCCCGAAAGGTGAATCGTTTCGGCGAACTTAACCTGCTTACCCGTGAGATTCCGATCGGGGTTGTCGCCAAGCATCTTCGCCAGGATCAGCAGGTTATTCAACGGCGTTCGAAGCTCATGGCTCATGTTCGCCAGGAACTCGGACTTATACTTCGACGTAAGCGCAAGTTGCTCCGCCTTCTCTTCGAGTGCGGCTTTGGCCTGTTCGACCTCGTCGTTCTTGGCTTCCACCTGCGTCTTCTGTTCCGCCAGAAGGTGCGCCTTCACCTCCAGCTCGGCGTTGGTATTCTGCAGCTCCTCTGCCAGCGCCTGCGATTGCTTCAAAAGCTCTTCCGTACGCATTGTCGCGGCGATGGTGTTCAACACAATTCCGATGGACTGCGTGAGCTGGTCGAGGAACGCCAAATGGACTTCATTGAATGGGCGGAACGAGGCCAACTCGATAACCGCCTTCGCCTCGCCTTCAAACAACACCGGAAGCACGACGATCGAGGCTGGGGCCGCTTTTCCCAGGCTGGAGTTGATCCGAAGGTAGCCCTCCGGCACATCGTTCACCAACAACCGCTGCTTCTCGCGAGCGCACTGCCCGATCAGACTTTGGCCCAGTTGGAAGCCGCCGGGCACATCGTTGTCCTGCTCGCAGCCGTATCCGGCCACCAGCTTCAGGACGGTTCGATCGTTCTGAGTATCGGTTAGATAGAAGGTGCTGACTTGCGCGCCCACAACCGGTGTGAGTTCGGATAGCAGGGAGTCGGCAACCGTCAATAGGTCGCGTTGGCCCTGCATCATGCCCGTGAACTTGGCGATATTGGTCTTCAGGAAGTCCTGATCCATGTTCTTGCGAGTCGTCTCGGCGAGATTCACGATCATCTGATTGATCGTGTCCTTCAAGCCGGCCACTTCGCCCTGAGCCTCCACCGCAATCGACCTCGTAAGATCGCCGCTCGTGACGGCGTTGGCCACATCGGCAATGGCTCGCACCTGATTGGTGAGATTGGCGGCCAGCTGATTGACGTTGTCGGTGAGATCGCGCCAAATGCCGGCCGCGCCAGGCACGCGCGCCTGCCCCCCCAGCTTCCCTTCAATCCCCACCTCGCGCGCCACCGAAGTTACCTGATCGGCGAACGTCGCCAGCGTGTCGATCATCGCGTTGATCGTGTCGGCGAGCTCGGCGATCTCGCCCGTGGTCTCGAGCACCAGCTTGCGCTCCAGATCCCCGTTCGCCACGGCCGTCACCACCTTGGCGATACCGCGCACCTGCGTGGTGAGGTTCGAGGCCATCAGATTCACGCTCTCGGTCAAGTCTCTCCACGTGCCGGCGACGCCGCGAACCTCAGCCTGGCCGCCCAGCTTGCCTTCCGTACCCACTTCGCGGGCGACTCTGGTGACTTCGGACGCAAACGAGTTCAACTGATCGACCATCGTGTTGATCGTATTCTTCAGCTCGAGAATCTCACCGCGGACATCCACGGTGATCTTGCGCGACAAATCGCCGTTCGCAACGGCCGTCGTCACTTGAGCGATGTTACGCACCTGGCTCGTGAGATTCGAGGCCATCGAGTTCACCGATTCGGTGAGATCCCTCCAGGTTCCCGCAACGCCGTAAACGTCCGCCTGCCCTCCGAGCCTGCCTTCCGTTCCTACTTCCTTCGCGACGCGCGTTACCTCCGAGGCGAACGCGTTGAGCTGATCGACCATGATATTGATCGTGTTCTTCAGCTCCAGAATTTCGCCGCGCACGTCCACCGTGATCTTGCGCGACAAGTCGCCGCGCGCCACGGCCGTCGTGACGTCCGCGATGTTCCTGACCTGCGACGTCAGGTTCCCGGCCATGGAGTTCACCGACTCCGTAAGATCCTTCCACACGCCGGCTACTCCCGGCACGGTCGCCTGCCCTCCCAGCTTTCCTTCCGTTCCCACTTCCTTCGCCACGCGCGTCACTTCCGAGGCGAACGAGCTGAGCTGATCCACCATGATGTTGATCGTGTCTTTCAGCGACAGAATTTCGCCGCGCACGTCGACGGTGATCTTGCGCGACAGGTCGCCGCGCGCCACGGCCGTCGTGACCTCGGCGATGTTCCTTACCTGGTTCGTCAGGTTCGAAGCCATGGAGTTGACCGAGTCCGTAAGATCCTTCCAGGTTCCGGCTACTCCGGGCACCGTCGCCTGCCCGCCCAGCTTTCCTTCCGTTCCCACTTCCTTCGCGACGCGCGTCACCTCGGCGGCGAAGGAGCTGAGCTGATCCACCATCGTGTTGATGGTTTCCTTCAATGCGAGAATTTCGCCGCGCACGTCTACGGTAATCTTGCGCGACAAGTCGCCGCGCGCCACGGCCGTCGTCACGTCGGCGATGTTCCGGACCTGCGACGTCAGGTTCCCGGCCATCGAGTTCACCGACTCCGTAAGATCCTTCCAGACGCCGGCCACGCCCTTGACGTCCGCTTGGCCGCCCAGCTTGCCCTCCGTTCCCACTTCCTTCGCCACGCGCGTCACTTCCGAAGCGAACGAGCTGAGCTGATCCACCATGATGTTGATCGTGTCTTTCAGCGACAGAATTTCGCCGCGCACGTCCACCGTGATCTTGCGCGACAGATCGCCGCGCGCCACGGCCGTCGTCACCTCGGCGATGTTGCGGACCTGGTTCGTCAGGTTCGAAGCCATGGAGTTGACCGAGTCCGTAAGATCCTTCCAGGTTCCGGCCACGCCGGGCACGGTCGCCTGCCCGCCCAGCTTTCCTTCCGTTCCTACTTCCTTCGCGACGCGCGTCACCTCCGAGGCGAACGAGCTGAGCTGGTCCACCATCGTGTTGATGGTTTCTTTCAAGGCGAGAATCTCGCCGCGCACGTCTACTGTGATTTTGCGCGACAAGTCTCCGCTAGCCACGGCTGTGGTGACGGCGGCGATGTTCCTCACCTGCGACGTCAGGTTTCCGGCCATTGAGTTCACCGACTCCGTAAGATCCTTCCAGACGCCGGCCACGCCCTTGACTTCCGCTTGGCCGCCCAACTTGCCTTCCGTTCCCACTTCCTTGGCTACGCGCGTCACCTCCGAGGCAAATCCGTTTAGCTGATCCACCATCACGTTGATGGTGTTCTTCAGCTCCAGAATCTCGCCGCGCACGTCCACCGTGATCTTGCGCGACAGGTCTCCGCGAGCCACGGCCGTCGTGACATCCGCGATATTCCGGACCTGATTGGTGAGATTCGAGGCCATGGAGTTGACGCTCTCCGTCAAATCTCTCCACGTTCCCGCGATGCCCTTGACGTCCGCCTGGCCGCCCAGCTTTCCTTCGGTTCCCACTTCCTTCGCGACGCGCGTCACCTCCGAGGCGAAGGCGTTGAGCTGATCCACCATGATGTTGATCGTGCTCTTCAGCTCCAGAATTTCCCCGCGGGCATCCACCGTGATCTTGGTGGAAAGGTCGCCTTTTGCGACCGCCGTCGTAACTTCGGCGATGTTGCGGACCTGGTTCGTCAGGTTCCCGGCCATGGAATTCACCGAGTCGGTGAGATCTTTCCACACACCGCCCACGCCCTTGACGTCGGCCTGACCGCCCAGTCTGCCTTCCGTTCCCACCTCTCGGGCGACGCGAGTCACTTCCGCCGCAAATCCGTTGAGCTGATCCACCATCACGTTGATGGTGTTCTTCAGCTCTAGAATTTCGCCGCGCACGTCGACGGTAATCTTGCGCGAAAGATCGCCTCTGGCCACGGCCGTCGTAACGTCGGCGATGTTGCGCACCTGATTGGTCAGGTTCGATGCCATGGAGTTGACGCTCTCCGTCAAATCTCTCCATGTTCCCGCGACGCCCTTCACATCCGCCTGGCCGCCCAGCTTTCCTTCCGTTCCCACTTCCTTGGCGACGCGCGTCACCTCTGAGGCGAATGAATTCAACTGATCGACCATTACGTTCAGCGTGTTCTTCAGCTCCAGGATCTCGCCCCGGGCATTCACCGTAATCTTGGTCGAAAGGTCGCCCCGCGCCACCGCGCTCGCCACATCCGCGATGTTGCGAACCTGGTTCGTCAGGTTGCCGGCCATAAAGTTCACCGAGTCGGTCAGATCCTTCCAAACACCGGCGACTCCGGGGACGCTGCCTTGCCCGCCCAGCTTGCCTTCGGTTCCCACCTCGCGCGCCACGCGCGTCACTTCGGAAGCGAACGCGCTGAGCTGATCGACCATCGTGTTGATGGTGTTTTTCAACTCCAGAATCTCGCCGCGGACGTCCATCGTAATCTTGCGGCCCAAGTCGCCCTTCGCCACGGCTGTGGTCACGTCGGCGATGTTTCGTACCTGAGCGGTCAGGTTGCCGGTCATGCTGTTGACGGAGTCCGTCAGATCCTTCCACACACCGGCCACGCCCTTCACTTCCGCCCTGCCGCCCAGCTTACCTTCCGTGCCGACCTCGCGGGCCACTCGCGTTACCTCGTTCGCGAAGGCATTGAGTTGATCGACCATCGTGTTAACGGTGTCCTTCAACTCCAGAATTTCGCCGCGCACTTCTACCGTGATCTTGCGGCTCAAGTCGCCCTTCGCCACGGCGGTCGTCACGTCGGCGATGTTGCGAACCTGGCCCGTGAGGTTGCCTGCCATGGAGTTCACCGATTCGGTAAGATCCTTCCAGACGCCGGCCACCCCTCGGACGTCGGCTTGGCCGCCCAGCTTACCTTCGGTGCCCACCTCTTTCGCAACACGCGTGACCTCGGATGCGAACGAGCTCAACTGGTCGACCATCGTGTTGATGGTGTCTTTCAGCTCTAGAATCTCGCCCCGGACTTCAACCGTAATTTTACGGCTTAAGTCGCCCTTCGCCACGGCGGTCGTCACGTCGCCGATATTGCGCACTTGAGCTGTGAGGTTGCCTGCCATGGAGTTGACGGAATCGGTAAGATCCTTCCAGACACCGGCCACGTCCTGCACGTCGGCCTGTCCGCCCAGTTTGCCCTCGGTTCCGACTTCGCGAGCC
Organism: Candidatus Sulfopaludibacter sp. SbA3; assembly: GCA_945893365.1. Lineage (GTDB taxonomy): Bacteria > Acidobacteriota > Terriglobia > Bryobacterales > Bryobacteraceae > SYKU01. The sequence goes on along the minus strand of CAMDED010000080.1, from coordinate 14,080 downwards.
ACGCGGGTCACTTCGCCGGCGAAGCTGTTGAGTTGCTTTACCATTGTGTTGACAATGCGCGCCGCATGCAGGAATTCCCCTTTCAAGGGCCGGTCGTTCACCTCGATCGCCATGTCTTGAGATAGGTCGCCTTTTGCCACCGCGCCAATCACGCGCGCAACTTCCGTCGAGGGCCGCACCAGGTCCCCGATCAAATCGTTCAAGGAGTCCACACACCTGCGCCAGTCTCCAACGGCGTCCGGAAGCGCCGCCCGCTCCGAGATCCGGCCCTCTTTTCCAACCGTGGTGCTGAGGCGCGCAAGCTCTTCGCGCAAACTCAGATTCATGTCGAAAATCTCGTTGATGGTATCGGCTACCTTGCCGTCAACCCCGACAAGGTCGTAGGGAAGGCGCACGGAAAAGTCGCCTTTACGGAAAGCGATCAGAGTATTCAGGATATGGGCTTGGCCGAGTTTAGAAGCAGACATGAGATTAGTCCTCCATCCTGCGGAAGAAAGCTTACCTCCACCAGGGCAGGTTTGCGGTTCTGAACGTTCGCTGCGAATACTATACCAGAACTTTCCAGCCCCCGAAATCCGGCCATCGCTCCGTTCCGTCGCTACTTACTCCGGCGCCTTAGGCGGCCCATAATGCGACACTTTCGGGGCGGCGGCTTCGTCTTCCCGACTACGGCTGGAGGCGCCTGCCTGGACGGCCCCGGCCACCTCGGACGCCGCGACTTGCTCACTTAGTCGGGCACAGGCCGCCGGAATCGACTGTGCTAGTATTTTGTGTTAGGATTCCCGGATTGCCAGTATAAAAATACGGACAGCATGATAGTTCAGCCTGCGTCCTGCTGGATCGACAGGCGGCGGAGAAACGGCGTTATGGACTCCACAGTTTCTCGGATATCAACCGGCCTTTGGCTCATGGAAAATGGTCCGAAGGTGCTCGAATCGCTGTTCCCCTCAATCGTCTTCCACTCTTCCGCGCCCGTTCTGATCGCGGACGACGATCGATGCTGCCTGGAGGCCAGCATCGGCGCATCCATGGTTCTCGGCCTTCCGCGCGCGAGTATCATCGGCCGCAGTTTCGATGAGTTCGTGGCGCCCGGCATGCTGCCGGTGCTTTCGGAGCGCTGGCGGGCTTTTCTCGAAGTTGGCGAACAAGTAGGCGTTCTCCCGCTATTGGGCGCTGACGGAGCCCGGCGGGATCTCGAGTACAAAGCGAAAGGGAATGTCCTGCCGGGCCGCCATCTCCTCGCGCTGCGTGACAAGACCACGCCGGGCGGACCGGCAAAGGCTGCCGGAGACGCCTTCCGCGCCCCCGTTCCGTCCGAGGTGCGGGATTATGCATTCTTCCTATTGGATTTGGATGGAGAGATTGCCGTCTGGTACGCCGGAGCGGAGCGTCTGTTCGGTTATAAGAGCGAAGAGGCCATCGGCCAGCACGTTTCCCTCCTCTATGCCGGGCGGGAGACTCACCGCGTCAATGGGAACGACGAATTGAAGAGGGCCGCCGGCGAAGGTCATTTGGGCGATGAAGGCTGGCATGTGAAAAAAAATGGGTCGCGATTCTGGGCCAACGTCATCACCTTAGCGCTCAAGAACGAGAACGGAGATTTACAGGGCTTTGCCAGAGTGGCGCGCGACTTTAGCGACCGCTACGAGAGCGACGAAAAGCTACGGCGCGAATTGGTAGACGTGCGCCGGGGAACTGAGGACGAGGCTGTTGCCGGCATCGCTTACTGCGAGTTTGACCGAATTCCCGACGCCAGCAACGCTTTCCTCCAACTCGTCGGCTACAGCCGCGAGGATTTGTTGGCCGGCAGGATGTGCTGGCCCGATCTGACTCCGCCGGAATATTTTAGCCTGGACGAGTTGGCATACGAAGAAGGGTTGCGCTTCGGCGCTTGCACGCCCTTCGAAAAGGAGCTGATTCGCAAGGACGGGACTCGCGTCCCGGTTTTGGTGTCTACGTCCGTCTTGAAGGTTTCGCCGTTCCGATGGATCGCAGTCGTGCGTGACCTCCGGGATAGCGGCCGGATCGCGAATACTCACAAGGAAGTTGCCGAAGCGGCGCACAGCTTTGCGGAGATGGTAGGAACCAGCCCGCTCATGCGGCGCGTGATGGGGCAGGTCGAAGTCGTTGCGCCCACCGGAGCCACCGTGTTGGTCTTGGGTGAAACCGGCACGGGGAAGGAATTAATCGCGCGCGCCGTCCACCAAATGAGCCCTCGCAGGGATTTCCCCTTCATCAGCTTGAACTGCGCGGCGATTCCCACCGGGCTCCTCGAAAGCGAGCTCTTCGGTCATGAGAAAGGAGCCTTCACCGGCGCTCTGTCGTCCAAAATCGGCAGGTTTGAGATGGCGAAAGGAGGCACGCTGTTTCTGGATGAGGTGGGCGACATTCCGTTGGATCTGCAGCCCAAGCTGCTGCGGGCTCTGCAGGAGAAGGCTTTCGAGAGACTGGGCGGCACCAAACCGATTCCAACCGACGTCCGGCTGGTGGCTGCAACCAATCGAAATCTGAACCAGATGATGCGGGATAAACTCTTCCGCAGCGATCTGTATTACCGCTTGAAAGTATTCCCGATCACGTCACCGCCATTGCGGGATCGTCCCGCGGACATACCCCTCCTGGTCCGCCACTTCACCAGGAAGTACGCGGCAAAAATGAATCGGAGGATCGATGTCATCCCGCCAGAGACGATGAATGATCTGGTGAGTTGGCCATGGCCCGGTAATGTCCGGGAGCTGGAGCACTTCATCGAGCGGTCTGTGATCCTATCGCGAGGTCGCAACCTCAGCGCGCCCCTGGCGGAACTGCGCGCCGAATCCGGGGAAGGGTCGTGCGGCCTTACGCTTGAAGAAATGGAGAGGGACTACATCCAGCGTGTACTCCGAGAGACCCGTGGCGTAGTCAGCGCCGCGGCAGCTCGCCTTGGAATGCCGCGGACGACCTTGAACGCCCTGATGAAGAAGCTGGGGATTTCGCGCGGCGACCAGTGACCGTGCCCGGTCACGTGACCGCGGTTGGTCGTGGCGGTCGGTGCCGCAAAGCCTTTGTCAAGCCGGCTGGCGGACTTCACTCGCGGTCGCGGACGTTCCTCCAATGTTCTTGAAGTGCCTCTACCGCCCTCGAGGCAAGACGAATTCCGCCCCGGAGCATCCTGAACGTTGCATACTGAAGTGAAAACCCGAAAGCGGAGTAATTGCCGATGAATGCTAAGAGTGCCGGAAGTGACTTTCCTGTCGTTTGCGTGGGCGGTTCGGCCGGAGGCCTCGACGCCTATACCAGGCTGCTACGGCATCTGCCGGCCGATATGGGCGTTGCGATCGTCATCGTAAATCACCTGAGAGCCGTGGCCACCCACCTTCACGAGATTCTTCCGTCCTGCACACAGATGCCGGTCGAACTGATCACGGAAAGTCTACTGATCCAGCCGAATCATGTGTTCATCATCCCGGCACAGCGCGATTTGCACGTTCTTGACGGAGAGTTCCGTCTCATGCCGATATCCAAGCCGAGGGGATGGCCCGACGTGATTACGATTTTTCTGCGTTCCCTGACGCGGAATTGGAGCGGCAAACTGATCGCTGTCATTGTCTCGGGCTATGATGGCGATGGGGCGGCAGCAATGTGCGCCATTAAAGAAGTGGGCGGCATTACCATCGCGCAGAAGCCCGAAACGGCTCTGCAGCCGGATATGCCTGAGAGCGCCATAGCAAGCGGGTGTATAGATTTTGTTCTTTCCCCTGAGGATATCGCTAAAGAGATTGTTCGAATTGCGCGCGCGGCGTCAAGCGCGGAGTGAGGAAATGCGGACAAGAACGCCCTCGCCCTGAACTCCCGCGTCAGTGCGTGGCGTAGTAGCCCGCGCGGGCGCGCACGGTCGCCCCTTTGCGTGTCGTCAGTTCGACCCGGATGCGGCGGAATCCTTCGGCATCGGGCGCCGGCGCGGCGTATTGGATGTTGTAGCGTGCGCGGATGCGCTCCACCATCTGCAGGAACGTCTCGCCGATCTTTCCTCCCGCCAATGCTTCGCCCCCAGTCTGCTGCGCCAACTTCAGCACATCCGCGGGCGTGAAATCGGGATTCGCCCCGCGCGGGCGTATCGGGGGCGCCGGATGGGCGAAAGCTCCGATCACGATCGCGTTCAACACGGCATCCGCCCGGTACAGCGCTTTCACCGCGTCTTCGTCCGTCACCTGATAGTTCAAGCTCTGATTGTCGGTAACGATCAATATCGCCCTGCGTCCCCGCACCGGCTGCTTCCCGATGTGCGCGGCAGCCGTGACGATGGCCTGGTTGATCGCCGTGCCCGCGCCGAGCGACCGGTCCTGCACCGCGTCGCGCAGCCAGTCCGCCACGCCGCTGAAATCGGAGGTGAAGTCCTCCCGCACTTCCGCGCGGCGGGCGAACAGCATCACGGAAACCCGGTCGCTTTCGTAAAGCTGTTTGAGCGCCCCGCGCGCCGCGGCGGCCAGCAGTTGCAGCGAGCGCGACATGCTCCCGCTTACGTCCAGGAGCAGAAGCAGATCGAGCGGCTCGGATTCGCGCCCAAAATGCGCGATCTTCTGTTGCTTTTCCTCGTCGAAAACGGCGAAGTCGTCCGCCGTCAAATCCTCGATCGTGCGCCCGTTGCGGCCCGTCACCTGAGCGTCGACGCGAACCAGCGCGACGCCGCTTCGAAACAGCGGGGCGTCCTGTGGCGACGCGCCGGGATTGAACAGGAACGCGAGCAGGAACGCGAGCGCGTAACGCATCCGTTTCATTTCTCCGCCAGCGCCTGCCGCAGGAAATCCCCCACGTCCCGGCGCAGCTTCCCAAGCGACGCATCGTGGATATACATCATGTGCCCCGCCTCGTATTCCGCAATCGTGATGTTCTTCCGCAAGCTGGGATCGAGACCCATATGGCTCAGCGTGTACTCGGTCGCGAAAAACGGCGTCGCAAGGTCGAAGTACCCGGAGCCCACGAACAGCTTCATGTAGCGGTTCTTCGCGAAGGCGCCGCGAAGCGCCTCGCTCACGTCGGCATAGCCGTCCCCCGCGGAGCCCCAATCCCACTTACCGACTCCCCCGCCCAGAATGTGATAAGGCATGTCCGACTTGAAATTCAATTCGCGGCGAACGTAGTCGTTAAAAGCGGCCGTATAGGGCGGACGGATGATCGCCATGGCAGGGTCGAAATCGGGCGTTTCCGAGACCGCCAGTTCATCGATGCCGTCGAAGCGGCTGTCGAGGCGGCCGACCGTCTTCTTTTCATTCCGCAGCAGCTCCTTGATGAAGTGCTGAATCTCAATACGCAGATCGGCCTGATCGAGATAGCGCCGGTCGATCCCCGTATACCGCGAGAGTTTTCCGATCGTGTCCGCGCGTTCGCCTGGCGTGAGACGGTCGCCCTTCGCCAGCGCTTCGGCGTACCCGGACGCCGCCCACACTTTTGATTCGCCGACGGCCTTGCGCAGATCGCTCTTCTGAAGGTCGCCCGGCAGCTTCTTGTGGTACCAGGCGGTCGCGGTGTAGGTGGGGAGGAAAAGCACGTACGGCAGATCATTGCCTTTTGTGAAACGCGCGGTCTGGAAGTTGAGAATCGAGGAGATCAGCAAAATTCCATTGAAGGCGATGCCCTTGTCGATCAGATGGCCGGAGAGACCGGCGGCGCGCGTGGTGCCATAACTTTCACCCACCAGGAAGAGCGGCGAAGCCCATCTTTCATACCGTCCAAGATAGAGGCGGATGAACTCGCCGACCGATTCGATATCGCCTTCGACACCCCAGAACTTCTTGCCGAGCTCGGGCTTTCGCGGGCGGCTGTAGCCGGTGCCGACCGGATCGATAAAGACCAGGTCGGTCTGGTCAAGCCAGGTGTGCTCGTTGTCGACAACCTCGAAGGGCGGCGGCGGCATGCGGCCGTCGGGAAGCATTTTGACGCGTTTGGGGCCGAGCGCGCCCAGGTGCAGCCAGACCGACGACGACCCCGGGCCGCCGTTGAACGAGAACATCAGCGGCCTCGCGCCGGGCTTCGCCGTGCCGTCAAGCGTGTAGGCCACGAAAAACATGTCGGCTTCCGCTTCGCCCGCGGCGTTCCTGATGGGGAGCTTGCCCGTCGTGACCGTGTATTTCAATTCCTTGCCGGCCGCGCTGATGGAGTGGTTCGTGATTACGGGCTTCTCGTCCACCGCGTCGGTCGACTCCGCGGCCTTGGGAGCCTCGGACTTCGAAGCCTCTGTCTTGGCAGGTCCGGCGGGTTGCTGGGCGACTGCCGCAACCGACGCGAGCAAAAGAAAAAGCGGTTTGAGACCCATGTTCACGAATTTATCACGAGAAACGCGGACTACTTCTTCTGCATGATGGACTTCGTGTACGCCACGCGAAATCCCGCGCGCTCGTAGTTTCTCTGGGAAACGCTGCCCGGGACCGTCGCAGCCGTCGCCATCAGGCATCCCTTGGACCCCGCGGCCGAAAGCCGTGCGTGAATCAGGGCCGTCTGAACTCCGCGTCCCCGAAATTCCGGCGGCGTTCCATCGCCGCACAGTATCGCCAGATCGTCGTGAAAAGACATCGCCGCGCCGGCGGCCGGCCGGCCATCCAGGAAGGCAAGGTAACACGGCGAGTCCGTCTTCTTGAACAGCTTCATGCCAACCTCCATCTCCTCGGCCGTGATCGCGCCGTGCTCGAAGAAACTGCGCGCCAGCACGTCCGCCCACAAAATCATGTCGGACTCCTCCGCGATCCGGACTTCGACACCCGGCGGCAGCGGCGCCGGCGTAAACTCGGCGTTCAGTACACGCACCAGCACGTTGTTGAATTCGACGGTCCGATAACAACGGTCTCCCAGAAGTTCAAATAGCGAGGGGTCCGCGAGCGGGCAGGCATGCAGATTGACGGTCGCGCCGCGGCTTCTGAAAAACTCCTCCACCTGGTCCAGATCCTCAGCCGTTACCGGACCTCCGAGGCCCAGTCCAAGGACCTGAGTCAGTGGAGACCCATCCCCCATGAAGACCGCATGCGCCCCCGCGATGTGGAGAACCGGCGCGCCCCCAGCCTCCGCCGTCTCCACGCCCGCGAGCGCCTCGGCTTCCTCCAGGCGGCGCGCCAGCGCAAGATTTGAAAATACGAATTGTGTCGTCAGACTTCCCCTTATTACTCTCTCGCTCTCTTTTCGTAAATCGCCTTCGCCTCGGCGATATAGCGCAAAGCCTCCGCGCGATCTTCCCGCCGCGGGAAGTTGGCCCGGCTTTCAGCCCAACGCTCCAGGTACCCCAATTGATCGAGGAGCAACCCCGCCGACTCCGCCGCGGGAGCCGGACGCCCTTTCATTTCGAGATACACCGGCGAGGTGTGCGCGAATACCGGCATTTTCCACCATGTCGCGCCATAATCGAGCATTTTCGGACCATGCGCCCGCGCCGCGATCCACCCGCCCCGATCCACCTCAATCGCATCCTCTATGTATGCGTTGAAGTCCGAGCCCGCCGGTTTCACGGTCCGTACGACCTTCCCGTTCACCAGTATCTCGAGCACTTCGTAGGGCTCGAGCGACCGTGCCCGCGCCTTCACTTTCAGTTTCGCCTTGCCCGGCGCCAGCGTGATCGTGTCGCCCGCCTCTCTGCCGTCCACCGAAAACTCAAGCAGCGGGTAAGTGCTGATGAAAGTCCGCCCCTTGCGAATACCTTCGATCCACGAATCGTACCCGAGCGCGCCATCCGTCTTCACATACGTACGGGCGCTGCCCATCGGCGGATTGAGCCCCATCTTGTCGGAGCCCGACGAAACGGCGAGCCGGAATCCGCAATTCAGATAGTGATAGTACATGTCGATGGGCGCCGTCGAGTACGCCTTCGGCCCCTGCATCTTATAGATGCCCGTCAGGATCGGATGGTGTTCGAACGGATTCCCCGTCGTCAGAATGTCGAGAGAATCCACCCGTCCCAAAGCGATATCCATCGGCGCTTCCATCGAAGGGTACGGCCAGTGCGCCCAGGTAACGAGCGCCCCCTGCTTGTGCGCGTCGTCGCACGCGTGCAGCATCAGCGGCCAGTCGAATCCGCCGGCGCCATTCTCCCTCAGCCCTCCCGTGCTCACCGGCCAGACGATCGATTTGAGATTCTGAAAAATCAGATGCGCGAGTAACCCGTGACGGAACTCCTCGCCCACCTTCACGAAGTGCCGCGCGTCCGAGACCGTCGCGAGTTTGCCCGTGAAGTGCTCCACGTTTTGAAAATGCCCGTCGCCCGGCCGCCCACTCGGATACCCGCTCTTCAGCAGCAGCAGACTGCACACGCGCAGTCCCTCGCATTCCATTTGATACCTCACGCCGTTGAGATCGGGGAAATGCATGTGCGTATCGCCCGGATACCAGCCCATGGCTTCAAAATCGGCGTACTTTCGCAGGGGCAGCCGTACCGTCTGTTCACCCGCCTTCGCAATCTCCACGCGCTGATTGACAATCTCGTACTCGAGACCTTTGCGGGCGTGAAAGGTGTAAGCGCCCGGCGGCAGGTCGACCTGAGCCCCGTCGTAGACCAGGGCATGAAGTTCCAAAGGGGCTTTGCCGCCATCCCCCAGGATCAGATCCGTGGCCGAGCGGCGCGCGCCGTCGGGCCTGGGAAGATGCCCGAGCGGCGCGAAGTATTCGCCGGCCGCGTTCGTTACGCGCAGCCGCAAGCCGGTCGGATTGCCGCGCTCGTCGCGAATCGTAAGCGACACCCGCGTCTGCCCCGGGAATGGACTCCGCGTGGGCAAGTCGGCGAAAATAAGAAATGCCGCGAACAGAGACGCCAGCAGTATGCGTTTCATAAGGAGCCATCATAACGTATGAAGTTCACCGCCATCGTCCCGATCCTCTTTCTCGCCGCCGCGCCCGCCTATCCGCAGCGCATCTGCTTCGGCGCGCGCGCCGGCGTTCCCTTGAATGACGCGTTCAAGGCGATTCAAAACCCCACGCCGTTCAATCTGGAATCGAAGCGCTACACCGTTGGTCCGACCGTCGAGGTGCGCCTCATCGGAGGGCTCTGGGTTGAAGCCGATGCTCTCTACCGCACTGTGGAGTATTCGACCGTATCGGGGCGAACTTGGGAGTTTCCCCTGCTCGCGAAGTACGTCCACGGAGGCGGCCGCGTGCGTCCCTTCCTGAATGGCGGCTTCTCGTTTCACCGCCTCAGCGGCTTGTCGCAGTTTGCCCGGACGCTCAGCGTCGAAGAGCGCACGAATACCGGGGCGGTCGCCGGCGGCGGCCTGGAGCTGCGCCTGCCCTTTATCAAAATTTCGCCCGAAATCCGCTACACGCGCTGGGGCGGAAACCTCATTCCAGCCGCGCTTGCGGAGTTCACTTCGAATCGCAACCAAGCCGTGTTCCTGGTAGGGATCACGTTCTGACCAGGACCGCCAGGCGCTACGTCGTGAGCGGACGCGTGCAAGGCGTCGGGTACCGGGCGTTCGCCGAGCGGGCGGCTCTTGAGAACTCCGTCAGCGGCTACGCCCGAAACCTCGCCGATGGCCGTGTCGAAGTCTATGCCGTGGGCTTGCCGCCCCAGCTCGACCGGTTCAGCGGTGCTTTGCGGGTGGGACCTCGGTTTGCCGATATTCGAGGCGTGGATGAACAGGAAGCCGCGGTCGAGAACGTCACTTCGTTCCGTATTCGATAGATGGGCGGTTCTGCGAAAGCATTTTCTGCCCGCGATGTTTTATGAACAGCCTATCCACGGCTCGACTCTGTAACACCTTGATTACAAATCCGAATAAACCTGTGGAAATCTCGGGGGTATTCCCTTTTTTTGATTGACTATAATCGCGATTTGGTTCAACATGAACTTGGTTCCAAGAGGTTCTAAGGAACAGCGAGCCGGAGAGGAAGTAGCGATTCTGGAACGTTGATCCGCAAGCGGTCCTAATAATAAAGCCGCGGGCGGGGAGCGAAGGGAAATCGGGCTTCTTTGAAGGTGGACTTTTCAGCCGGGAACGGAGGGATCGCTTTGATCCGGAGGGTGACGAAAGAAACCCAAAGGGGAGTGGATCTCCGGGAGAGGCTGGGATAGCGGAATTGGATCCGCGCAACGGGAACGGGGCGGTGAACTTGCTCATGCCGGGGCTAACCGGAATGGGCGGGGGAGTCCCGGTCCGAACGGGCGTGGTGAAAACGAAGCGAAGGTGGCGAAGAGGCAGGTTTGGAGCTTTGACTTCGGAGTGGTGGCCTGGAAACGGGCAGCCGCTGCGGAAGAGCGAAAGGCCGTCTCGAGAAACCGGTCCCTTACGGGTGCAGCTAGCAGGCTCGGTTCAGCGCGTTAATCCGTTTCGGCCCAAAGGCGGAAGCGGGGAGCAAAGAATCGGAAGGTCCGGCAAGCCCGAAAGCATTACTCAGACCGTGCATGCCGGTGGTGAGTGAAGCTGTGATTTGGATCACTTGGAACCATTTTTTTTGCTATTCGCAATCCTCGTCCTGCCCCTGCGCTGCCTCCCTGGATGCAGCGCCTTATTGAGAGCTTGTTGCGCGTAAGTCCGCACGTCAAACGCCCTTCTTAGAGGCAGAAAACTCAAAAAGTCCTTGTGGCAGTACTCGCAGCGGTAGGAGTTTGGCCTGAAACTCCCAACGAGTTTCCCGATAATCGTAGGTCCGCCTCCAGGCGCTTTCAGGTCGGTCAGATCCGTGCGCAAACATTTCGGGCAGCGTGCATGAACGGCGCGCAGAAAGCTCCAGCCCGCGTCCGTCTGAAAACGCCCACGGCATTCCCGGCATCGAAACGACCGTCCACCGAGAAGTCTGCGCCACTTTTCGCGCAGGCTCCGCCCGTGTACCAAACTTAGATTCGGACTTCCGCAATCCGGACAACGCTGCGCCATGGAAATATCTATTCTATCAAACCGCAAAATGTGGAAGAATCAGCCAATGCACTTCTTCACCGTCACCTTCGCCGCCTGCGTTATCGTTCAAGCCGCTTGGGCCCAAACCTCCACCTGGCGTCCGGTCGTACTCGGCATGGACGGCATGGTCTCCTCGGGCCACTACGGCGTCTCGATGACCGGCTACAAGATGCTCGCGCAGGGCGGAAACGCGATCGACGCCGCCGCAGCCGCCGGATTCTCCAGCACCGTTCTTGAACCGAGCCGTACCGGCCTCGGCGGCGACCTCTTCATACTGATCTACCTCGCGAAAACCGGCGAAGTGAAGTTCGTCAACGGCAGTGGCTGGGCGCCGAAAAGCGCTTCAATCGCCGAACTGGCCGCCCGTGGCGGACAACGGGAAGACGGGTCCATCGCGCCCCTGGTCCCCGGCGCGACCAGCGCCCTTCTTCTCGCCGCACAAAAGTACGGCCGCCTGAACCGGGCACAAATCCTCGCGCCCTCCGTTGACCTCGCCGAGCGCGGTTTCGTGGTGAGCGAGAATTTGCAGAACGTATTCAAGAGGAATCAACCACGCCTCGCGCCGTTCCCCTCCACCACGCGTGTCTGGTTCCGAAACGGCGGCCCGGTGAAAATGGGCGACGTCGTGGCGCAACCCGAGCTCGGCCGGACCTTCCGCGCCATCGCCGCCGGCGGCAGCGACGCGTTCTATCGCGGCCCCATCGCCCGCCGCATCGTCGAATATCTGAACGCCAACGGCGGCTCCATGCTCGACGCCTCGGATTTCGCGGACTTCAACGCCGAGGAAGCCGAACCCTTGCACATCCGCTACAAGGGCTACGACATTTACGGTTGTCCTCCAAACTCGCACGGGCACGTGATGCTGCAGGCGCTCAACATTCTCGAAGGCGTGCATCTGAAAGCCATGGGCCACAACTCCCCACTCTACCTGCACTATGTCACCGAAGCCTTGAAGCTCGCCTTCGCCGACCGCGACGCTTATGTCGGCGACCCTCGCTTCATCAAGGATATTCCCATGCGCGAGATGCTCTCGAAGGAATACGCGGCGCGCCGCCGTGCTCTTATCCGGCCGGACCGCGCGATCGACGGTCTCGCCCCTCCGGGCAATCCGCGCCAGGCCGCTGCACACGCACCCACGGAGCGGCCGCCAGTCTATACAGCGCGCGCGGGGACCGAGCGCGTGCTCACCGGAGCGGCCGCCTTCCCGGAATGGATCGAGGGACTCACCACCTACGTAGCCGCCGTCGACAAGGAGCGCAACATGGTATCGATGACCAGCACGATCTGGTCCGATTTCGGCAACTCCATGTACGCCGAGCCTGGCTTTTTCCTCAACAACCGCATGGGCCTTTTCTACACGGACCCGAAGGACGTGAACGTGGTTGCGCCGCGCAAGCGGCCGCGGATGACGCTAAATCCGGTGCTCGTGTTGAAGGACAAGAAGCCTTTCCTCGTATTCGGAACTCCCGGCGGCGACACCATGCCGCAAGCGCAGCTTCAATTCTTCCTCAACTTCGCGGAATTTGGAATGAACGTGCAGCAGGCGGTGGAGCAGCCCTACGTTGTGACCTCGTCGCTGAGGCGGTCGCTAATCCCCCATCAAGTAGGCGGCACGCTTTCGGTTTCGGAACGCTTGCCAGAGCAGCTGCGCCGCGACCTGGCGAAGCTCGGCCACAACGTCGTAACCCATGACGCAAAGGGAGTCGGCAGCGTGAAGGCGATTCTCGTCAACTCGGCAACCGGCGTATTGATGGGAGGCGCGGCTCCGGCAACGGACAGCTACGCGATCGGCTGGTAACGGACACGAGTCCCTGCGTCTACGCCACTCTACGTTGCCGTACGGCGCCTTTGCGCGCGACGAGCAACCGCAAAGAGCACAGCGGCTCCAGACAAGAGCAATCCGAGAGAATTTGGCTCCGGCACGGAGTCAACGACCGTCACGCTGAACTGCGTGGATGACCCGTAGTAAGAGCCGGCGCCAAGATTCACGCTACCGGGCAACGTTGGATCGAGATCCGTAACGTTATAGTAAAACGTAATTTGCCCTGAATCATTCGCTCCCACCTGGTTGCTATCGCTGGTGATTATGTAGAAGCCAACCCCTTGCGAAACTCCGTCGAAAAGATTCGTCCACACGCCCGAACCTGGATCGATCGCGAAATTCACGGGGCCGCCCTGAGCCCCGATGTTGTCTGTATATAGTTGAAGCACGCTCGGGTTTGACTCGAATCCTCCCGGCGCCACGGAACCAATGCCGCTGCCCGTAAAGTAGAGCCAGTGCCCGTCTACGGAACTCCAGGTAACTGTAAATCCCCACCCGACTGTTGCGCCCAGGGGGCCATGCACTGCGCCGTTCACAGGATCCAACTCGATAGAAAGCGAGTCTCCCGTAGGCAGGGTGCTCGCCTGAAGAGGCGCGGAAGCAGCGAGCGCAAGAATCAGCGCCGTGAAGAAGTATTTGCTTTGCATGGTCATACGTATCTCTCCTATCGGATCGTTGTGATGGTGCTTGAGCCGGAATACCCGCCGTCGGCAGTGAAGTTCACTGTGAACTTCACACGGGTAGCCGTCGCCGGCCAGTTGAACGTGACCGTGCCCGTAGCGGACGCCGTCGGCACGACCGTCCCCAGATTTACTGGCGTGCCCGAGGTCACCGTCACAGGGCCTGTACCCGCGACATTAGTAATCGCCGTGATGCTGGTGATGGTCGTATTGGTAGCGGCTCCCACGCCTGTATTCGTGAGGGTCGCCAATGTTTACCATTTGGAAGCACTGTAAAAACGGAGATCGGAGCGAGGGGGCAGCATATTCTCATCGAAGAATGAGCCTGGAGGCGGGAGCGAAGCGATCCGTAGCCGGGCCTCCTTTCTGGGTTTGAGTGTTTTCTAAAACTGCCCATCCGTCGTATAACCTTCGGGGTAGAGTAGGAGAGAAGGCGACACGAGTTGCGCGACCCGCTCTCCCCTCGTCGAACCGGAGATGCAGATTTCCCACGTCCGGCTCTCCTGAAAGCTCTCGCCTCAGGCTTTCGCATTTCCCGACATGCGGACCAGCCCCAAGCGCGCCAAATGCTGTAGCCATCCCTCACCTGGCGGAGGACGGTATGGCCGTTGGCTGCGTCGTTGCAGATGCTGGATGAGACGATCCCGAACATAGCGTTCGATCTCACAGTAGACACTCGATGGGTACCCAAAGGAGAAGTAGTTCATCCAACCTTTCAGGTGCCGATTCAG
>CAMDED010000079.1 GCA_945893365.1 Candidatus Sulfopaludibacter sp. SbA3 | reverse complement strand
TCCTCCGCCAAAATCTCCCCCCCAAAAAAAAACATCCACAACTGCTTGCCACGGTTTCATCACCATTCAACCAGCTTCTGATGTGTCGCCTGCCCCACCGAAGCCGCTTTGCGCACTTCCCGAATTTTGCGCCGGAAAGTAGCTAGCCGGCCCTCTTGGAGTTCAAACTAAAGCGGTCAAGGTGGCGGAGGCTCCGGCTATCTCCAAGAATGTCGTCTTTTTCTTCCTGCGGAAAGCCGAACAACGGCTTGAAGCGGACGCCCGCAAACCGGCGCCGCCGAAGCCGAGCCAGGCGGCATGATCTCAACCACCATGGTGCGCAACCGCTATAATGCTCGCATGCGACGCAGAATCTTTCTGGCTTCCGCCGCGGCGGCGGGCGCTCCGGCAGCCGCCGCAAATGCGCCTGTCCGGTTCGGAATCGACCTGTTCAGTATCCGGTCGCAGAACTGGACGCCATTTCAGTATCTCGACTATTGCGCAAAGTGGAACACAAAGGTCGTCCACTTTTCCGAGATCCGTTTCCTCGGCGGCCTCGATCCGGCGCACCTGAAGGCCGTGCGAGCGCACGCGGAAAAGCTGCGGATTGCGCTCGAGATCGGGATGCGGTCGATTTGCCCCTCGTCCAAAGCGTTTGACGCCGCCCAAGGGACCGCCGAAGAGCAGATCGCAAGAATGATCGACGCGGCGGTGACGGTGGGGTCGCCCATCGTGCGGGCGTTTCTCGGGACCATGGCGGACCGCACGGGGCCGATCCCGATCGAAGGGCACATCGAGAACGCGGCGAAGGCGCTGCGCGGTGCGCGGGCAAAGGCGCGGGACGCGAACGTCAGGATCGCCATCGAGAATCACGCGGGCGACATGCAGGGGCGAGAGCTGAAGACGCTGGTGGAAGAGGCCGGCAAGGACTTCGTGGGCGTCTGTCTCGATTCGGGCAACCCGCTCTGGACGATCGAGGACCCTCTTCTGACGCTCGAAATTTTGGCTCCGTTCGTGTTGACGAGCCACGTGCGGGACACCGCGGTTTGGCGCGAAAAGGAAGGCGTCGCCGTAAAGTGGGTGCGCATGGGCGAGGGGAATATCGGTATCGGGCGCTACGCCGAACGGTTCCAGGAACTCTGTCCGGGCAAGCCGTTTTCGCTCGAAGTGATTGTGACCGCGCCTCGGACTTACGCCTGGAAAGATGAGAAGTTCTGGGATGCCTACCGCAAGACGCCGGCCTGGGAGTTTGCGCGGTTCCTTGCGCTGGCCGACGGGGGCGAACCGCACCGGGGTCCGGCGCCCGCCCGCAAAGAAGAGGCTGCCGCGCGGGAAAGAGAAGATCTGGAAGTCAGTATCGATTATTGCCACAAGGCGCTGAAAATATGAACACCTCTCGTTTTGCCGCGCTGCTGCTGGTTGTGGGGGCCTCGGTTTCCCCCGCGGGGATCATCCAGGACGTACGGGCCGCTATTGCCGGCGGGAACTTTGCGCTTGGCGAGAGCCGTCTGAAGGAATACCGCGCCAGGGAAGGCACAAAGCCCGAAGCGCTCGAGGCTCTGTCCTGGCTGGGGCGCGGGGCGCTCGCGGCAAAACACTACGACGAAGCGGAGCGGTACGCGGGGGAAACCCGGAAACTGGTGCTCGAAGCGCTGAAAACGCGGCCGCTCGACAGCGACCCGAACACTCCGATTGCCCTGGGGGCGTCGATTGAGGTGCATGCGAATGTGTTGAACGCGCGGGGCGAAAAGGGCGAGGCCGTGGCGTTCCTGCGGCGCGAGGTGGAGACGTACCGGAATACATCGATACGGACCCGTCTGCAGAAGAACATCCACCTGCTGAGTCTCGAAGGCAAGCAGGCGCCGGCGCTTGAGGTGGCGGACTGGCTGAACGCAAAGCCGGCGCGCGTGGAGAAGCTGAAGGGACGCCCCGTGCTGCTGTTTTTCTGGGCGCATTGGTGCGGCGACTGCAAGGCGCAGGCGCCGGTGCTCGCGCGCCTGATGGAGCAATACGGACCGAAGGGTCTGGTTCTGGTGGGTCCGACGCAACGGTACGGTTATGTCAATCGCGGCGAGGACGCGCCGCCTGAAAAGGAGAAACCGTACATCGAGAGCGTGCGCCGGGAGCACTACGGATCGCTTTCGGGGATGGCGGTTCCGGTGAGCGAGGAGAACTTCAGGAACTACGGCGCGAGCACGACGCCGACGCTTGTGCTGCTCGACCGCGAGGGCGTTGTTCGCATGTACCATCCGGGAAAGATGACTTACGAGGAGCTCACCGGACAGTTGGAGAAAGTTACGAACTAAGGCAGCCGTTAAGAAACGCACTTGTGTTGCCGTTACGGTTAATTTTCCGTTACACAGGGGCGACCGTTTCTTAGTGCTTTGACGATTGCCGCCACTGCGCTCCGCTCTCTCCATGCGATACGACCGGCGACGTTAGTACCGCGCGCCACGGCGCGGTCCACGACACGGGCCAATACACGACGGTCGGCACGCAGGCGAACGGTGTCGGCGATTACGAGTCAACAATGTCAAAGTCGGGGAGAACGAGGTCACCGTGGAAGCGGTGGGATTCAAGAAGATCGTCCACAGCCGAACCGACTTGAACGCCCCCAGGCGCTGCGCATCGACGCGGCCTGGAGGTGGGCACGACGCAAGCGGAAGTGACCGTCACCGAAGGGTCGCCAGTCATCTCGACGGAGACCCCGACCATCGACGCCGCGCGCACTCAGCGGGAAATCCTGGGGCTGCCGGTGGCGTTCCGCGCCGGCAGTACCAGCCTGATCGACTCGGGCCGGAAACGCTTTGCGGGAATCGCGGCCGCCGCGCGGTCTACGAGCTGGTGGCACGATCGACTGCGCTTCCAGGGCCCGTGGCGCGTCGGTCTTCGGATCGCGAAGCAGCTCCCACGGCAGCGCCGTCGCTTCCCGCACCCCGGCGGCGATTTCCACCCGCGCGCCGTTCAATTTACCGCGCAGACTTGCCCACAGGTCGCTGGCGTCACCGTTCGACTTGAATATGGCCATTGAACAGCTCCACGCCGATCGCGGCCATGCGCCGCTCCACGCGAGCCGCAATTACAGGCGCGGGATCGAGCGGGTTCCAACGACACAATCGTACAGAGGAGGACGCCGACTTTCCAGGTATTCCGTTTGCGGCGAAGCCGCGCTGTGCCACGTGTAAGTGCCACGGATTGGCCGATTCGGTGGCCGCGGAGTGCGCGAAAACGCCCAGGAACCGTTGGCTAACGCCGGGATGCGCATCGCCAACCACACGGCCGGCTACTTGTCGTAGTAGTATGATGAACAGATGGAGCGCTCCAAAGCCGATAGCTTTACCGCCTTCCTGTTGGAGAAACAGAGGCTGAAAGCGATGGACCAGGTGCGTCAGCAGAGCGGCGCTACTCCCCTGACCCTTCTGAGCATCCTGGCCGAAGCTCCGCAACAACAAATGCCGGTGCGGGATCTCCAGGCGGCGAGCGGCATGTCCTTCACCGGCTTTGCCGAAACTCTGAAGGCGCTGCTGGAATCGCGGTATGTGGACTTGAGCGGCCCCGCGGGCGAAGAGTCGGTGGTTCTGACCCCGCTCGGCATCGATGTGGCCGGACTCGCCCGGCCGAGGTAGAGCCAGTGGATGCGTCAGCGCTCGACTACGTGGCGGCGGCCCTGCTGGGCGGCCTAGTCGGGGCAGGTGAGCTTTTCTCCCGCTATCGCGACGCCCCAGGCAGCGCCCTCTACACCCGGCCCGCTCTCTTCTACATCGCGCTGAACACCGTCGCGTCCGTCGTTGCATTAGCGCTGACCCGCGCTTTCGGCTGGACCTTCGGAGCCAGCGGGAAGGGCGACGCAACCGTCCGCTGGACCCAGGTGCTGGTAGCGGGGATCGGCGCGATGGCTCTGTTCCGTACTTCACTGTTCACCGTCCGCGCCGGCGACCGCGACATTGCCGTCGGACCAGGCGGCTTTCTCCAGGTCTTCCGCGACGGGGCCGACCGCGCGGTCGATCGCGTCCGCGCCCAGGCCCGCGACGGCGTAGTAGCTGAAATCATGAAGGGAATTTCCTATCGCAGGGCCTTCGAGAGCCTCCCGCCTTACTGCATGGCCCTGATGCAAAACGTCCCCGACGAGGAACAGACGCGCCTCAGGCAGGCGCTCGCCACGCTGGACAAGGACAACATGATCGAGGAATCGATCAAGGTCCGCATTCTGGCCCTGAACCTGTTGAACGTTGTCGGTTCGAATGTCCTGGTCCCCGCCGTCCAGTCGCTGCGGGACGAGATGAAGCCCCCCAGCCTCGGGCCGGTCGAGTAGCCTGGGCCGCCCGGATCAAGCGCGCGCGGTCTGGACCGCTAAAAGCTGCTCGATCCACGCGATCACTTGAAGCGTGTTTTGTATCTCCTGAGCCGCGCGCTCGCCGTAGGTTTGGTAGTTGCGCAGAGCGGCGACTGCGTACTCTTTTGCATCGGCGAGCCTGTCGACTTTTGCCAAGGCGAGGGCTACGTTGCGTTGGGCCACTGAAGCGCCGTAAAGATCACCCTGCATCTCCTGGCAGCGTATGGCCTCGCGGTAGTGTCGCAAGGCCTGGGCCAGCTTGCCCGCGTCATCAAAGATATTACCGAGCTGGTTGTGGACCACCGCCAAGTCGCCGATCGCGTTCGGCGGCGTAAGTTCGAGGGCTTCCCCGTAGAGTCGCGCGGCCTCGTTAAGCTGGCCGATCACTTCGCTTTCCTGCTTCCCAGCCTCTCGTGCTTCCCTGAAACGTAGATGGCTTACAGAACCCAGTTGGCCGAGGCACTTGGCCCGACCCAGTTGGTCTCTCTCGGCGTGAAGCTCCAGGCTGCGCCGGTACCAGCGCTCCGCCTCAGTCAGGTTGCGGAGTGCGGGCAGATCTTTGTAAGCAGTGCCTATATTATAGGCCGCCGTGTCCGCGGCAGATCGATCATCGATGTGGAGAGCCAGTTGATAACCTTCTTTGTACGATTCGATGCACTCCGCCTGGCCCAGCTCTCGCTGAATCCCTCCTAGCCCCTGGAGGGATACCGCGAGGGACCGAATGGCGTGGCGTCCTGAGTCGTCCAGGTCTGGAAACGGGCTCGAAAGGGCGGGAGCGGCCTGTCGTCGTTCCCACTCCATGCGAGTACGCTGGAGGCGCTCGGCCTCCGCCCATTCTCGCGCCTCCCGCGCGAGCCTCACACGATATTCAGTAAGGAGACCCCATTCTTCCTCCCGCCCCGGCAAAGGGCCATCGCTGGCCGGGTCGACGAAATCCGGTACTATCTCATCTACCAACCGTGCCCAATCCGCCCGGCGGCCCGTCTGACCATACAGGTTCCTCAGTCCCTGCATTGTGTCGGCCACACGCCGCCACCAGCCGTGCGCGCGAGCGATACGGCGGGCTCGGAGCAGGTTGAATTCTTCGCGGGTCAGCACGCCGATCACTTCTCGGTTGCCGTCTTCGTACAGGTTGAAGTAATAGTCGCCCAACCTGCCCATCGCCTCCACGAAAGCACGGGTGGCCGCCATGCCCCGGTCTGGGTAGAACTCATCGAACAGCCTCTTGAAGAACCACGGCAAGGCAGGATGGATAGAGTAATAACCGCCGCCATGAGCCGTGAGCAGTCCCGCCTCCGTCGCGCGGTCGAGCAGGACGATCCCCGCTTCGCGCGTCAGGCCTCGCACTTCAAGCAGGCACCAATCCTCATCTGAGTTGCCCATCAAGCGCAATGCATTCACGTCAACAAAACCCTGGAACAAGTGCAGCAGCGCCAATTGCTGCCGCTCGGCTTCGGTGAAGGCGTGCTCGAAGCCGTAGCTGAGCGAGGCTCCCAGCGAGCGGGTCCGTCCTTCTTCAGCTTCGTCCTCAAACGCAGCCCCGCCGGCGCGCAACCGGCCTACGAAAGCCTCCACTTGCTCACCGGTCCTGACCCCATCGCGTAGAGCTTGGCCGGTCAGCACCGTGATCGTCAGCGGGTTGCCCTGAGTGAATTCAAGGAGGGGGCGCCAATCCTCCACATCCGTGAGCCGGCGGCCGTGCTTCTCGGCCAGCGCGCGCGCCAACTGTACCCGCTCCTGGAAGGGCATCGGTGGGACGGCGATCCGCCGCGGCAGGGCGGCTAGCCAGGCGCGCTCGTCGCGGCGGGAGGTCAGCAGGAACTTAGCCTTCGTGTCGCGGGCGTCGCGCAGGAAGGCGGCGAGTTCGTGCTGCTCGCCTGCGGTCCATGCGGAAGGCGTGCCGGACGGGAAGCCGGTCACTGGCTCGACGTGGTCCCAGATCCACAGTACAGGGATTTGCCGCAACACCTGGAGCGCGACAGCACGGCGGTCCGCGTCCTTGAGGGCCAGCCAGTGGACGCCCGACTGCTCCAGCACCTCCCCGAAGAGTTGGCCGATCTGATCGAGTACGCGAGGCAACGGCAGATATTGCTCGAAGGATGTGAAAAGCACCGGACCATCAACGCCGCCGGTGAGCTTGTACCAGCGGGCAAACTCGGCGGCGGTGGTGGTTTTGCCGCTGCCCGCATAGGCGTGGAGCAGCACGATGCCTTGACTGTCAAAAGCGCGGTCGAGGGCGAGGAGCGTTTCGTCGCGGCCGAAGAAGCCGACGTCAGGGAACGATGGCAGCCCGGCCAGTGGACTGCCACCGGCCTTTCCCAGGCTAATGGCGAGGGGCGCGGACTTCTGTTGCTTGGGAAACAGCGCGATGGGGGTGGCTTCGTAAACCACCGGCACCAGCCAATCCTGCAAGGGGCGTGGGTCGTAGGCGATGCCGCGCATCGGCTGGCTGGCGAGTTGCTTGCGACCGAGCGACACCGCTTCTCCCAGCGACTGCCCTTGGGCGAGGGCACCGTAGAGATCGGCCATGAACTGGGCGGCCGTCTCGACGTACACGTTGTAACGCATGGCGACCACGCCGGCGGCGCCGGCGTCCACCACTTCCTGCGCCAGCGAGCCGAATGCCCGCACGGCGGCTTGGGGATCTTCGGCCTCGGCGGAGACGATCAGCGGAGCAGGCACAGGGTCGGCATGGGCCGAGCGGCGGGCGTTAAGGATAAGAATTGGGACCTCGGTTTCGGCGAGTAATTTTCCCAACGCCAGCCCGTCCACGGGCTGGGAGTTCGCGTCGAGGACTGGGTTTTCGAAGAACAAATAGCCGTGCTCCCCAGGACGCGGACCGCCGTCGAAGTAGCCGCCGTGGCCGTCGAAGTGAACCACGTGGTAGGGCTCGCCCTGTGCCTTAGCGGTCCGCAGGCGGCGGCCCAATTGCTCGAACGTAGGAGGACGCAGCACTTCAAGTTGAACGGTGCCGGGTGACGCTTCGCTCAGTCCCTTGAGTAGCCGGCTGGCGATGGAGCGGAACGGCACGTCATCTCCCCCGCGGGGGCGGCAGATCGCCAGCAGAATCCGAATCGGGCCGACAGCGCCTTGCGGCAATCGCGGCCGCCGCGCGGTCTGCGAGCTGGCCCGCACAAACGACTGCGCTTCCAGGGCCAGCGGCTCGTCGGTCTTCGGATCGCGAAGCAGCTCCCACGGCAGCGCCGTCGCTTCCCGCACCCCAGCTATGATTTCCACTCGCGCTCCGTTCAACTTACCGCGCATCTTTGCCCCGAGGTCGCGCGCGTCATTGTTCGATTGGAATATAGCCTTGAACAACTCTACGCCTATCGCGGCCATGCGCCGCTCGACGCGGGCAGCAACTATAGGCGCGGGATCGAGCGGGTATTGGAGGAATTCTTCGAGGTACCAGCGCAGGTCCTCGCGGTCCTGCGCGCTCACCTTGAACGGGAATTGCGAAACGGCCGTCTGGCGGGGGACGCCGTCGCCTTCGAGCGCAATCTCGACGCGGTACCGATCGGGTCCGTCCGAGAACTGCGTGAGGCGCAAAGTAAGCACAAGTACATTTTATCCAAAATCTGCCGCGGTAACGCGCGCACCCGCTCCTGCTACACTGACTGGCAGCCGCCCAATACGCTCCAATGTCCGACGCCTCCACGCCGCTCATGCGGCAGTACAACGCGGTTAAGGAGAAGGTCCCGAACGCCCTTCTCATGTTCCGGCTCGGCGATTTCTACGAGCTGTTTTTCGAGGACGCCGTCACCGCCGCGCGCGAGCTCGAGATCACGCTCACCGCTCGCAACAAGGAAAAAGGCGCGCCCATTCCCATGTGCGGCGTCCCCTACCATGCGGCCGAAAGCTACGTCGCGAAGCTGATCCACAAGGGTTTTCGCGTCGCCATCTGCGATCAGATGGAGGAAGCGGGCCCCGGCAAGAAGCTCGTGCGCCGCGAAGTCACGCGCATCGTCACGCCCGGCACCGCGACCGACGCCCACCTGCTCCGCTCGCACGAGAACAACTACCTCGCCTCCGTCGTCTGGCTGGAATCCCCGCAAACCGGCCGCGCCGGACTCGCGCACGTCGATATCTCAACCGGAGAATTCCGCGCGACCGAGATGGACTCCGCCGACGTCCCTGCCGCCATCGAGAGCCTGGGCGCGCGCGAGGTGATTCTCGCCGCCGCCCTGCCCGCGCTCACCCGCGGCGGCGTCCTTTGCACCGAGCTTGAGCCGTGGGTATTCACTCAGGACTACGCCGATCGCACCCTGCGCGGCCACTTCAACCTCCTCTCGCTCGACGGCTGCGGGCTGGAAGGCCGTTCCGCCGCCGTCCGCGCCTCGGGCGCAATCCTGCATTACTTGCAGGAGACCCAGCGCGCCGCGCTCGACCATCTCGAACGCCCCACGTATTACGAACGCACGGCGAATATGGTGCTCGACGCGGTCACGGTGCGCAATCTGGAGCTGATCGAGCCGCTCTTCGCCACCCTTCCTGGACCGGCGCCCAATTTCACCCTGCTCGGCGTGCTCGACCAGACCGCCACGGGCATGGGCGGACGTCTTCTGCGGCGGCGGATGCTCGCCCCGTCCCTTGACCGCGCCGAAATTGAAGCGCGTCTCGACGCCGTCGCCGGTCTCCTCAGCGACACCATGCTTCGCGCCGAGCTGCGCAAGCAACTCGCGGGCGTGCTCGATCTCGAACGGCTGCTCGCCAAGATTACGCTCGGTTCCGCCGGTCCGCGCGATCTTCTGGCCCTCGGTCTCTCGCTCGCCAAGGTCCCGGGGCTCAAGGATTGCTTCGCCCGCCAGCCCGCCGAACGCCTGCGAAGTATCTACGAGGGGCTCGACGAGATTCCCGAAGTCCGCGGCCGTATTCTCGACGCGATTGCCGATGAACCCCCGATGCTGCTGACCGACGGCGGGACCATTCGCCCCGGCTACAACGCGGAGCTCGACGAGCTGCGCGATCTGAGCCGTAATGGGCGCGAGTACATTCTTCGGATCGAAGCGCGCGAACGCACGCGCACCGGCATTCAGTCGTTGAAGGTCCGCTTCAACAGCGTCTTCGGCTATTACATCGAGATCTCGAAAGCCAATCTGCATCTCGCCCCCGACGACTACGAACGCAAACAGACGCTCGTCAACGCCGAACGCTTCACGACCCCCGAGTTGAAGGACTACGAGCGGAAGGTGCTCGACGCCGAGGAGAAGATTCTCGCTCTCGAGAAGGAAATCTTCACCGAAGTGCGGCGATTCGCGGCGTCCTTTGGCCAGCGCATCAAGGGCACCGCCGCGGCGATCGGCGAACTCGACGTGACCTCCGCCCTGGCGCAGGTTGCCGCGGAGAACCGCTATGTCCGTCCGTCGTTCCCGGACAACGGCGAGATGAAGGTGGTGGCGGGGCGTCACCCGGTGATCGAGCGGCTCGGGGAGCGGGATTCCGGCAGATTCATCCCCAACGATATCTACCTCGACAACTCCGCCGATCTGATCGCTCTGATCACGGGGCCGAATATGGGCGGAAAGTCGACCTATCTTCGGCAGGCGGCGCTGATCGGCATTCTGGCGCAGATGGGCTCGTTCGTTCCCGCCGATTCCGCCAGTCTGCCGCTGCTCGACCGGATTTTTACGCGCATCGGGGCGTCGGACAATCTGGCTCGTGGACGATCGACGTTCATGGTCGAAATGACGGAGACCGCCGTAATCTTGAACACGGCGACGGAGCGCAGCCTCATCGTGCTCGACGAAATCGGCCGCGGCACCGCTACCTACGATGGTCTGGCCCTGGCATGGGCCGTCGTCGAGCACATCCACGCGCGCACGCGTGCGAAGACGCTTTTCGCGACGCACTACCATGAGCTTACGGAACTGGCCGGACAGCTCGATGGCGTCCGCAACCTGCGCGTCTCCGTGAAGGAAGCCGGCGATCAGATCATCTTCCTGCGAAAAGTGGAGCCGGGAAAAGCCGACCGAAGCTACGGCATCGAGGTGGCGCGGCTCGCCGGCATCCCGCAGCCGGTGATCGAGCGGGCAAGGGAGGTTCTGAAGCTGCATGAGCGCAGCGAGCACCGCGTGACCGAAACGCTCGCGCCGCGCCCGGAAAGGCCCGTCCAGATTTCGTCTGTTCGAGCCTCTCGGCCACGATATTGCCGCGCGGATACGCGACCTTAAACTGGACGAGCTGCGGCCCATCGAAGCCTTGAAATTGTTGAGTGAGCTGCAGGAGGAGTTGAACGCGACATGCGAGTAGCCGGAATCATGAGTGGGACGTCGCTCGACGGGATCGACGTGGCGATCGTCGATTTCAAGGGCGCAGGCCGCTCGATGGTAGCGTTCCGGTCCACGGGCTACCCGGCGGCGGTGCGCGACGCGATTCTCGCGGTCTCGAACACGACTACGACGACTGCGGCAATCTCGCGTCTCAATTTCCAGTTGGGCGAACTTTATGCCAAGGCGGTGCGCGACACCTGCCGAAGGAGCGGAATTCCGCTCGAATCGGTAGGCTTGATCGGCTGTCACGGCCAGACCATCTATCACGAGAGCGGCAGGAACACGCTGCAAATCGGAGAAGCGGCCGTGATCGCCGAGCGCCTCGGGATTCCGGTGGTTTCGGATTTTCGCCCTCGGGATATCGCGGCGGGGGGAAAGGGAGCGCCCCTTGTTCCCCTTGTGGACTATCTGCTGTTTCGCCACCCGCGGCTGTCGCGGGTCGCTCTGAACATCGGGGGAATCGCGAACATCACGGTGATTCCGGCGGCGGCGAAACCCGGAGACGTGATCGCGTTCGATACCGGTCCGGGAAATATGGTGATCGACGCCCTGGTACGGGAATACACAAACGGTACCCAATTGTACGATTTTGGGGGCGAAATCGCCTCAAAAGGGGTCATAAATGTCCCTTTTCTGACCGGGCTGCTCAAAGACCCCTACTACCGGGCAAAGCCGCCAAAAACAGCCGGTCGCGAACAATATGGGGTCGAATTCCTGGAGCGCCTCAAGCGGTCCGGCCTTCCCATGCCAGACCTGATCGCGACTGCCACTGCTCTGACGGCGGCCACCATCGCGAACGCCATCAAGCGAACCGATGAGGTCATCGTTTCCGGCGGAGGAGCGCGTAACCAACAGATCCTAAAAGAATTAGCTGCACTGCTGCCGGGAGTAAGGATCGCCGGCAGCCAGGAATTCGGAGTGGACCCCGACGCCAAAGAAGCGCTGGCATTTGCGATTCTCGCCCGCGAAACCTGGCGGCGGCGGCCCGGAAATTTGCCGTCCGCGACCGGTGCCAAACGCGCCGTGGTTCTCGGCCAGGTCACCTACGCCTAGAACACAATCTTCAAGCTCATCTGGGATACCCGCGCCGGTTCCGCACTCGCGATCACGCCGAAGTTGGGCGAGCCGAGCGTATTGCCCGGAATGCCCAGATTCGTGTGATTAAAGATGTTGAAGAATTCCGCGCGGAATTCGAGCCGGGCGGATTCGGTGAACTTAAATTCCCGCTTGAGGTTGAAGTCGACGTTGAAAAGACCGGGCAGGATCAGGCTCCGGGTCTCCGCGTTGCCATACGTATAAAGCGGAGCGAATTCGAAAGCGCTGGTATCGAACCAGCGATTGACGCCGCGAGCTTCGCCCGAAAGATTTCCATCTTTCACGCGGTTTGCCCGCTGTGCCGACCCGGTGTTCAAGCGCGCCACGCCACCGAGCGCCGCCACATTCAATGCCCCGCCGGATTGCACGGTGGAAATCGTCGAAACCTGCCAACCGCCCACCACGTGCCGCGTCCAGCCGCGGCCGGCGTAGGGGAGGTCGTAGATCGCGCTCGTGACCCAGACGTTCTTGCGGTGCGATGACGAAAGGCCGCGCTGCGATAGATTGGCGTAGTCCTGAGATTCGGCGCCGCCCGTGGGATTGCCCGCGACGGACGAGAAAGCCTGATCGATGGTGCGCGAAAAGGTATAGGAGCTCAACGCGGTAAAGCCTTTGTGGAAGCGGCGCGTGAACTTGACGGTTCCGGCGTTGTAGAAAGTTTTTGCGTCCGACCGCACTTCGGTAAGCACGCCGAATTGCGGGAACCTGCGGCGCGTTTGAACGGGACCCGGTCCCGGCTGTGCGTTATTGGCCGCGACACCGCGGTCTCCGCCAAGGGCGAAATTGCCAACGTACCCGATCTCAATGGCGTCGTTTTCCGTGATTTGCTGCGCCAAGTGGAGCGAGCGCAGCTGCGAATAGCCGACCTTGAAATCGGGTGTCAAACCGCCATAATTCGGCGGCGGGGCGGCACCTGCCGAAGCCCTCGGAAACGGATTGTCGAACGTGATCAACGGCGCCGCCGGGTCCGCAAGATAGGTTGTGACCGTCGCCCAGGGCGGGTTGCTTCCGAGCCTGAACAGCGCCAGGTTCATGGTGGAGTTGTAATAGAGACCATAACCTCCGCGGATGACTGTGCGATCACTCTTGAAGGGCCGGAAGGCAAAGGAGATGCGCGGCGCGAAGTTGTTCCAGTCGCTCGGATAGAATTTCTCGCCGGCTACCATGGGAATCGGCCTCCCGTTTGCAAAGTCGAAATTCGTAACCTCGCCGCTATGATCGGATACAGGCGTGGTCGGTTCGTAGCGGAGGCCGAGGTTCAGGGTGAGGCGCGGCGTAACCTGCCAGTCGTCGACCAGGTATAGGCCGATGCGCTTCTGGCGCATGCGGATGGTCCAAGCCTGATCGCCGACACTCGACAACTGGGGCCGTCCAAGCAGGAGGTCGGCGAACGAGTTGCCGGACCCGACCGGGTTATTATTCTCGAAATTGAACTGGCCGCGGACCGTTATCCCTTGCAGCCTGTCGGAACGAACGTGCCGGAAGTCGATACCGGTCTTCAGGTGATGACGGCCTCGAATCACGCTTATGTTATAGGTGAACTGGCGCACTTCGTCCGGTTGGATCAGCGGGAGGTTGGTAGCGTCGCCGACGCCTGTGTAGCCCGCAATGCTAAAGAACGGGATTCCGTTCGTACGTCCATTCGCTGGTATGTTCGGAATGCCAAGGTCGTTCGCGATGCTGTAATTGGTATTCTCGCGCGGGTCGAACTGCAGGATCACGCTGCGATTCCAGGCGATGCTCGCATCCTGAATAACGGTGGGCGACCAGATACGGGTCCAGTGAAGGACGATGTTGTACGCCTTTAGAGTGGTGCCGCGCGCAAACCCGGGGAAATACTCGGGATCGGGCCTGGAACGGTTATCGTAAGCCCCGCGGGCGAAGATCGAATTATTCGAACCGAAGCGGTGATCGATCTTCTGGATGGTGGAATTACTTTCGGTCGTGACGGGCGCGAGTACCTGATAATTGAACAGCGCTCCGGGCGCGTTCTCCCTCGGGTAGTATTTGAGAACGTTGATGGACTGCCTGGTGATTCGATTCGTGGGGACGACGTTTCCCGGAAATGGCGTCCCAGTCAGGGGATCATTGACGGTCCCCGTAAAGGGCGCGCCGGAGAACGTACGGCTCAGGTCTCCGCCCTTCTGAGCCTCGGTGGGCACGATGAAACGGCCGAACGCCTCCTGACGGATTCGCAGCCCTTCGTAGTTCGAAAAGAAAAAGGTGCGATCTTTGCCGTTATAGAGTTTGGGAATGTAGACGGGACCGCCTACGGTGCCGCCGAACTGGTTCTGCCGCAGCTTCGGCTTGGAGGTTGGGAAAAAGCCGCGCGCATCCATCTTGTCGTTGCGCAGGAAATTGAAGAGCGTGCCATGCACCTTGTTAGTGCCCGACTTGGTGACGATGTTGACGTTGGCCCCGGACTGGAATCCGAACTCCGCGGAGTAGTTGCCGGTCTGCATCTTGAATTCCTGGATCGCGTCGACTGAGGGATTAAACGAGTTCCAGTTGTAAAAGCCGACGCTCATCGTGGCGCCGTCGAGGTTCCACTCGTTGTCGGTGTCGCGGCTGCCATGCGCCCAGATGCCAATGCCGCCTGCGAGAAACGTCTGGAGCGTCGCTCCGCCTTGCACGCCGTTCTGGATGTTGGGCGTAAGCAGGGCGAGCGTATTGAAATTGCGGCCGTTCAACGGCAGCTCGACCACGCGCTGGTTATCGATCACGTCGCCGAAGACGCCGTCCTCGGTGTTGACGATCGGGGCCGCGGCCACCACGTTGACCGTCTCCGTTACACTGCCGGGCTGCATGGCGACATCCAGGCGCGCACGCTGCTGAACCTGGAGAACGATACCCTGCCTTATTTCTTTCCGAAAGCCGGCGGCCGAGATGGTCACTTCATATTCGCCGACCGGCAGGCTTATCAACGTGTAGTTCCCCTCGCCGTCGCTGGTGGTTGAGCGCACCAGGTTTGTGGCAACGGCCTTGGCTTCGACCGACGCTTTTGCAA
This sequence comes from Candidatus Sulfopaludibacter sp. SbA3, assembly GCA_945893365.1. Lineage (GTDB taxonomy): Bacteria > Acidobacteriota > Terriglobia > Bryobacterales > Bryobacteraceae > SYKU01. The sequence goes on along the minus strand of CAMDED010000079.1, from coordinate 19,247 downwards.
CGACGGCGCCCGAGGCGTCCGTCACCGTTCCAAGAATGGTGGCGGATGTGACTTGGGCTTCGAGCGGCGCGAGAAGCGCCAGAAATGCGAACATTACGAAAAAAGCACGAATCATGAGTTTTTCTCCCGGTCTGATGGGTCGAGTTTATTGCAGAATAGCGGCCAATGTCAATAAAGGGTCGCCTTCATCGGCCAATTCCTCTTCGCCGCATCGACAACGCTGTTGCCGCGTCCTCGATAGTAGCGATAGGTGTTGAGGGCAACTTTTTCCACGGTGCAGGTCCTGCGCGCCCGCTCCATGAAGTCGTAATCCTGGTACCAAATCCGCCGCCGATCCTCACTGAAACTCATGGTTTCGAACACGCGCCGGCGTGCAAAGATGGTCCCTTGAACCACGCATTCCGATAGATGTATTCGACCGAAGCCCCTGGCGACGTCGGGAACGAACCGATCTTCAACAGAGGCGGCGATCAACTCAACACCGCTCCAGAGAATGTCGACCTGACGCCGGCGCTCCATCACCGCCAAGCGGGCCTCCAAATGGTTTGGATAGTATTCGTCATCGGCATCCAGGAACGCGATGTAGTCACCGCAGGCAAGCCGGATTCCGGTATTCAAGGCCGCTCCCGGCCCACCGTTCTCTCTGCTTGCGCCAATAACTCTGGAATCCGCCGATAATGAAGCGATTATTTCAGCCGTAGCGTCAGTGCTGCCGTCGTTCACGATAATGTGCTGCCAGTTTTCCCGCTGTTGGCGAAGCGACTCATGGGCTCTACGTAACGTTGCCGCTGAATTGAATGCCGGTGTGATGACCGATACGAGGGGTCTGGAGTTCGTCATTATTCCTCCAACCAGGTATTTACCAGTGTGGCATGGTTTGAACCGGCAATGCCGCTTGCGCGCGCATCGTTTTCCGTCCGCTGAAGCGGACGGACCAAGAAAACCAACTTGCACAAGTTCCGGCCTGTAACAGGGCTACACGGATCCTGACGCCCCGGCGGTCTCGCTCGTGAGCGAACGGCGTTTGACGAGATAACAGAGCGCCGGGAGCGCTAAGAACGTCAGAAAGAGCGTGGAAGCCAGCCCGCCGACCACAACGGTGGCCAAGGGCCGTTGAACATCCGATCCAATGCCCGTGGCGCGCGCGGCTGGAACCATCCCTAGTAGGGCGACCACGATCATCATCAAAACCGGGCGCAATTGCGAGAGCGCTCCCTGCACAACCGCGTCGCGAACGGAGGTATCCCCGAAACGCATGCGCCGGTTGATCTCCGACACCACGAGTACACCGCTCATGACCGCCACGCCGAACAGACTGACAAATCCCACGGCGGCCGAAACACTCAGGTTGATCCCCCTCAGCCAGAGGAACAGGATTCCGCCCACGAGCGAAAACGGAACGTTCAGCAACACGATTCCCGCATCCTTCGTGTTGCCAAAGGCGAAGAACAGCCAGACAAAAATGATGCAGACGGTCAGGGGCAACACCAGACTCAGCCGCTTGCGGGCGCGGGTCAGATTGTCGAACTGGCCGCCCCATTCCACGCGGTAGCCTTCCGGAAGATTTACCCGGGAGTGAAACTGCTCCTGCGCCTCCGCGGCGAAGCTTCCCTGATCGCGCCCCCGAATGTTGGTTCTCACGGCGATCTGACGGCGGTTCTCGCGCCTTGCGATGACGTTTTGCCCGTTCACGACTTCGATTTCGGCCATTTGGGACAGGGGGATTCGCGCACCGGCCGGCGTCGGAACGAGCATCGCGCCAATGACGCCGGCATCGGCGCGGGCGCCGGGGGAGAAGCGCACGGAGATATCGAATCGCCGCTCGCCTTCGAAAAGGTTGGAGACAACACGGCCGCCGATCGCCAACTCAATCAGATCCTGAACATCGCGCACGCGCACGCCGAAGCGCGCCATCTTCTCGCGGTCCAATTGGATGGTCAACTGGGGCTGCACACCCTCCTGTTCAATCGCGGTATCGGCCGCGCCCGGGATCGCGCGAATAACCGACAACGTCTCCTCGGCTTTCCGCCGCAACACTCCCAGGTCCGCGCCGACGAGAATAACGGCCAGGTCGGCCGACGAGCCTGTGACGACTTCGGTCACGGTATCGATGATCGGTTGCGTGACGTTGAACGTGGCTCCTGGAATGACCTCCGGCATGAGCTTCGAGAGATCATTAACCAGGCCGGCCTTGGTCCGTCCGGCGGGCCACTGATCATAGGGCTGCAAGGTTACGAGTAGTTCAATGCGGTTCGGACCGAAGGGATCGGTGCCCGCGTCGTTGCGGCCCGATTGCGATCCCACGGCGCGGACCTCCGGAAACTTCCGGAGCGTGGCGCGCATTTGTTCGGCGACTCGCGCCGTTTTCTCCAGCGAAGTTCCCGGCGGCAGGTTGGAACGAATCCAGATCGTGCCCTCGTCCAGAGTCGGCAGGAACTCGCTGCCGAGCGATCCGGCCAAGAGAAACGAAGCCACCACGACAGCGCCCGCGATACCCACGACGATCCAAGCCCGGCGGAGCCCCGACTCGAGGACCCGGCCATAGACGCGGCTTAGCCAAAGGAGGGCGGGATTCTCCCAGTGCTTCGCGCCCCCGCGGAACAGGAAGGTGGCCAGCACGGGGATCAGCGTGAGAGCTATCAGCATCGCGCCCAGCAGCGCATAGCAGACGGTGAACGCCATCGGAGTAAACAGGCGGCGCTCCACACGCTCCAGCGTGAAAAGCGGCACGTAGGCCGAAATGATGATGATGAGCGAGAAGAACAGCGGTGATTCCACGCTGAGGGCGGCATCGCGAACGGCTTTGAAAACGCTGTCCGTGCCGGACGGGTTGCGTTCGTGAAAAGTGTGCAGGACGCGTTCCACCATGATGAGCGAGCCGTCGACAATGATGCCGAAATCGAGAGCGCCGAGGCTGAGAAGGTTTGCCGGAATTCCCGTGAGATACATGCAGGCGAAAGCAAACAGCAAGGCGAGCGGAATGGTGATCGCCGTCAACAGCGCGGCCCGGAAGCTGCCGAGAAACAAGAGCAGAACGAAGACGACGATCAACAACCCTTCGAGAAGCGTCTTGGCGACGGTGGAGAGCGTATTGTTAACCAGTTCGGTGCGGTCGTAGATGACGTTCAACTTCACTCCCGAAGGGAGAGAGGCGTTCAGCTCATCCACCGCTTCATGGACCCTCGCCAGCACTTCACTGGGATTTTGCCCACGGCGCATCAGGACGATTCCCTCGACGCCGCCGGTGTATTCCTGCAGGCCGAAGATCCCGGTGGGGGGCGCCGAGCCGAGGGAGACCTTGCCAAGATCCTTTACAAAGACGGGAACGCCTTTGTTCTCGAAAACGACGCTGTTTTCAATGTCCGGGATGGACTTCAGCAAACCCACGCCACGAACGGCGAGCGATTGTTCCCGGTTGTCGAGCAGCGCGCCGCCGGCGTTCTGGTTGCTCTCTTCGACGGCCTTGGCCAGGCCGCTCAGCGAGAGCTTGTACTTTTCGAGGGCAAGGGGATCGATCCGGATCTGATACTGCTTCACCAGCCCGCCGAACGGTACGACATCGGCTACGCCGCCAGCCTGCAACAGCCGTGGGTACACGACCCAATCCTGCAATTCACGAAGCTGGCGCGAGTCGAGGCCCCCGCCTTCCAGGCTGTAGCGGAATAGCTCTCCGATGGGCGTGGCCATGGGGCCAAGCGTCGGCGTCAACCCCTCCGGCAGTTGGGCCTCACGCAGTTTCTCGATCACGACCTGCCGTGCGAAGTAGTCATTCGTCCCATATTCAAAAGTGAGTTCGTTCGAAGCGAGGCCGAAGATCGTCCTTGAGCGGCGGGCAATGACGTTTGGAACGCTATTGAGGGCGCGCTCGATCGGGATTGTGACCTGCTGCTCGACCTCTTCGGCCGCGAGGCCGGGTACTACCGTGATCACCTCGACCGTGGTGTCCGAGATATCGGGATAGGCTTCAATCTTGAGCTGCGTGAACGACCATGCTCCGAAGACGACGAGCGCGGCGGCGGCCGCCAACGCGAGGAAGCGCTGATCGAGCGCCAGGCGGAGAAGCCGCGCGATCATGCGCGGTTCGCTCCGCGGAGTCCGAGATGGAGCACCTCCCCATCCACCAGGAAGATCAAGCCCTCCTGGACCATCGTCCGGAGCCTTGGCAGGACAGCCCGGAGTTTCGTTTCGCTGTCGATGACCGTGATCGTGACCGGTCTTTCGTCCGTTACGCCGAACAGACGCTTACGATGAAGGTAAAGGTTGGCTCCGAAGCCCATGATGCCGTTGTGGACCGTGGCGCCGGCAATGCCGGATTGAAAGAGCGTTTCGACGATCGCCTCATACAGCGGCGCGCGCGACTCTCCCCATCTATCCGTTTCATCCAGGAAGATCAACATCATCTTGGCCGGAGCGTCCATGGCTTAATAGCCCCTCAGCAGCATCGCGCCATCCACGACGACGCGGTCGCGCGCACTCAGTCCGCTGGTAATGGGAACGAGATCTCCCGATCGCTTTCCGGTTTCCACAGCGATCTGTTCGAAGCGGCCCGGACCGGTTTCCCGGTAAACCACGGCTTTGCCTTGCGTCTGAATTACTGATCGCGCCGGAACCACCGGAACCTGACGATAGGACTCGATGTGGCGCACTTCGCCGAACATCTCCGGGCGCAATCGTCCTCCGGCGTTGCTCAACTCGGCCCAGACCTTTAGGGTTCTGGTCTGCGGGTCGACGGAATCGGCCATGCGTGTAACGCGACCGCGCAAGGTCTCCCCGGGATATGCGGAAAGTGTGACATCGAGGATCTCTCCCACCTTCACCAGCCGGATGGCGGACTCGGGAACTTCGGCGGAAATCCAGACGCTGCTGAGATCCGCGATGGTCATGAACGGCGCACTCAGGTCGTTGCGATATTCGCCGGTCACCACGTTCATCTCCGTGATCTTGCCCGAGAGCGGCGCGCGCACCACGATCCGTTGGCGGAACGACCCCGGCTTCAAGCCGAGAACTTCGAGACGAGCCGCCGCCTGCAACTGGGCTATCTGCGACTGCCTCAGAGCCGTCCGGGCCTGGGCGAGAGCGGTCTCGGCCGCCACCACTTCTTTCTTCGCGATTGCGTCGCCTTTGAAAAGATCCGTCACGCGGTCGAGGTCTACTTGAGCCTTGTGCAGAGCGGTGTTGGACTCGGTCACTTGGGCCTCCGCCCGCATAGCCGATGAAGCCGCCGCGTCGGCCTCGGGACTTTCGACCGAAAGAAGCGGATCGTTGCGCCGAACCGCATCGCCAAACCGGACCATCACCTCCGTTACGCGTCCAGCCACGGGCAGCAGCACTCTAGAGACATGATTCGGGTTCAATTCCACTTTGGCGGGCACCGTGAACTCGTCCGTCGGCATCAAGGCGATTTTCACTTCGGCTACCTGTATCTGTTTGAGCTTGGGAGAATCCGGAGGGATTTCAATGCGATCTCCTCCGGCCGCCGCAGGAGACGTTTCCATCTTCGGCGCGGGCGCGGATTCAGGCGGCCTTCCACAGCCGATAGAGATGGTCAAAAAGACGGCGAGGATCGCGTGGTTCACCTGGAATACCCCTTTCCCGCAATCGCGTCGATCAGGAAGAGCGCGCGACCGTACTCGGCGCGCGCTTCGTTATAGGCTTGCATCGTCTCGTTATAGGTGCGTTGCGCGTCGAGGAGCTCGACGAACGTAGCCTCGCCGCGGCGGTACGAAAAGCCGGTGACCTCCTGCACGCGCCGGGCGCGGCCGAGAAGATCGATTTCAATCTTTTCGAGTAGTTGCCCGGCGGTTTCAAACCGCTCGTAGGCATTTTCCACTTCAGCCTCGATCTCCTGTTCAAGACTGCGAATGCGGGCCTGGATCTGCTGCTGCTCGCGCCGCGCGCGTTCGATCTCACCCTGGTTCCTGTTGTAGACAGGCAAGGGCATGGAAAAGAAGATACCCGCCGAGTTGCCGCTGGCGAGGCCTGGAACGCCCTGCCGATTCACCCCCGCCCCTAGCGTGTAGTCGACCTTGCCCTGAGCGAGTTGAAGGCGCAAGTCGGCTTGCGAACGCGCCTGGTCCCGGCGAAGCGCGTCCAGATCGGGACGCGCGGCAAGAGCCAGTTTCGCCACTTCCGCTTTCGCCGCCGGGAGCGGATCGCGGCGCAGTTCTCCGGTCACATCGAAGGAAGGGTCGAATACGAGCCGGCCCATGATCGCCTGGAGCCGGTTCCGTGCGAGCCTCACGCGAGACTCGGCCTGCCGCACCTGATTGGCAAACTGGAGTTGCGCGACCTCGGACCGCACGAGCTCGACGCGTGCGAGGTCGCCGGCATCGACGCGGGTTTTGTTCACGGCAACAATCAGGTTGAAGGCATCGAGGCTGGCGCGCGCGAGAGCGGCGTTCTCTTTCGCCAGCAGGAGATCCGTGAAGGCGCTCTGCACATCCAGAACGAGCATCCGGGTGGAGTTCATCAGTTCGAGTTGCGATACCGCCTTGTAGGCTTCGGCGACCGCCACGCGTTCCTGCCGCTTCCGGCCGCGCTCGAACACGTAGTCCACGCGCGCGTTCACCTCCGAGGGACCGGCGGCGCTGGTTGCGGGATTGAAGCCCGATCCAAGAACATCCAAATAGTTCGCGCCCAGGCTGAGCACCGGATTCGGCCGAAGGCGCGCCTGCACAATGCGGGCGTCGGCGATATTGAGGTTCAGGCGCTCCGCCAGCAGGCGAAGGTTGCGCGACAGCGCTTCTTCCATCACCCGATCGAGTGTGAGGCCGCTTTGGGCGCGCGCGAGCGTCGAAGCCAGCAGCATAGTCAGGATGGCGAAGAGCAGACGAGTCATGAGGACCGCATGGCATGAGCACGGGAGGGGCCGCATCGCCGGCTTAGGCATTCGTTCAGCGGCAAGCGGCTTCCGCGCCAGCTTGAGAGGAATGCGTACACTGGTTGTACGGAAAGCGTACGGACAGCATGTGGTTCCCAAGAATCGTCGCGGCTCAAAGATTGCAGACTTGGCTTCTCTGGACGGCCCTGGTGTCGCTTTGCTTGACGGGCATCCTCGTCTTCGATCTCACGCGGAACCTTCGAACGGTGGTGATCGGCGACGCCAACCGGAATTTGAAAAACGCCGTCAATGAATTGCTCCAAGCGGCTGAATTGAAGAGGGCGCTGCCTTCAGAGGCGGACGAACTCGATCAATTGCTGAAGCCGGTTTCGTACGAGGTTCTCCGATCGCACGCGGACATTGAAGGCGGTTATCTCTGGGGCGATCAGGTAGTGGGCCACAGTTTTCCCACTTACACGGAACCTGGCAGCACCCTGCGGCAACCGGCGGTTGAGAACACCGAGATCATGATTGCCTTGGCCGAGAGCCGGCAAAGCGGCCATATCGCGCATCGCTCCCGGCAGGACGGGAACGACCTGGTCCTGATCGCGGCGATTGCGGGCGCCCAGGGCAAGCCCGCCGCCTGGTGTCTGAGGCGCATGCTCAATTTCAGCGACGCGAGCGAAGTGACCAAGCGGTTGCTGCTTATCGCGGTGATGGTGATTGCACTGATCACGACGTGCGCTGTGTTGACGCTCAGCTTCAATCTGCAGCGCGGGTTCGCTCAGATCCAGAGCGGTCTGGCGCGCCTCGAAACAGAAGCCAGCTACCGGCTGCCGGACCAGAACCATGAGCTCAGGCCGATTGTTCAAGCCATCAACACCATGGCCGAAAGCCGTGAGTCCCTGGAGCGCGACCTGCGCCGCGAGGACCGGCTGCGGGTGATGGGCCGGGTGGTCGCCGGCATTGCCCACGAGATCAAGAATCCGCTGAACAGCCTTCGCCTGACCGTCCGCTTGTTGGCGAGACGTTTGCAGGGAGAGTCGCCGGCCGAGGAAGTGAACCTCATCACCGGCGAGATCGACCGCCTGGACGCTCTCTTACGGAGTCTGCTCGTATTTCGGGACGACGAGCCGGGGAAGGTACGGGAACAAGAGATGCAACCGATTCTCGACCGGACGCTGGCTCTGGTTCGGCCGCACGCCCAGGAGCGCCGGGTCCACTTACAGGTCCATTCGCCCCTGGACTGCCATGCTTTCGTGGATGGCGACTACTTGCAACAAGCGCTGATGAACGTACTGTTGAACGCGATCGACGTTTCCGGCCGGGGCCGCGTCGACCTGACGGTGGAGCGGCAGCCGCGGCGTTTGGCAATCCGGGTTGAGGACAGCGGACCGGGCCTGACGGCGGAACAGCGAGAGCGGGTTTTTGAAGCCTTCTACACCACTAAGCCCGGCGGCACGGGACTAGGATTGGCGGTGACAAGGACCCTGCTCGAAAAGATGGGAGGAACGATCGAGGTTGGCAAAGGGGATCGAGGGGCGGTGTTCACGGTCTCGGTTCCCGCCGAACGTCCCGCATGAAGAAGTCGCATCGAATCCTGATCGTGGAGGATGAGCGCACGGCGCTGCGCGCGCTCAAGCTCATTCTCGAGGACGAAGGATACTCGGTACTCGAAGCCGCCACGGGTGAAGCGGGCCTGCGGATTGCGCTGAACGAGGAGCCGGATCTGGTTCTGCTCGACATCCGTCTTCCCGATGTCGATGGAATCACGATTCTGCAGCGTCTGCGCGCCGGCCATTCCGGCGCGGCGGTCATCATCATGACGGCTGAGACTTCAAGCGCCAACGCCATTCGGGCGACGCAGTTCGGGGCGTTCGATTATCTTTCGAAGCCGATCCATGACGAACACCTGCTGCTCCTGATTCAAAGGGCTCTGGAGTACCGGCAGCTGGAGCGTGAGGTCCGCGCGCTTCGGGGACCGGCTACTCCGGAAGCGGCGATTCCAGGCATGGTGGGTCATAGTCCGGCGATGCAGGAGGTGTACAAGGTAATCGGCCGCGTAGCGGACTCGGCGGCGACCGTGCTTGTGACGGGGGAATCCGGCACGGGAAAAGAACTGGTAGCCAACGCGATCCACGAGTTCAGCGCGCGCCGGAACATGCCCCTCATCAAAGTGAATTGCGCGGCGATTCCCGAACATCTGCTGGAGACCGAATTGTTCGGCCACGAGAAGGGGGCCTTTACCAACGCCGTGTCGCGGCGCATCGGACGGTTTGAGCAGGCGCAGGGCGGAACGCTGTTTCTGGATGAAGTTGGAGATCTGCCGCTCGGGCTGCAAGCGAAACTCCTGCGCGCGATTCAAGAGCGAACCGTTGAGCGGCTCGGAGGGACCGGACCTATCGCCGTGGACTTTCGTCTGGTCGCCGCCACTGCGCGCGACCTGAACGCGGCGGTGCCCGAGGGGCGTTTCCGCGAGGATCTGTTCTATCGCTTGAACGTGGTGGGGATCAGCTTGCCGCCGCTGCGCAACCGCCGCGAGGACATCCCGCTCCTGATTCAGCGTTTCCTCAGCCGTTCGGAGAAGCCCGTCTCGATTCGACAGGACGCGCTTGAACGGATCATGCAGCACGACTGGCCAGGGAATGTCCGGGAGCTCGAGAACGTGATTACGCGCGCCGTAGTCCTCGCGCCTGGCGGGCTGATTACGCCGGAAGCGATTGCGTACCCCGTGATTCCAGCGGCCGTTGCGCATGGCAGGTGGGAAGCGGGCGTCCCTTTTCGAGATGGATACTGGCAGGTCCTCAGGCGCGTGGAAGCGGAACTGGTGCGTTCCGCGTTGCGAGAGGCGGACGGAAACAAAACAGAAGCAGCGCGAATTCTGGGAATCCAACGGCGCTTGCTCTATCAAAAAATGACAGAGTTGGGGATGGGGTAGCGAGCGAGGCGGCCGCCAGCGCCGAAGGCGTGGCCCTTGTGTCTGGGGCGGCACGACGAAAACCCGGGTTGCCAGACCCATATCCCTTTGCCGCGAAACCCGCAACGCAGAACGCCGCCTTCTGATAGAATCCTGAGCATAGTTTTCAGTTTCAGGTCTTGAGCTTAAAGCTCCATGAGGTAATTCAATGAGACGATTCCCAGTCCCCGCAGCCCTGTTCGCGCTGCTCTTTGCGATGGCCGCGCCATGCATTTTCGGCCAGGCCTTCACGTCCAATCTCACGGGCCTTGTCAGCGACCCCAACGGGGCCGTGATGCCGGGCGTGATAGTCAAAGTGAAAAATACGGCAACAAACGAGACACGCCAGTCCGTCACCGGCCAGGAAGGCCGATTCACATTCTCGCAACTGCTGCCCGGCGCCTATGAGCTCACCGCGGAAGCCAGAGGATTCAAGCTGTTTTCGCAACGCGGCATCACGCTGGTTGCGAATCAGTCCGGCGAGTTGAACGTGCCGATGCAGATCGGCGAAGTGACGCAGACGGTCGAGATCTCGGAATCCGTCGTGCAGCTCGATTCTCAGACGGCGAACCAGTCGGTCACGCTCGACAAGCAGATGGTGGCCGATCTGCCGCTCAACATGCGCAACCCGTTCGCGCTGGTCCATTCGACCGCGGGCGTGGTTGCGGTACGCACCGGGGTGTCGCAGGCGACGCAGGATCAGAATCACAATCGATTCGCCATGAACGGCGGACGCGACGAGAGCGGTCTCATTCTGCTCGACGGCGTGCCGGCCACCACGGGCGATTGGAGCGCGCTCATCATCGCGCCGTCCGTCGATTCCGTCCAGGAAGTGCAGGTGGTGCGGAATTCCTATGAAGCGCAGTTCGGCAAGTCCGGCGGCGGCGTGGTCAGCGTCGTCAGCAAGGGCGGCTCCAATCAGTTTCATGGCACCGCATTCGATTTCTTGCGCAACGATCATCTGGACGCCAATGCCTGGGCGAACAATAAGGTCGGCCGCCCGAGGACCTCGTTCCAGCGCAATCAGTTCGGCGGAAATCTTGGCGGACCCATTCTAAAAAGCAAGCGCCTCTACTTCTTCGGCGGTTACGAGGGCGTGCGGCTGGGCGTCCCGGGCACGAATATTTCCAACGTTCCGACGGAACTGCAGCGCGCGGGCGATTTCTCGCAGACGTTCAATTCGAATCTCACTCCGTCGCCGATCTTCAATCCCTTTTCGACGCGCCCGAATCCGAATGGAACCGGATCGATCCGCGACCCGTTTCCCGACAACCGTATTCCGCAAGCGATGTGGGACCCCATTGGAGCGAAAGTGCTGTCGCTGTTCCCCAGGCCGACCAGTCCCGGCGACCCAGGCACGTTCGCGCGAAACTTTTCGGCAACCGGAAAGACCGTTACCACCAACGACCGGTTCGACGCCCGAATCGACTGGGCGCACAGCGAGAAGCACACCTTCTACACGCGCGTCTCGAAAGCGTGGCAGGTCAACGTCGCTCCGGTGTTCTTCGGCAACAACGTGGACAGCAATTTCAGCGATCAGAACCCGCGTCATCACGTGACGATCGGAAACACGTTCATTCCGAGTCCAACGCTGGTCATCAATTTCCTGGTGGGCGCCGGGCGCTGGCGCGAGGAGCAGGATTCGCCGAGTAAGGGCCTCAACGCCACGGCGATCGGTTATTCGCAGGCCGTTGCGAACACATTCCAGGCCGCGACGATTCCGCAGTTCATCCTTGACGGATACGCCACGCTTGGGAACTCCCGCTTTCTGAATTTCCCGCGCGAGACGAACAATTTTCAGTCGAACGTGACCAAAGAGCGCGGCGCCCACAGCATCAAGTTCGGCTTCATGGCGGAATCGGCGAAGCTGAATTCCACCGATCTGCGGTCAGCCGATTTCAACTTCAACCGCGGATTGACATCGGGTCCGCTGGCGGCGCCGAACAGCACCACTTCGGGCAATAGCCTGGCTTCGCTGCTGCTGGGCACCGGATCGGGCGGCAGCGCTCCGCTGCGTCCGCAACTCGCGACAAACCAAATGTACTACGCGGTATATGCCCAGGATTCCTGGCGATTCAACAAGCGGCTAACGTTGAATTTCGGCTTGCGATATGAGGTCCAGAAGCCGCGCACCGAGCGTTTCAACCGCTTCAACTATTTCGACTTCACGGCAACCAACCCGGTTGGCCAGCGGGTGGGCCTTCCGCTCAAAGGCGGTCTGGCGTTTGTCACCGACGGCGACCGAGGCCAGTGGACGGCGGACAACCGCGATTTTGCGCCGCGCGTGGGGCTCTCTTACAAGCTCAACGACAAGCTTGTGGTCCGCGCGGGATATGGTATTTACTATCTCCAGGTCGTGGGCGGCGGGACGGGCGGAACGGACGGCTACTCGACGTCCACCACATGGGTTAGCACACGCGGCGGCGACGGAATCAATCCCCAAGACAAGGTCAGCAATCCGTTCCCGGGCGGCCTGATCGCGCCGATCGCCAATTCGCAGGGGTTACAGACGCTTCTGGGACAAAGCATCAACGCGTTTCAGCGCCCGCATCCCTCCGGGTACGTTCAGAACTACAGCATCGACTTCCAGTATGAGATTGACCGCGGAACGGTCATCGAACTCGGCTACGCGGGGAATCAGAGCCGCAAGCTGCTGCTCGGGACGGCGATGAACGTGAACCAGTTGCCGGCGAATCTGCTAAGCCAAGGCGCCGCGTTGAACGATCAGGTGAGCAATCCGTTTTTCGGCGTCATCACTTCGGGTGTGCTTGCGGGAGCCACGGTTCCACGCCATCGGCTGCTCCGGCCCTACCCGCAATTCGACAGTGTCAACCTCTCGGCGGACACACCCGGCGCCACTGCGGGGTACAACGCGCTTGTGGCCAAAGTGACCAAACACTTCTCGAGCGGTCTCAATCTGATTTCGAGCTTCCAGTGGTCGAAGGCGATCGACAACACGAGCGAAACGCAGGGTTGGGAACTGGCCGAAGGATTCCGCAACTATCAGGACCTCGCTATCGAGCGGTCGATCAGCGGGCACGATGTGCCTCGAAGCTTCGTCAACGCGTTTGTCTATCAATTGCCGGTGGGTAAAGGGAAGAAATTCGGTTCCGGCATGAACTCGGTGGCGGATGCGGTGCTCGGAGGGTGGCAGGTCTCGGGAATCGTCAATCTGGCCGACGGGCTGCCGCTTCAGTTCACCGCGCCCAGCAGCATTAGCACGTACGGCTTCGGTTTGCAGCGTCCGAACGTGGCGAATCGGCAGGATCTCAAAGTGCCGAACCAGGGGCCGGATCTGTGGTTTAACAAGGCGGCTACAACGGCTCCAGCCCCGTTTACGGTGGGAAATCTCTCGCGGTGGGTTCCGAATATTCGTTTTGGCGCGACGAAAAATGCCGACCTGTCCATCCAGAAGCACTTCCGCTACAAAGAGCTCCTGAGGGCTCAACTGCGCGCGGAGTTTTTCAACGCGCTGAATCACCCGCAGTTCGGGCGTGCGGACACGAATATATCGAGCGGGAGTTACGGCACGGTCAGCGGCGTTACCAATTACGGTTCGCGTAACATACAACTCGGACTCAAGATTGATTTCTAGCGGGCGTCTCGCGTTTGGTCTTCTGTTGGGCGGACTGATGTTCGCCCAACAGGAGGACCTTGGGCGAAAGTCCGAAAGGGCGGCCCAGGCAATGTCCTTAGGCCGATTTGAAGAGGCGGCTGGTCTCTACCGGCAGCTCAATCTGGCACTTCCCGGCAATGCCGGTCTGCTGGCGAATCTGGGGTTGGCTCTGCACTCAGCGGGAAGGCACAAGGAAGCACTCGCGCCGTTGCGGGCCGCGCTGAAGTTGGATCCCAATTCCAAACCGGCGCTGATTTTTCTTGGCCTCGCGCACTTGAAACTAGGCGAGCCGGCGAAGGCGATCGAACCTCTGACACGGGCGCTCAAGGCGGATGCATCCGACAGGATCGTCCTGTTTGAACTCGGCGACGCTCTGCTCGCCGTTGGCCGGGCCGAGGAGGCCGCATCGCATTTCCGCAAGCTGACCGGACTTGATCCCAAGCATGCGAAGGCGTGGCAAGGGCTGGGTCTCAGCTACCTGGCGCTCTCCCGGCTCGCCTTCGAAACGTTGGAGAAGGCGACGCAGAACTCGCCTTACTGGTACTCGCTGCTCGGGCAATCGAAAGCGGAGCAGGGCCAATACCGCACGGCATTCTACCTTTATAGGAAGGCACTGGAGGCTGCGCCTTCCATGGAGGGTGCGCATGCCGCGATCGCGGAGATCTACAGAAAGACCGGGCACTCCGATTGGGCGGCGGTCGAGGATGCGAAGGAGAGAGAATCGAAGCCGGGCAAGCCGCCGAATGCGTACTTGCAGGCGACCCGCTATAGCGGTCTGGCGCTGGACGCATTCGCCCGCCTGACGGCGCTGCCGCCTACGGCGGAGATACACGAGTTGATGGGCTACGCCCTTCGTATTCAGAAGCGCCATCGGGAATCGGCGGAAGAGTTCGGCAGGGCCTTCGAACTCGAGCCGGCGAACCGCCGTCTGGGGGAAGAGTTCGCGCGCTCGCTGTGGCTCAATCGCGACTACGAAGCGGCGCAGCCGCTGCTCGAAAAGCTGAACCTCAGTTTCGAGCTCGGCGACACGCTGTTGCAATTGCAGCAGCCCGAGAAGGCGATTCCACACCTGGAGGCGGCCGTGAAAAGAACTCCGGCGCGGCTCGAGCCGCACGCTTCGCTCGCTCGCGCTTATGTGCGCGTGAATCGTCACGCCGACGCGGTGGAACATTTGAAGATCGCGCTACCGCTCGACGACGACGGCAGTCTGCACTTCCAGCTTTCGCGAGCGTACGAACGGCTGGGGCGGGGGACGGAAGCGGCTCGGGCGCGGGCGAAATACGAAGCGATGGCGGCGAGGGACGAAGCGAGGAAGCAGACGCTCGATAAGGAACGGCAGATTACCGCGCCGTAAACCGGTCTTCCCAGCAGGCGGAAGCGCCTGCTCCACGGGACATTGAAGTGCAGGGGCCTCTGACGAGGCCCTGACAGGCCGGGAGGCCTGTCCTACATCGGCCTCAAGAATCCCCGTAGGCGCGGCGATGTTTTTCGAGCGTCGCTTTCAACTTCTTGACCACGGTTCGGTAGGCCGGGTCCGCGTAGACGTTGTTCATCTCCCGCGGGTCCTTTTCGAGGTCGAACAATTCCCACTCCGGCTGGGTGTCCTTGTCGATCGCGCCCGCCGATCCGAGGGCTTTCCCGTAAAAATAGATCAGCTTGTAGCGGCTCGTGCGGACGCCGTAGTGCGCGGGAACGTGGTGATCCGCGAGGTGCATCCAGTAGCGGTAGTACATCGAGGTCCGCCAGTCGCGCGGCGTCCTGCCGTTGAGGATGGAACGGAAACTTCGGCCCTGCATTTCGACGGGAGTTCGCTGTCCGGCGAGATCGAGAAAGGTTGGCGCGAAGTCGATGTTCAGGACAATGTCCTTGTTGATGGATCCCGGCGCGACGCGGCCCGGCAGGCGCGCGAGGAACGGCATGCGAAGAGACTCCTCGTACATGAAGCGCTTGTCGTAGTAACCGTGGTCGCCGAGGAAGAAGCCCTGGTCCGAGGTATAGACTACGAGCGTGTTGTCCGATAGCCTTTCGGCATCCAGATAGTCGAGGACGCGGCCCACGTTATCGTCGACCGAGGCGACGCAGCGCAGGTAGTCCTTGATGTAACGCTGGTAGGCCCATTTGCGGAGCTCGCGGCCTTCGAGCCCCACCGGGCGCACCACCTTCAGGTCGACCGCGTTGTTGTCGTCGCCCACTCGCATCTTCGTGTTCGCGGCAGCATGGGAGCGGTTCTTGTAATCGTCGTAAAGATTGTCCGGCTCGGGAATATCGACGCCCTCGTACAGGTTCGCGTGCTTAGGGCCGGGTTGCCAGGGACGGTGGGGCGCCTTGTGATGACACATCAGGAAGAAGGGTTTGGACGGATCCCGGCGGCGCAGCCAGTCGAGACTGAAGTCCGCGATGAGATCGGTGCAATAGCCGGTGTGCTTCTTGCGGCGGCCCATCTCGATGAACTCGGGATTGTGATAGAGACCCTGGCCGGGCAGGATGTTCCAGTAGTCGAACCCGGTGGGATCGTTCTTGAGATGCCATTTGCCGATCATGGCGGTTTGATAGCCCGCCGCCCGCATATACTTCGCGAGGTTGGGACGCGCGCCGTCGAGTCCGTCGGCCAGGGTTTTGACGCCGCTGATGTGGCTGTACTGTCCGGTCATGATCGCGCCGCGGCTGGGCGTGCAAATGGAGTTGGTGCAGAAGCAGTTCAGCATGCGCATTCCGCCCTGCGCGATGCGGTCGATGTTCGGAGTCCTGTTGATTTTGCTTCCGTAGGCGGAAATCGCGTGCGCGGCGTGATCGTCGGACATGATGAAGATAATGTTCGCCGGGGCTGAGGGAGTGCGCTGGGCGGATTGCGCGATTCCCGCCCCCAGAATTTTAAGCAGAGCGCGCCGCGTGTAGCGGGTGGAAAGTTCGGTGTCCATGGAAGTCCGCTATTTTCTCACGGCGAGGATACCTTGTGCCGGGTCCAATACAACCTTGACGGGCATGCGCCGCAGCGTAAAGGAAAAAGGCGCGGGCTCGTTGGAAGTACCCACCCAATGCGTGGATGGCGGGTGGCCGCGCCCATATTGAATCTCGATCGGGACGCGGACCGAGAAGTCTTCGGCTACATCGGACTGCACAAGGGTTCCGGTGACTTTCAGACCTTTGATCGAATAGGTCATCTTCAAAGTTGGAATGCCGGTGCCGTAGACCCATTGTTCGAAGAAGGCCTCAAGCTTCGGATCGGGCGACTGGGGAGGCAGGAAGCCGGCAGCGAAGGTTCGGAACGACTCCGTCGTGAGGCGCTTGCCTTCGAAGGTCTTTCGCAATTCGGATAGCATCGCCAGGAACCTGGCGTCCCCCAGGCGGCGGCGAAGCATGTGGATGATCCAGGAACCCTTCTCGTAGGTGATTACGCGCCACGCGGCCTGGGTTTGGGAACTGTTGAGGCGCGCCCCCAGCACGATCGGGCCGGTGGATTCGATGGTGTCGCCGCGTTCGGTCTTCGCGAGGAGATCGCCGCGGTACTGATCGAGGACCTGTTCTACCGGCTTCGCACCTTTTCGCTTCTCAAGATGCAGGAGGGCGGAATATTGGGCCAGGGCTTCCATGAGCCACTCATCGCGATAGCCGCCGGAGGTGACGAGATTACCCCACCATTGATGGGCGATTTCGTGCGCGTGCAGGATCTCCCTGAAGAACACTTGCTGCCGCTCGCTGAGGCCTCGAAGGGAGGCGTCGTTCGGAGCGAAATAGGAGAGAGTGGACAGATAGATCATTCCCGGAAAGCCTTGGCCGAAGGCGCCGGGGACGGGGGAGACCGTGAGTGTGCGAAGCGGCGGCGGCCCGAATCGCGCCGACATGAAATCGAGGGCGGAAGCAATGTCTTCGGCGAACGGTTCGAGGTGCGCGGTGGGATCGGGTTGACGGACGATTTCGTTCGAGAGGCTGACAGGTTCGCCACGGCGGCGCGGAAATGGGGAGGAGGGCTGAGTCATGAGGGGCGGCGCGGGCGGTTGAAGGGCGCGCTCCGCCCGGCGGTTGGCGCAGATCTCGATCACGGTGCCCGCGCGCGTGATCTTCGTGCGCCGATAGACGCCAAGGTTGAATCCGGCGAGGCGCACGGGGACCTCGGTCCGGCGGCGGGTGATGCGGCGTTCGCCCTCGGTCCGGTCCTCGACGATCTGCCCGGTCGAGACCAGGTCGAGTTCCTTCGAGTAGTTGAAGGTCAGGTCGAAACGGGCAAACTGCTGGCCGCGGCTCGGATACCAACTGGCGCGCGCGGCCACATAGTACACGTTATTTCCGGCGTCGAGCACCACGTTGCCTTCATGCTGAATCTCCACTTCGACCTCCTTGCCCGCGGCCAGGAGTCCGGCGGCCACAATCAGGAAGGTTTCGTTGCCGGTATTGCGGAAAAGGCCGGACCGGAGAGACTCGCGCTGAAAGACGCCGGCCGTGGCTCCATCGACGCGGGCCGCGGTGATCCGCATCTGGCGCGAAATGTCAAAAGGGAGCACGCGAGTGGCAACGGCCGGCGTCACCTTCATTCTCGTTACGACTTTCAGATGGAGGTATTCGTCGAGAAGGGCGTTTATCGTGTAGCTGCTAACCGATGCCTCGGAGACCTGCCCGGGAGCGTCGTTTTGAGGTGGCGTGCTAAAGCTGGTCCAGGTGTCGAAGAACGCCCTATCGTCGCGAAAAGTAGTCTGGCCGATCAGCACCTGTTCCTGATTCCGGGGATCGAAGACGACATCGAAATTCCCCAGGCGGTTGCCTTTGATGGCGGCGAAGAAAACGCCGGCGACCGGCGGCTCGGACAGGAAATCGAGCGTAATCCGCGTGGCAAAGCTTTCGGCGAGGTTGCGGGCGACGGAATTCCAGGTATCGGCCAGCACGGAACCCATCTCCGGGCTCTTGTCCGTGAGCGATCGGCGAAGTTCGAGGGCGGTTGCATCGGTAAAGATCAGAACCGCGGCTGAAAAATGCTCGCTGAGATTGGGCTCGCCGGTGTACAAGGCCAAGGATCGCCGCTCGCTGGTATCGCGCGGCAACAGGAGCAGCTCCGCATCGCCGCCTTCCACTTCGGCCACGAAAACCGCCGTGGCCACATGGCCGGCGATCGGCTTCCCAAAAATCAGGAAGCCATCGGTGAGGTAAAAGCGGATCCCCCCGCGGGAAAACGCCAGATCCCGAACGCGATAGCACTCCGCTGGATCGAGCGATGACGCGCGAATGGCTTGCGCCACCGCGGAGCCCGTCAATAAAGGGGTCTGCGCGGAAACCGCCGAGACAAGGAAGGCAAAACAAGCTCCACGGAACATGCCCCTATTGTAGCGGCGTCGGGGGGTGTTGGAGGACGCGCAAGAAAAATGTAAAAAAACTCTTGCGTTCCCGCGTGCTCTTTGATATTCTGAGTGAGTCGCCGAAAGAACCAAGTCCGCCAAGGGGCATAAAAAGGCACCGCCGTGAAAACGAGGTGCTTGCCAAAGCCTCTCGAAGGTGGTAAGGTTGAAGCAGCGAAAGAAGTAGAAGTAGGATGGTAACAAAACTCGCAACGAGCCCCTCTCGCGAAGAGAGAACGTAGCGGGCGGCAAACGGCCTTCCTTAGCAGTGCAAAATTCTTGAAATTCAGCGCGACGCGTGAACGGCCAGAAGGCGTTTCCGTCGCCCACAAGTTTCGAGGCCTCTGTTTCGCGGGACTTCGCAAGATATTCCGCCGAGGCAGGCAGATCTTTGAAAATCTGGTTGGACGCAAATATTTACTTCGTCAGAACTCTGAGTTATAACCGGAGCGATAATTCTCACAAATTCAAACGAGAGTTTGATCCCGGCTCAGAATCAACGCTGGCGGCGCGCTTAACACATGCAAGTCG
>CAMDED010000078.1 GCA_945893365.1 Candidatus Sulfopaludibacter sp. SbA3 | reverse complement strand
CACTGTGATTTTTCCCGTCACCGCGTTTTCCACTACCTTTACTCGTTTCAGTTCGTTTGCTGTCAATTCGATCACCCTTCCATTTTGAAATGGGGTGACAGAGTTTCGTTGCAGTTAAGGGGTGACATTATTATGGAGCATCTACAGGGCCAGAACCTGGAGCTTGACATCGCTCTTGAAGTCGGCGCGGTCACGGAATCGGTGATGGTCTCGGCGAGCGCCGGATCGCTCGAAACCCGCACGGCCGACGTGAATCAGCTGGTGGAAGCTAGGACGGTCGAAGACATGCCCCTCGGCGACCGCCGCACCATGAATATCATCGGCCTCACCGGCGCAGCCGTCTTCATCAACTACGACACCGGCGGTAAACCCAACTTCTCGCTCGCCGGCGGACGCACGCAGAGCCAGAACTTCTACATGGATGGCGGCACGATCCAGAACATGCGTCTCGGCATCGGCCAGGTCGACACCGATCCTCCGGTCGAAACCGTGGCGGAAGTGAAGGTGCTGACGAACAATTACACCGCCGAATATGGCGGTTCGGCCGGAGGCGTGATCGTCGCCACCACCAAGAGCGGAACCAACCGTCTGAAGGGTTCCGCCTATGAGTACTTCCGCAACGAGAAGCTGGACGCCGGAAATTTCTTCGCGCCCATTGCAAACGGCCAAAAGCAGCGCGCCCCGCTCCGCTATAACGTCTTTGGCGGGACCATCGGCGGTCCTATCGTGCTTCCGAAGTATAACGGCAAGGACAAGTCGTTATTCTTTTTCTCCTACGAGGGATCGCGCCGGCGCGAAGGCCTGACCGACCAGTTCACCGTGCCGACCGCCGAACAGAAGGCTGGCGACTTCTCCCGCACCTTGAACGCGGCCGGACAAGTGATTCCAGTCTACGATCCTGCGACGACGCGCGTCGCCGATGGACGCACGGTGCGCGAAGTCTTCCCTGGAAACGCGATCCCCGCGGCCCGCATCGATCCCGTCGGCAAAAACATCGCAGCGCTCTATCCGCTTCCCAACCGCGCGCCCGACAACCTCACCGGAGCCAATAACTATCGCGCGAATTACGTCCAGGCCCTAACGCGCAACGCCTTTCTCGCGAAGGTGGATCAGAACCTCACCCAAAAGGACCGCTTCAGTTGGCGCTACATGTATAACTCGGACGACCTGGACTTCACGAGCGTCGTGCCCGAGAAGGGCTCCGACACCAGGAACCCGGCCCTGCGGCATCAGAATTTCTACTACGCCACCTGGACCCGGATCATCAACCCGTCCCTCATCAACGAATTCCGTTTCACCTACGGGAACCGCATCAATCATGCCACGTCGCAAGGGCTCGATCAGGGCTGGCCTTCGAAGCTCGGCATCAAAGGAGTGCCCGACGACGCATTCCCGCAGATGAATATCGCGGGATTCCGTTCCATGAGCAACGCCGCTCAGGAACGCCGCCAATTCCCCATCCAGCAGTTTCAGGTGAGTAACAACGTCTCTTACATTCGCGGGCGGCATTCCTACAAAACGGGGGTCGAGATCCGGCCTTCATTCAACTACGAAATCAACCGTCCCACCGTCTCCGGCGCCTTCACGTTTAACCCGCTCGGCACGGGTTTGCCTGGAAACGCGGCCACGGGCAACGGTCTCGCTTCCCTGCTGACCGGTTTCGTGCAAAGCTTTTCGTCGACGACCACGCAGGAACTCGATCGGCGCAGTTGGTACCTCGCCGCATTCCTTCAGGATGAATGGAACGTCCATCGCGATCTGGTGTTGAACTTCGGCGTGCGCTTTGAAACGGACACGCCCATCGTCGATCGCAACCTGCGCATGAACGGTTTCGACCTGACCCGCGTCAACCCCCTGTCGGGCACGCCTGGCGTCGTGCGGTTCATGGGCAAGGACGGCTTCCGCACCGGTCCCTACAATACCGATAAGAATAACTTCGGCCCTCGCTTCGGCTTCGCCTGGAAGCCGTTCGGCTCGACGAAAAGCGTTATTCGCGGCGGCTACGGCATGTTTTTCGCCCACCCGTTCGACGCGGGCGCGCCCACGGCGGCCAATCTGGGTTACTCCAATTCCGCCGACCTTCCGTCGCCCGACAACGGCATCACCCCGGCGTTTCTGCTGCGCGACGGTCTCAACTTTTCGCTGAGGACGCCGGAGTTGAACGACTCGTTCGGAGCCGTGCGCGTCGGCCAGAACGCCACTACGGCGGTCACTTTTTTCGGAGAGAACCGCCGGACGGGCTACTCCCAACAGTTCAACTTCAGCATCCAGCGTGAACTGCCCGGCAACCTGATCGTGGACGTTTCCGCGATCGGGAATCTGTCGCGCAAGCTGCCAAGCGCGAACATGTCGCTCAACCAGGTGACTCCGGACCGCCTGACGGCGTCGTCCACGCAGCGCGATCGTCCTTTCCCGCAGTTCTCAAATGTGTCGGTGCAGCTTCCGAGTCACGGACAGGTGAACTATTACGGCCTTGTGGTGAGGGCCGAAAGACGCTTCTCGAAGGGCTTCAACGTGCTGAGCACCTACACGTGGTCGAAGGCGCTGAACAACACGAATGAGGGCGGCGGCGTGCTTGGCGCGGAGGGCGGCGTCTACTCGAACTTCTACAACCGGCGTGCCGACTACGGTCCCGGCGAAAACGACGTGAACCACCGTTTGACATTCAGTTCCGTCTACGAACTCCCCTTCGGCAAGGGCCGGAAGTACCTCGCCGCAAGCCCTGCGCGGCACTTGGTTGGCGGATGGGGCCTTGGAACCATCGTGACCGTGCAGTCGGGCCCGCCGTTCACGATCACGACACAGGTCAACTCGGTGTTTTCGGCGGCTGGCGCTCTGCGCGCGGACGTCCTGCGCAATGCCACTCTGCCGGACGGAGAGAAATCCTTATTACGCTGGTTCGACGCCGATGCATTCCGTCAGCCCGCGGCCGCGCGATTCGGCAACTCCGGCGTCGGTATTCTGCGCTCGGACGGCGTGATCAACGCGGATCTTTCCGTGTTGCGAAATTTCTCCCTCGGAGGAGAGGACCGCCGGATGCAATTCCGGGGCGAATTTTTCAATCTGGCGAATCACGCCAACTTCGGCGTTCCCGGCCGCGTGCTAGGCGCGCCTGGTTTCGGCGTCGTCGGCTCGGCGGGACCGGCCCGACGCGTGCAGCTCGGCGTGCGGTTTGTTTTCTGAGGCGCCAGCGGCAGCGAGGGGCTGGCGCGCGTGGCGCAACTCGCGGACGAACGGGCGAGTATGAGGTACACTCACCACAGAGGGTCAGGTGATGATTCGAACGGTCGAACTGCTCACGATTCTGGAGGAGCGTCCGGCTGAGTGCATGCCCGAGAGTGCGCTGTTGAGCGAAGGCACGCTTGCCGAGGACTGGAATCGTCCGGAGGAGGACGAGGCGTGGGCGCACCTGAGCCCGGTGCAGTAGTGCTGGTGAGCTTTCCATTCTCGGATCTGTCGTGTACGAAGCTGCGTCCCGCGGTGGTCCTTGCGGGCGTCGGGCGTGTCGAGTGACCAGTAAACCTTACGGTGACGCCAGTGCCATCCAGCTTGAAGATGCCAGCTTCGAGGTTGGTTCCTTTGAGCGTCATGAGTTACGCTCGTCCGAGTAAGCTCTTTACCGCAAGCCAGGGACTGATCGTCGCGGATTTTGGTAGGCTGAAGCCGGGACCATTCCGGCAGATCACCGATTCGGTGGTGACCCTTCTGCGTACTGGATCCGGCTGAGGTGCGACGGTAGAGGCGCCCATGCCTACGAGTGATTGCCCTTGGAATCTCAGGTGTCGTTCTTCAACGCGCTGAACTACCCGAACTTCCGTCTGGCGGCTTCCGACAGGCGAGCGCCGGTGACGTTCGGCGACGCCGAACCAGAACGGTGAGAGCCGGCGCGTCGTGCATTTTCCGCCTGAAGCGTTCGTTCTGAGCGGTCGATCGGATCGATTTTGACCGCGTCCGACGCCGCTCCCCGCTCATCATGAGCGCGAACGCGGGTCGTTTTGTTGTAAACACATGACTTACAGGTCAAGTTGCGCTCATGATGAGCGGAGACGGGTCCGTAGTCAGCGCATTGGCGAATTCCAGGCCCGGGTCTCCAGCGCCCACTCCGCCCGTGATGGTGTTAAATCAGAACTTGATCTTGAGCATGAACTGGTTCTGGCGCTGGTCGCCGTTCGTCACGCCGACCAACGCACCCGTGATACGCCCGAAGTTCGCGTTGGTCAGATCGGTCGTTGGACGGTCGAAATGCGGCGTGTTGAAAAAGTTTAAGGATTCGAAGCGGAACTCAACGCCGATCCGCTCACCGATGGCGAACCTGCGGAATATCGAGAAATCGATATTCACGAGATTTGGGCCGCTCAGGATATTCCGCCCCAGGTTTCCGAAGGTGGCCGCGGGCGGCGCCAAGAAGTTCGAGACATCGAACCAGGTTCCGCTCGTGCCTACCGCGCCCGGAATGCGGATCTGACCGTTGATGTTCGGCCGATTGGTGTTGCCGGGCGCGTTCAGCGTGGTGGCGTTGTAGGTAAAGTTCAGAGGCAGGCCCCCCTGCGCGGTGAACACGCCATTGAGCTGCCAGCCGCCCATTATCCATTTCGGCGCGCCGCTCTGGAACCACCGCTGATTCTTCCCGAACGGCAGCGGGGCTACGTAGCTCTGCACAAAAACATGTGTGATGTCGGAATCCGCCCTTGCGCGGTTAAACTGCTGGTAAATCATGTTGGGCAGAGAGCCGTTGTCCTGGCCCATCTGGTCGATGGACTTGCTGAACGTGTAGGCGGTCGTCATGGTGAAGCCGCCGGCAAAACGGCGATCGAATTTCGCTTGCAGTGAATGGTAGTTACTGCCGCAGGGAGCGAAATAGAGGCTCACATTCGCGGTGGTGCCGAACTTCTGATAGAGAGGCTGCCCGGCCGCGCCCGCTCCGGGCACGAGTCCGGCATTGATGTTCGGATTGCAGTTGATGCGCACGCCGTGGTTGCCGACGTAAGCGGCCTCGAAGCTGAATTGCTTCGGCAGCGCCCGTTGAAAGGCCAGGTTCCAGGACTGCACATAGGCTTCGTGGTAGTCGAGCGGCACGACAATGTAAGCGTTGTTTATCGGCGCATTGGGGATGATGCCATCGGCCGGGATGGGCACCACGGGAGGCGTTGGAAAACCGGTCGCGAGCGCACCGGCCGCGCTATAAGAATTCAGCGCCTCATATTGCCAATACTGCCGGGCGGGCAGATTGTAGGCGTACCTGTCATTGCTGTAGGGAATGTACGTAAGGCCGTACCCGCCCCGCAGTACGGTTTTGGGACTCATCCGGTAAGCGAGGCCGATACGCGGAGCAAAATTCCGGTAGTAGGTCTTGCGTCCCATGTTGCCCGGGTTGCTGCCAACGCCGGCGACCGTGAGGCTGTTAGTGGCGGGATCGTAATTGGAGAACCCGCCGGGACGGGCCGGAGTTGCCGGCGGCCAGTGTTCCCATCGCAGGCCGATGTCGAGCGTGAGTTTCGGAAGGATCTGCCATTTGTCCTGCGCGTAGGTAAACAGGGAGGTCTGCCGGAGCCCGGTGAAGATCAGCGGCAACTGACGGCCGGTTTGATTCGGGAGGTCCAACAGAAAACTGGCGAAGGCGTTGGCAAAGCCAGGCGGTGGGCCGCCGTTCAGCGCTGTGGGCCCTGGGTTGAAGGTGAAGAATCCACGCGCGCCGAAAGTATCGATCTGAAGGAGATCGTCACGGACGCGGCGCGCATCGAATCCCCACTTGATGGTGTGGTTGCCGAGGGTCTTCGTCCAGGTGTCGACGACGTTGAAATTGGTTTCGGCCACCTCCCAGGGCAGGCTGGCCGAATAGCCTACCAAAGGAGCCGAGTAGCCATTGATGTTGATGGTAGCCAAGCCGCCGCAAATGGAGCAAACGTTCACGCCGGGGATGCCGATCTCTTCGGAGGCGCGAGTCTTGAGATCGGGATTCTCGGCGTCGTTACGGAGCCGCATCATTCCGATGCGCGCCTCCGAAATCAGGGTGGGTGAGAAAACGCGCGTGTAGCTGATCCCGGCGCTTTGCAGCCGCTGGAGCCCGGCGCCCGAGAAGGCCTTGCCGCCGCCTCCGGCCAAACCGAACAGCGGCGGATCCGCGATGGCGTACCGCTGAAAGCTGTAGCGGGCGGAGAGACGGTCGTGGCTGCCGATCTGGTGATCGCCCTTGAGATCGAAGGCGTTGGTGTCCTTGGCGCGGACGGTGCTCTGCTCATAATTGGTCCCTAATCCGGGAGACACCGGCCCTGGAACCAGCGCGAGTATCCGCCGCGTAATCGGGCTGATGCGGCTGGCGGGAATACTGTTGGCCGCGAAGGGCTGGCGTCCGCGTCCAGCGGAATCCCCGGATGCGGGATCGTAGATCGTGGTGGGGGCGGCGCCCAGATTGCCCGCGCGGAAATCCATCGTCGGGAGCGTGGCGAAGAATACGTCACCGCGGCGGTCCCGGATGCCCTGAAAATCGAGGAAGAAGAAAGTCCGGTTCTTTCGAATAGGACCCCCCAACGTCGCGCCGAACATGTTGTACACGGTGGGCGCCTTGGTCTGGGCGAAAAAGTTGCGGGCGGCCAGGCGGCTGACCCGATTCAGTTCATAAACGCTGCCATGGAACTCGTTACCGCCGGACTTCAGAATCACGTTGATCACCGCACCGCCGGCGCGGCCCAGTTCCGCTTCGTAATTACTGGTGGTCACGTCCACGGTTTCCAGCGCTTCATTGGGCGGGATAAGCGCCGTGAGAAGGTTATTCCTGCGGTTGTTGTCGACGCCTTCGAACTGGATATTATTGGCCATCCTCGCCTGCCCGTCGACCCGCGTGGAGAGGCTGTCCTGCGAATTGTAGAACTCCGAATGGGGTCGAAAGGCGCGGCTCGCGCCCGGCACCAGATTCAGCAGCGACTGGAAGTTGCGGTTGTAGCCCAGAGGCAAGTCCGAGATCTGCTGTTGCGCGATCTGGCGTCCGGTATCGGCGCGGTCCGTTTGCAGCACGGCGACCTCGGTTCCGACATTGACTGTCTGCGTGACGCCGCCCAGTTGCAGGGTGATATCGACGCGCACCGTGCTGTTTACAGCCACATCGACGCGGTCCCGAACCGCTTTGCTGAAGCCCGCGTGCTCAACCTCCACGCGGTAGACGCCTCCGGAAAGGTCGGCAAAAACGTAAAGGCCGCTTGTATTGGTGTCCGTGGATCGCGCGACGCTGGTACTCGTCTCAGTCACGACAACCTTCGCCGCGGGAACGGCCGCGCCAGAGTCGTCCGTTATCGTTCCTACCAAGCTGCCTCTCACCGCCTGCCCGTACATGGCAGCCTGGAAAAGCAACATCGCCGAACACGCAATGGCGGGCCCTCGCGAGCGTCTCATTTCCGTACCCCCTTGAGCGGAGTCAACGAAACCGGGATTTCCCTGGGGGACCGAAACAGCACCGTATACCGGAAACTTCGATTGTTGGCTCCGGCTCAAGGAGAATATATACCCCGCTCCCCTCCACGTCAACCCTGCCGCTGCATGCGATGGCTACATGCAATGCGCTATGGGAGCGGTCGTTATCGCTCATCATTTCCCCTATCATGAGTGATAGACGGACCCTCTATCGCTCATGATCTGGAACTGGCAAAAACCGGACTGGCCGCTTTTCTCCTGGGACGACACCCGCGTAACCAAGGAGGTGGGAGAGACTTTCCTACGGGAGACCGGCGTGTTCTTAGTCGCGGTCGAGGGTCTTGCGCCGGAAGATCGCGATCAGCTAACTGTTGAAGCCATGAGCAACGAGGCCGTGACTACTTCGGAAATCGAGGGTGAGATTCTCGATTGGGCAAGCGTGCAGTCCTCAATCCGGAAGCAACTTGGCCTTGCAGCCGACAAACGGCGCGTTGGACCAGCCGAGCAGGGGATCGCCGAGATGATGGTCGATCTGTACCGCGGATTCGCGGAGCCGCTATCGGACGAGATGCTGTTCGCGTGGCATCGCATGCTGATGCGCGGCCGGCGAGAGCTTAGGGACGTCGGCTGCTACCGCACCGATGTAGAGCCGATGCAGGTGGTTTCGGGTGCGGTCCATGCGCCCAGGGTACATTTTGAAGCGCCGGCTTCGTCCGCGATGCCACGGGAAATGAAAAACTTCATCAAGTGGTTTAAGAGCGCGGCCACCAAAACGGCGAGCCAGTACCAGCTATTACAAGGGCTGGCATTGCCCCCTCTACTTCGTCTCCATTCATCCGTTCGAGGATGGGAACGGTCGCATCGGCCGGGCTATCGCCGAAAAGGCGTTGGCGCAAGGCGTGGGCCAACCCACGCTTATCGCGCTGGCGGCAACGATTCTTGCCAAGCGCAAGTCCTATTACGATGCACTTGAGGCGGCGAACAAAGACAACGAAATCACCGACTGGCTCTGTTGGTTTGCCGCGACTGCGATTGAAGCCCAAGCGCGTACGATCGTGCGCCTCGAGTTCCTCGCCGATAAGACCCTATTCCTCGACCGCCTGCGCGGTCAGCTCAACGCGCGCCAGGAAAAGGCGCTGCTCCGGATGTTGCGCAAAGGTTCGGAAGGGTTTAAGGGCGGCTTGAGCGCAAGCAACTATACAAGCATCACCGGCGCATCAGCGGCAACTGCGACACGCGATCTCTCGGACATGGTTGCCAAGGGCGCGATTGTTCGCGTTGGAGAGCGCCGTCACGCCCGCTATCACATAGCGATTCCACCACGGCCCGCAGGGTCCGTGGTGCTCGGCGACTGACGATCCGAAAGTCAGCCGTGGCACTGCTTGCAAGCCGTTTCCTTGGACATCTTCAGGAACAGCTTCACAGTCGAGCCATGCGGACTGTGGCACAATTGGCACTCCTGAAGCACCTCCGCGTTGTGGCTATGAATCTCCGCGAACGCCTTCGCGTCGTGGCATCCGAAAC
Source organism: Candidatus Sulfopaludibacter sp. SbA3 (assembly GCA_945893365.1). GTDB lineage: Bacteria > Acidobacteriota > Terriglobia > Bryobacterales > Bryobacteraceae > SYKU01. Next base: position 25,657 of record CAMDED010000078.1, on the reverse strand, counting down.
AACTCGCGGAAACCGCCGCGTGCTTGAAGGCCCAGACGCCTTGCTTTGTAGCGTGACAGGTTTCGCAGCCCGCGCCGGGAGGGTGAATCTTGAACGGCTGAAACCCGTCCGGCGCCTTTGGACCCACGAAAAATTTGATCTTCTCTTCGCCCGAAGCAGTCACAAGCGATAACGCGTGCGGACCCGCCGCAAGCGTGACCATTGCGAACAATGCGTTCGGCGCGGGTTGCGCGCCGGGAACCGCTTTCCCGTCGAGCCGAAACTCCGCCTTGCCTGCCGTACGGGCAACCAGAACAAGCGGTCCGGCGGCAACGGCCGAGCCCTCCGTGGGGCGGAAAATCTTCGGACCCGGCGGTTCCTCCGCCAAGCACAACCAAGCCACGGCGAATAGGAGCGGAACTACGCCAGGTCGATGCGGCATACGTACCCCGAGGAGGGGCTGCCGTTGTCCTTGCCGCCCGGCGCGATTCCGGCGTCGCAGTAGTAGAGATGACCTTTATAGAGGCTCATTCCGTGCGGATCGGGATCGTCCTTTGAGAGCGTGATCACTTCGAGTAGCCGCCCGTCCTTCGCGTCGAGCTTGTGAATCACGCGGTCGGTCGAGTGCATGCACCAGATCGCGCCTTTGTCCCAAGCCAGTCCGTGTGCGCGCCCGAGATGCACGGGGATCTGACGCACCAGTTCAAACGTCTTCGCATCCACCAGCGACAGCTTCTGGATCTTGAGCGACGTGATCCAGAGTTTGCCATCGTTGAACTCGAGACCATGCACGCCGCCGCCGCCCGGAATCGGATGCCGGCGGACCGTCTTACCGGTCTTCGGATCAACCTGGACCACCGCTCCAATCGCCTCGTCGGTGGGCTTTGCGGGACGTCCGATGGCTTTGCCGTTCGCCGCCATCCACAGGTATCCGCCGCCGAATGCGATGCCGCTCGTGTTCGACGACTCGGTATCCACGCTGCGGATGAGCTTGCCGCTGAAGTCCACCAGATGCGCGCGGTCCGAGGTCTGCTCGCCGATCCAGAAACCCTCTTTCACGGTCTCGAGACCGTTGGGATGGCCGTCGGGCGACTTGAACAGCTTCGTCACCTTCGCCTCTCGTTTGGGCGCGTCAACCGCGGCGTCCATCGTTCCCTCCGCGGCAAATCCCGCCGCGCTTAGGGATGCCAGAAAAGTGCGTCGGTCAATCATCGTTGCTCTCCTCGTATGCGCACAAGACTACGGTCGATGGAGGCGAGATTTCCAACACCCGCCAGACCCATATCGAGCGCCAGCTCCGTGCGCAGCAACTCCAGCACCCGCTCCACGCCCGGCTGCCCGAACGCGGTCAACCCATACAGATACGGCCGCGCAATGCACACGGCCTTCGCGCCCAGGGCGAGCGCCTTCACGATATCGGTGCCGCGGCGGATGCCTCCATCGATCAGGACCGGAATCCTGCCGTTCACGGCCTGGACCACTTCGGGAAGCGCCTCAATCGTACCGCCGACGTGGTCGAGCTGCCGCGCGCCGTGATTCGAAACGATCACCCCGCTTGCGCCGCATTCCACGCTGCGGGCGCCATCCTCGGCCGTCAGAATGCCTTTCAAAAGGATGGGAAGCTTCGTCATGGATCGCAGCTCTTTCACCGACTCCCAGGTAGGCGTCGGAAACGCGCGGCTGGGATAAACGCCGCTGCGTTCCGGATTTCGCGGTTTCGGAAGGCGGCCCTGTGCGTCGCGCGGGATGCCGGTCTCGCCCCACGACCGGTCGAACTTGTTGTGTATGTTCCGCTCGCGATGGGAGACGTACATGATGTCGGTCGTGAAGCAGATGCCCGCGCATCCCTGGTCCTCCAACCGCTTGATAAACGTCTTCATCGTGGTGGTGTTGCGCAGGTCGCCTCCGGTCGTAAGCTGGAACCAGACCGGACCTTTGCCGCCTTCGGTCACCTTCTGAATGCCGCCGTTGGTGATGTGCAGTGCCTTGGCATTTGCGGCGGCGCGGGCCACGGCCACTTCGCCGTCCCGATACATGGAATTCTTCCCGCCGGCGGGATCGAGCAGAATCGGATAAGCGAGCTTCTGTCCGAACAGCTCAAGCGAGAGGTCGATGTTCTGAATTCCCGTAAGCGCACGCGGCCGGATGATGATGCGATTGAAGCCGTCGCGGTTATCGCGTAGCGAGACTTCGTCTTCCGAACCGCCCTCGAGGTAATCCCACGCGAGCGGGTCGAGCTTGGCCTTTGCGAGCGGAGCGAAATCCATGACATTGGCCGGATCGAGAAGCGGGTCGTCGGCCGGCGCGGGAGGCAGATAGACTTTCGCGGCGCCGCCCGCCGCGGCTTGCTGCGCACCCAGCAATGACGATCCACCGAGCCATGCGGCCAGTCCTTTGAATGCGGTCCTTCGATTCCATTTCATGGTCGGATCTATCCTATCAATTTCGCGTAGAAACTTCTCCCCTGTTCGAAGCGTCCCAGCGCGAGGGCCATGTCGGCCTGGCTCGCGAACTTGTAACTCTTGCGGATAAAACGCACGGATTCCTCGATTTCGTCCACAAACGCCCCAGCCGCCTCCGCCCGGCGGAATGGCGTTCCCGGTACCCGGTAGTAAATCGGACCCGTGTGGGCAAACACCGTGGTGAGGGCGTGGGTCTTCGTGCCGCCTGAAACGCGCGCCGCGATCCAGCCGCCTTGTTCGACGGGAATCTCGCGTTCAATGCTCGCTTCGCGCTGGCCCACCGCGGTTTGATCGGCCACCACTTCGCCGTCGCGAACGATCTCCAGCCGCTCGAACGGAAGCCGGGAAATCGCGCGGGCGCTCACCTTCAACGGGCCGGTGGTGTCCAAAGAGGCTCCGGGGCCCTTGCCGTTGACGGTGAACTCGACCAGCGGGCCATTCGACACAAAGGTCCGCCCGGCGCGCAGGCCGGCAATCCATGTGTCATACGTGAAAGCTCCTTCCACCTGGACGAAGACGCGGTTGTGATCGTAGATCCACCAATCCGTGCCGGAACTCGCGGGCATGCGGATACCGCAGTTGAGAAAGCGATAGTAGCGGCGGTAGTCGGCATCGAGCCCGTCCGCAAGATTGTAGGCGTTCACATTCCCCAGCGCGACGGCGACCGGCGTTTCCATGCCACCTCCGTTGTGGCACCAGACGGTGGTGCCGCCGATGCTTTGCGCCTCGGCCGCGAGCATGGAGAGCGTCGGAAAATCGGGCGCTTTGCCGTCGCGCGAGAGCAGGCCTGTCGAGACCGGCTCGACAGCGCGCGGGATGTTGAGGAACAGGACGTGGCCATAGCCGAAATCGCCGAAACCGCGGTTGTTGCGGGCTTCCTCTCCCATATCCATGACGCAGCCGTCGCGGGAGAACTGAGGCAGGCGGCCAATGGGGTAGCGGTTCGTGATGTACGGCGAATCGTTGCGGATCAGATAGCTGATCACGCTGACGTCGAGCGCTTCGGCGGGCGGAACCATCCGCAGGCGGTCGTCGGGATCTTCGTCGATTTCGAGATGATAGTGCGTGTGCGTGTTGCCTGAATACCAGCCAGCGCCGTGGAGATCGCGCAGGAGCGGAATGCGAATATCGTGGACATGCGTAATGCCCGCGCCCACTTCCGTGTACTCGATGGCGGCTTCGTGTGAAATCCCCCGGACGACTTCAATCTGGTAACGCCCGGGCGGCACGGCGACTTCGTATTTTCCGCGTGCATAGAAGTAGTGCTTGACGCCGGGAGCGGTTCGCTGCGGCATCGTCTTGATCGCGCCCGCCGGAATGTACGCTTGGCCCGATGCCGTATTGACCACGCGGATTTTCGCCGCCGTCGGCTGGCCCGTCGCGCCGTCGATCAGTGCGCCGCGAATGACTGCAGGTGTGCGGGTGTCTGGGCGCTGACCGGAGAGCGGAACCAGCAGGCTGCCTGCGCCGAGCAGCGTAATGGAGTCCAGAATTTCGCGGCGTGAAGGGTGGCGGGAATGAAAATGGGGAAAACCCATGTGTTCCTCCGGAGCGTTAAGGTACCGAAGCCGCCATTATATGACGCCTCGGCCGGACTGGGGCATTCCCGGAGGAAATCGGAGATCCGAACGCGACGGACTACGCGGCTGTCAGGGCTTTCCGCACGGCGGCGGGCTGGTGCTTGATGACAAGCATGTAGGCGCGCACCGCCGGTTCAGGTTTGCGCCTCCCCTGCTCCCATTCCTGAATGGCTCGCATCTGCAGCCCGTAGCGTTCCGCAAATTGCTCGCGCGTAAGGCCCTGCTTTTCGCGGATTGCGCGAACGTCAACGTCGGGCAACACCCGTACGACCCTCATCGGGAGTTCGATTTCGCCCTTCATGTCGCGTGCGATCTCTTTGGCCGATTCAACCAATATCCGGCCGAGCCTAGTGCTCTTGCCGCTTGATCGGACGGAGGATTTTTGCAAGGGCTTCCTTTTTCGGCATCGCTGAGATTCTCCTTTTCATTCTTCGCATATACGTCGATGAGATATACTGCGTCCGGAACGGCGAAGTAGTAGATGACGCGGATCCCACCGCTCTTCCCACCACCCGGACGCGCCCACCGCGCCTTCCGCTGCCCCCCTGGAATGAGCGGATGGCGCTCCGGGTCGCCTGCAGTATGGCGCTCCATTTCGTCCTGCTCCTTCGTGCCTTGCAACTTTGCCGCGTGATGCTGATGCCGGGGAACAGGAACAGGCGGCGCATATCCAAATTGTACTGCGGCACTGCCGCAGTCGCAACCCCAGCGCATCATCGCCGTTCGTGAAACTGGATGGAGAGAGTGCAGCGCTAATGTCGATTGATATAGCGGCTTAAACGTACTATCATCGTCCCATATGTCAATTAAGACAAGAAGAATTATGTGTTATGGTTTGGCTTTGGTGCTCCTAATCCCAGCACTAAGCGGCCAGCCCACCGGAACCGCAACCGCGCCGGCTGAAAACGCGAGTGATAAAGAGGTGCGCTGTTGTGGGATCGACCTTCGGACGATAGTTGGTTTCGAGCAGACCGGCGCCGCGAATGCCAAAAGCAGCCAGAGCTACTTTTTTTGACATCTTCTTTTCTCAGCCGATTCCGACCTTACGGTGGCTTGGCAAAGGAAGGGACCTTCCTAAAGACCCTAAAGACCCTAAAGACCCTAAAAAGCCTAACAAGGGGCCGGGATGGGGACAAGACGACCTGGACGACCTCATGGGGCCGAGATTGCGCTATTTCGGCGAGGTACGACTTACCAGCGCACCGCAACAGATCAGTTCGTCGCTGGTGGAATTGACAACCACCTTTTCTCAATTATTCGGGCAGCTCAAGCCGACACAAATCGCTCAATCCGCAGAATATTTGGGCGGGCTGGGCTTCCGCCTGACTTCCTTCGGGCAACCTTTTCGCGGTTCGGACGGCGCTAAACATCGAATAGGCTTGTATGCTCTGGTAATGGGAGGGGCCACCGGGTTTATCGGTGATCCTCCCACGCCGCAGATCTTCGAGGCGCCGATAGAGGGTGAGCCCCAGGGTGCACTATTCAAAGCGCTTTTTCCCAAAGCCGTTCTCAGCAGCGCGGGCGCCCCTCGCTATGTGGCCTTTGCGGAAAAGGATTCTTCCCGCTATAGGAAACAATACTTCGGTGGTGCTCGGATGGTGGGTCAATATACCGAGGACGCCGAGTCCCGCGGGTCGACCAGGGTTGATTTTCTGGTAGGACAGAACGAAGCGGTGACCGGCGGGACGTTCAGCGGACCGGTAATCCGCGTCGAAGGCTTCGTCCCCTTGGCCTTCGGGGGCGAGAAAGCCATGAATAACGTGTTCTATTTTTTCGGAAACATGCAGTTGGCAACGAACCCGCCGTTTGACACGTTCCGGCTGGATTCGATTCGACGAGATTTCGGCGCTGACCGCGTTTTCTTAAAGCCAGCTGTCGACATCGTGCCCTCTAATCCCCTGGTTTCCGTCGTCAACACGAATCCTCTAAACCGGGACTTCTACCGGCTTGGGGTGGGAATAGATTTTCTGCGCCTGGTGAAGAATCTCCAGGAGTCCGTCGGAGAAAAGGTCGTTAAGCTTGAGGCGCCAGGGGCCGTCGATCAGAAGGTAGTCATTGGATCGAAGCTTCGTACGCCGCTGCGAGTCAGGGCGGTGGATGCTGCCGATAAAATCGTGGTCGGCGCCAAGCTTTCGTGGACTTCGCCAGACGCGGACTCGAACAAACCTACCTGCATCTTCCTCAACGAAAAGACGGTGCTCTCCGATTCGACCGCCGCTTCCGGCTTGGCGCAGGCCACTTGCACCGCCAACAAAGTATCAGGAGAGCCCTACAAAGTAACCGTGGTCTCCAATAATGTCAAGCACGAATTCACGGTGCAGAATATAGAGCCAAATTTCACCGCGTTTGGCGGAACCGAAGCCGAACAAAGCGCACCGCCCGGCGAGAAGTTCCCAACCAACCTCGCGGTGGAAGCCAAGGACGATACCGGCCCCGTAGCCGGGCTGGAGATAGTCTTCAGTGTGCAGCGCCCGGAGGGCGAATTCGACGGAGGTGCAATCACTGTAACCCGAATCACGGACGAAAAGGGCAGGGCCGTTGCGCCCAACTTGATTGCAAAAGGCGCCGTCGGGTCGAAGGTCAACGTCACCGCCACCTACGGTAGCAAGACCGTAATGTTCGACAAGCTCTCGATCAAGAAATGAGATTGCTACCAGCAATCCCACAAAGGCCGTATCGATACCCAGTTGAGTCCCGTCGAACGACGAAAGCAGACTCAAGGTTGCGAAAGTCGCCTACAGCCCCATGTAGTCAGCCACCGTCTTCAACGCTTCAAACGCGAACGTTTTTCGGCCTTCCCTGCTCTTCCACCAGCCATCCGGCGTGAAGAACTCGTCCTCCGCGGGAATCACGCGGAACTCGAAGCCCGAGGTCAGCCGCGCAATATTGCGCCCTAAACGGCGGGTGTGAAACGTGCTCGTCACCAGAAGCACACGCTTCGCGCTGCGCCGGTTGAGTTCCCGGCCGAAGGCGATCACCTCCTCGGTGGTCGAACGCGCCCTGTTCTCGAAACGCTCGAAGTATTCGCGGGGATAGCCCTTGCGCACCGCGTATTCGATGGCGAGATCGCACTCACACAAATCGTAGGCGAACGGCTGACCGCTGACCAGGGCCTTCCGCGCATAGCCTTGGCGGACCAGGTCGCCCCCCGCCCGCACGCGCCGGCCGTAGAAATCGCCCGCCAGGACAACGGCGAAATCCGCTTGGAAAGGCTCGTCGGAGCGAACCAGAAAGCGCCCCAAAGCCGCGAGCCAGAGCGTGCTCGTCACGGCGATCGCCACGAGCGTCAGCGCCGCAACAATGATGAGGAATCCGCGTCGCGTCACGGCTTCGCTTCACGGTAGTAAGCCATCAGGTCGATCCATGCGGGCTTGTGTCCAAGCTGCCGCAGGAAGGCCGAAACCTGGCCGCGATGGAAGGAATCGTGGTTCACCAGGTGCAGCAGAATGTGCCGCACCGTATTCTCATAAGGTTCGCCCTGCATGTTCCGATAGGACACCACCCGATTCCATCCATCGGCTGTAAGGCCATCCGCCATGGCAACGTAGCGGTCGAGCAAGGGTAGCCAATCCCGGTCCAACCACTCTATCGTCCACGGTTCCGCCGGCCCGCTCGGAGCGATGCGCGGCGCTCCGATGATGCGCGAATACCAGGCGTCGTTGGCCTGAAAAATATGACCGAGCGTTGCGGCAACCGTGGGATGGGCTGCGCCCAGGTCCCGGTGAAGTTCCTCGAGAGGCAGTGTCCGCGCCGAATCAAGACACTTCCGCGAAGCCCAGGCGTTGTAACGAACGTGATGCACGAGATCGGACAGTAGCATGATGCCATTATTCCACGCCCCCCAGGTTGAACCGGGCAACGCGTTGACGCTATGATGTCCACTCATGGCAAACAACTCCCCGCGGTCCGATGCACGGCCACAGGCGCCCCTTACCACGACGCAGTGGCTTATCTGTGTGGTCGCCGCCATCGGGTTTGCATTCGACATCTACGAGTTGCTCGTTCTCCCTCTTATCGTTCGGCCCGCGCTCATCGAGTTGGCAAAGATCAGGCCCGGAACGCCGGACTTCAACTACTGGGTGGGGATGCTCTTCTACCTTCCGGCGCTGTTCGGCGGCGTTTTCGGAATGATCGGCGGCTACCTCACCGACCGCCTGGGCCGCAGACGCGTTCTAGTCTGGAGCATTCTGCTCTACGCCTTCTCGGCAGCCGGGGCCGGCCTCTCCACTTCGCTGGGAATGCTTCTGTTTTTCCGGATCACGACCTTCGTCGGCGTCTGCGTCGAATTCGTGGCCGCCGTCGCCTGGCTCGCCGAGTTGTTCCCCGATCCAAAACGCCGGGAAGCCGTGCTCGGCTACACCCAGGCATTCTCCTCCGTTGGCGGCCTGCTTGTGACGGGCGCGTACTATCTGGCGGTCACGTACGGCAAAAGCCTGCCCGAAATCCACGGCGGGCACGAAGCCTGGCGGTATACGCTGCTCTCGGGCTTGCTGCCCGCCATTCCGCTGATGATCATCCGGCCATTCCTGCCGGAGTCGCCGGAGTGGGCGGAGAAGAAGGCGAAGGGTACGCTCAAGCGTCCGAGCTTCGCCGAGCTGTTCCGGCCGGAATTTTCGCAAACCACCTGGGTTACGGCTCTGATGTTCGCATGCAGCTACGGCGCGGCGTTCGGAGCCATCCAGCATCTGCCGCGCATCGTGCCCGGTCTGCCGGAAGTCGCCGGCCTCCCGGCCCCCCGCCAACAGCAAATCGTAAGCGCGGTGCAGTTCATGCAGGAGATCGGCGGACTGGCGGGGCGCTTCCTGCTGGCCTTTCTCGCGGTGCGTATTGCGAGCCGCCGCTCCCTGCTGCGAATCTTCCAGGTTCCCGGACTGTTCATTGTGCCCCTCGTGTTCCTGTACCCGGCAGTGCACAACCTCGAGATGTTAAAGTGGGGCGTCTTTGCGGCAGGCCTGCTGACGGTCGCGCAGTTCAGCTTCTGGGGGAACTATCTGCCGCGCATGTATCCGGTCCATCTGCGCGGAACCGGCGAAAGCTTCGCGGCGAACGTAGGCGGGCGCATGCTCGGCACTTCGGCGGCTTTGGTTACCACGCAACTTTCGAACGTCATGCCCGGAACGGGTTCGGCGGCCCAGACCGCTTACGCGGCGGCAGCGGTCGCGCTCGTGGTGTACGGAGTTGGTTTCACGGCGAGTTTTTGGCTCCCGGAGCCACGCGAAGAATCGCGTCCTTCGTAAGGAGCACGAGACCGCTCCGGTCCATCCAGGCGAAACGCGCGAAAATACCCGGCGCGACGATCGTAGGCGTGAAGTTCCGAAACGCAATCAGGCGTCCCAAGCCCGCCCGCTCCGCAACATACGCGGTGTCTCCGGCTATCGCGACGCTGTGCGGTTCCTCTAAGTCGAGCGAGCCTTCGAGCCGGGTGGCGCGCCAAAGCTGCCTGGGGTCGGCAGGCTTCTCGAACCACGCCAGCCGCGCTCCAGTTCGCTCGGCTTGCGCGATCATGAGACCCGGCCCTGCCACCGCGAGCGCCGACATGGCCGACAGCTTCTCCTCGCTCCACGTGTTGATTGCGAACAGCCGCCAGGGGAGTTCGTAGCTCTCGGGCGCCTGAATCCAATAGTTGCCGGCGATAATGTCGGGACGGCCGTCGCCATCCACATCGTGAAGCGCCAGGCCGCCCTGATCGGAAGGTGTGTAGAACGAATAGATGTCGCGCTTCCCGCCGTCCGCCGTGTAGAAGCGAACCTGATTGCGGCGCTGAATCAGCAGCGCGCCTCGCCGTCCGAACAGCGTCGCGCCAAGAATCTCGTGCGCGTCGATGCCCGTCTCCATCACGTGGCGAGTCCAATTCGGTCTCCTCCCTCGGGGAGCTTCAAACCAGACCAGGGTCTTGGATGGAAAGGTCTGGGCTGGGGAGGTCTCGGTAAGGACGATATCCGGCTGCCCGTCGCCGTTCATGTCGAAGACAGCGCCGCCCTCTCCGAAGACGCGAGAACCGGCGTCGCGGACCAGCACGCGGGGACTCGACCGATCAAGCGGCCAGGAAACAACGCGGCGGCCCCAGGTGACGATCCGGCCGACGGCTTGGGTCGAACCAGTCAATGCAGCGCCGGCGATTCCTCCGGCGCCGGCCTCCGCGCCTAGCCGGTGTATTTCACGGATATCCTGAGCGCTGACTGCAAACACGGCCAGCAGAGCGGCCGCGAGACACGTGCGTGGCACGCTCGCATTATAGTTAAAGCCGGAGGACCATTCGCCGATAAGCACTTTATGGAATCCTCCCTGCATGCAAATGAACTATTGGCAGGCCGGTTCAACCGGCTGATGCAAGACATTACACGAGATAGCATGAAACGTACCGAGTTCTCCGCATGGGAGGTCGAACTGATGGTGGACATGCAGAGTTGCAGGATTCAGCAGCGGTCGAAGGCCGAGACGCTGAAGCGCTATCAAAAGATGGCCGTTCGCGCGATCGAAATGGGCGCTACCTCACCGCCAAAGCTTTCCGAGTTCCTGGCGGCCAGCTACCGGAAGCGCAAATCGACAGCCCTGCCCGAAGAGACGCTTTCGTAGGCCGCCTCCACGGCGCCGAATGTTTTTTCAAGGTATTCGCGGCCTTCGCTTTCGAAGGGAGCGCCGGTCCTCAGGCAATCGATGAAATGGCGCTCGGTGCTCCAGACGCTGTCGCCGCGATAGCCCCCGGGCGCTTCGTTCGTCCATACCAGGCGTCTGCCCGTACCACTGCCCGCATAAAGATTCCCATCCGTTAGCAAAGTAAGCGAGCCGCGTTCGCCTTCGACGATAGCTTCCTCCATCGCTGGGCCGTCCGGATCGAGTTCCGTGAAGCGGTGCCCGTCGATCACGCCGGCGAGTCCGCTTTCGTGCGTCAGGGCGAGCAGCGCGCAATCTTCCCCCGCGATTACCGGGTTGACGCGCCGCGCCTGTGCGTAAATCTTCGTTAAGCCGCCGAACAGGAACCGCGCCGTGTCGATGTGGTGCACGAGCGTCTCATGAATCAGCAGGCGCGGCATCTGACGGAAGTATGGCTGGCTCGTGTACGGTTCGGCGCCGAACCCGTCCCGGCGCCGCGTGCGGAACGAATAGCTGACGGGCCGGCCGATGTCTCCGGCATCCACGCGCCTCTTGAGTTCGCGATACCACGCCTGCCACCGCCAGTTTTCATGAATCATGAGACGGATTCCTCCCTCTTCGGCGGCCTCGACCATCGCGGCCGCTTCCGTCCAGGACGGCGCCATCGGCTTTTGGCAGATGACGGGCAGCCGGTGTTCGGCGGCAAGGCGGACGAGCGGCAAATGCGTTTCCGGGCGCGTGGCGATGTCGACGAAATCGAGCCGTCCGTCAGCCGGCGTTTCCCCGGCCAACATTTCCGCGGCCAGCATTTCCTCAGCCGACGCGTACGCGCGCGGAGCTGCCCTTCGCGCGCGCTCCAGGTCGGGATCGGCCGCCGCCACGAGATCGACGCCCGGCATGCGGCGCCATGCTTCAATATGATTCTGCGCAAAGTAGCCGCAACCGATGATTCCGCCTCTTAAGGTTTGGGACAATGGGCTCCTTGAGACTGCGGATTTATTGAACCTGCAACGTCTCCAGGTACAGAATCTCGCGAATCGCGTCGAGGCTCGAGTCGAGCGAAGTGAGCACAGGCACGGACACCCGCTCGCGGGCCTTGAACAGGACGCGCGCCATGGACACTTGCGCGAGCACGATGGCCTCAGCGCCGGATTCGGCGAGGCGATCGACAGCGGCAAGAAGCAGCGCATCGTGTGTTTCGAGATCCCCGGCAAGGAGCGCACGGTATGCGAGAGGAAGCACTTCGTCCGATATGTGTATCTTCGTGGACGCTTCTTCCGCGGCGTCGAGAAGCAGCCGGTGGGTGGTTTCCCTGGTGGGCGGAAACGTGACCGCAACGCCGATGCGCGAGCCCGCGGCCACGGCGAAGCGCGCCATCGGCTCGTCGATCTTGAGAAGCGGAACGCCGGCTTCGTCGCGAAGAGCCTGTAGAGTGCCCTTTGGAACGGCCGAGCAGGTCATCATCACAAGTTCGGCGTCGTAGTCGTCGGCGGCTGCCGCGATCATATTGTGCAGCCTGCGCTCGGCCGCGGAAAGGTTGCCGGCGGCGAGCAGTCGAAGAATTCCGTCTTCGAGAATGTTCGTAATCTCCAAGTCGGGCGCGGCGCCGGAGTAGTAGTTCATCAGCGGCGCGACGGCCGCCGGGGACGCGTGGAGAAACGTAACATTGCGCTTCATGTTTTGATCCTCAGATTTTGATCTTCATGCCTTGATCTTTAAGAGCCTCATTCCATTTTCCCAGGTGATCTTTCGGAACGCTTCGGGTGGCGCCAGTTGCTTGAGCGCGGTCAGGGTCTCTCTCGCCACGCACTTGCCCTTGATCAGCGGCTGCTGGCTTGCCTGACCCGTGCCGCGGCCATCGCGGCAACTGCAGTCGCAGCCGAACATCAGTTTATTCCGGTGCCGCGCCAGGAACTCGGCGATGAACTCCACATCGCGCGCGAGCGCGTTCCGTCCCGAATTCGCCGACACGTCTCCATACAGGTTGGCGTGATCGGCGAGCATCCGGTCCGTCAGGCCGCCAGCCTTGATTCGCCCCGCCGGATACGAGACATCGCCCGGCACTTCAGCGCTGATATTGGCCCAAAAAGCGTCGGCGTGCCCGATGAAGGTCGTTTTCGGATGAGCCTTGAGAATCGCCGGCAGGCCCTGAATCGGGGTGTTGTAAGTGCCCTCGCCTGGAAACTGGGGTACGTCCTGGAAATGGATCAGCACCGGAACTTCGAGCTCGGCCGCCAACTCGAAGATGCGCCGCATCTCCGGCCCGTCGATCCGCACATGCGATTTCAGCTCACCCATTCCGATAGCGCCGCCGTTCAAGGACTTCCGCAGGATGTCCGCCGCATCGGGTTTCGTGGCGTCGGCGCTCGTGAATCTTACAAAGCGTCCGGGGTACTTCTCCATCGCCGCTTTCGCCGACTCTTCGGCCGAAATATTCGTCAGCAGAACCGCTTTCGTGACGCCTGAGCCTTCGAGATGGGCGAACGTCGACTCCGCTTGCTTACGCGGATGCAGGTGAATATCCAGCACGGGTCCGCCCCAGGAGGGAGCATCTTGCGCGAGGGCTTGTCCCGTCAAGGGCCTTGCTGCGCCGGGCAGGGCCGCGAATGTGGTCTCAAAAAATCGCCGTCTGTTCATCGATAGTCACCATAGCAGATTCCACGGCCGCTCACTCCGGCCGCGGAAGCGCTCCCGTTGCCGAAACGCCTCGTTTCCGCGCCTTCGTCCCGGCGTAAGCCTGTCTCACCGGCTCCGGGAAACCGGCGATGAGGCGTTCGATGCGCGCCTGAATCTCCTCCACCACTTTCGGGTTTTCGTCCGCCACGTCGTAGCTTTCGTCCGGGTCGTCGAGCAGATTGTAAAGCTCGGGCTTGAGGGGCAGGTTCACGCGGCCCGCGGCTGGAACCGGGTTGTACACCATCACGTTGTAGCGTGAGACGTGCAGCTTCCACTTGCCGAGGCGCGCGCACTGCAGGTTGACGTTGTCGAAATACAGCAGCGCCTCGCGTTCGATTTCATTCCGTTGCCCGGAGAGCATCGGCCAGATGTCGATGCCGTCCAGCGGCTTCTCCGGAAGCCCTGCGCCACATAACCTCGCCACCGTCGGGACTACGTCCATCGTCGAAGCGATGCCGGAACAAACGCGCCCTTTTGGAATGCGTCCAGGCAGACGGGCCAGAAACGGCTCGCGGACCCCTCCCTCGTAGGTCGATCCCTTCCGTCCCCGCAACGGTCCCGGACTGCCCTGGAACCAGGGGCCGTTGTCGCTCGAAAACATAACCAGCGTGTCCCGTTCCAGGCCGTTCTTCTTGAGCGTTGCCAGAATCTCGCCCACGCTCCAATCCAGTTCTTCGATCACATCTCCGTAAAGGCCTTGCGGCGATTTGCCCCGGAACCTGGGCGACGCGCCCAGCGGAATGTGCGGGTAGGTGTGGGGCATGTAGAGAAAAAACGGACTCCCCTTGGACCTCTCGATAAACTTGACGGCCTGTTCCGTGTAGCGGGGCGTCAAAGTCTCAAGCGTGGCCTGCTCCTCGATGACGTCCGTGTTGTGCATGAGCCGGCGCGGGCTCATGTCGTTGCTGTATGGAATGCCGAAGTATTCGTCGAACCCCCGGTTGGTGGGAAGGTATGGCGGCAGATGACCGAGGTGCCACTTGCCGATGCACATCGTCTTGTAGCCTTTCGGCTTCAGAATCCGAGCGAGCGTCGTCTCCGAATCCGGCAGTCCTTCCTTGTCCGCCGGAAACAGAACCCGCGGCACGCTCACGCGCGTCGGATAACGTCCCGTGAGCAACGCCGCGCGCGAAGGGGAACAAACCGGATTCGCCGAATAGAAATGCGTGAAGCGCACGCCGTCGCGGGCAAGGCTGTCCAGATTCGGTGTGCGAATCTTGCCGCCATAGCAGCCGAGATCGCCGAATCCCAGGTCGTCGGCGTAGATCAGGATGACGTTGAGCGGGCGTTCGGGCGGCGCGGCCGCGGCGGCAAATGCGGATTGCAGGAAGTCTCTTCGGTTCATTGGGCTTCCATTCTACAGCTTCCGCTATCCGAAGCCGCGCTCCGCCGCCCGGCCGGCTCCGATCCACGGCTTTTTCGCTATTATGAAGCCGTGAGCAAAATCGACTGGAGTTATCACCGCAGCGGTTGAATGACCTGCGCTCGAACGCAAGAGTTTCTTGCGAAAAACAAGATCGCCATCGGCGTGCAGGTAGACGCTAAGAAGCAACGTCTGGGCCCGGATGAAGCGCGAGCGATACTCAACGGAGCCGACGACGTCTACATCGCAAGAGGGAAGAAGGTGTCGCACTTCGCGCTGAAGGGCGCTACAAATTTGGATGAAATCGCGCAACTCATGCTCGGTCCTTCCGGCAATCTACGCGCTCCGACGGTTCGAATGGGACGAACGCTGGTGGTCGGATTCGATCCGGAAACCTACGGCAAATTGACCGGATGAGGGCGTTCGCTTTACAAAAGACGGAAGTTCACTTCGATTGTGGCCGCGACCGTGACGGGCTTTCCGTCCTTGTAACCCGGGCGGAACTTCCACTTGTTCACGGCTTCGATGGCTTTTTCGTCCAGACCCAAGCCCAAGCTCCGAACCACTCTTAGATTGCGCGCCTTGCCTGTCGTGTCGACTTCCACGTAAAGCACTACGGTGCCGGAATACTTGGCCTTGCGGGCTTCCTCCGAGTATTCGGGTTCGATCTTATAGATGATGGAGGGGGACGTCACACCGCCGCCGACGCGGAACACGCCGCCGCCCACGCCACCGCCCGAGCCAGGCCCAAATCCGGGGCCCCTTCCCGAGCCCACGCCGCCGCCCGACCCCGACCCGATACCGCCGCCCGATCCAGTGCCGTTCGACGGCGGACCGACGATCTTCGAAAGCGGATCTCCGTAATTTGCCATGTTGACGTTCGGCAGGCTGACGTCCGGTGGAATCACCAGCGTCGGGTCCATCGTCAATTTCGGATTCGGATTATTCACCACGGCCATCGGCGGAGTGAACTGCCGCGGAGCCACCTTCGGAAGCCTGCCCTTCGTCGCCGGCGTGAGAGACCGGTCGCCGCCGCCTCCTCCTCCGCCCATCGCCTGAACCTTGGGCGCGGCTTTAGGAAGGTAGGGCGCGATGTCGGGCATGAAAATAACGGCGTGTTCCCTGACTTTATCCTGCACGGTCTTGTTCGATGCGACCGCAAGAATCAAGGCAACAGCCGCGATATGCACGGCTACCGACATCACGCCGGACGATTTCTTGTGCCCGTACAGTCCCCAGATGTCCTTCACCGGAATAGGTTTGGAGGTAATCTGTAGCGGCGGTAACTTCGGCGGATGGATCGCTTCTTTAATGCTCCGGTAGAGCGACTTGAACCAAATCTCGTCTATGTTCGGCGCGAGCAGGCGCTGGAGGTGGACATCCGCTTCAAACTCCTTGAGTTCGGTACCACGCGTTTCCAAGTTCGATTCCATTAGATCAGGCATGCGTATCCCTGCCCTTCCGCAACCATTTCCCACCAGCACTAAGAAAGACGCCGGAGGCTCGAAAACAGTTTCAGCCTTCGCTAGCCAACGGACAGCCGCTCAATTGGAAGTCTAGCACAAGCTGTCAACCGGAGTTGTAAACACGGGTGTGCGACATGGAAGTGAGGATTCACGAATTTTCTTTTTTTGCGAGATAAAACCTGGCGTGGTGATACGCTAGGTTGTCAGGAGGCTGTACATGCCCGATTCTCTGGTTGACATGGAAGACCGCCGCGCCGCCATCCAATCGCAAATTTGGATCTGCCCATGATCGTCGGAGAACCGGTTCCGTTCCTGTAGGTGCAAATGGATGGGACGGGAGTGCCCGTCGTGAAAAAGGAAACCGTCGGCCGGCAAGGCAAGACGGAAGGGCAACCCGCCCACACGCGGGAGGCAAAGCTGGGATGTGTGTTCATCCAGACGACTTGGGACAAGGAGGACTACGCGGTCCGCGATCCGGATTCCACCACCTATGTGGGCGCGATTGAAACGGCGGAAGAGTTTGGCAGGCGAATCTACCTGGAAGCCTGGAATGGAAGCGCGGTTGGAGCCGCGCGCAAAACAAGATCGTGATGGGCGATGGAGCCGAATGGATCTGGAACCTGGCCGATCCACACTTCCCTGGCGCGATTCAGATCGTCGATCTCTTTCATGCCCGCCAACACTTGTGGGAACTGGCGCGAAAACTGTACCCGAACCAGGAACCGGAACAGAGACGCTGGATGATAATTCACCAGGACATGTTGGACGGAGGGAAAATCGAAGCCTTGGCGGCCGCGCTCCGCTCGATCGATACCCCAAATGCGGAAGTAGCCGAAACCATCCGCATCGAAAGCGGATACTTTGAGAACAATGCCAAGCGCATGCGTTACCACGAATTCCGGCGTCAGCACTTGTTCGTGGGTACGGGTGTCATCGAGGCGGGCTGCAAAACCGTCATCGGTTCCCGCTGCAAGCAGTCGGGCATGTTCTAGACGGTGCGCGGAGCCAACGCCCTCCTGACACTCCGCTGCTCTCATATCAATGGCCGCTTTGAGGACTACTGGGAGGCTCGACGCGCTTGATTAACGATCCTTCATCATTTCCATGTCGCGCACCCTCTGTTCTGTCCCGAAAGGGTCGAATGCGCCGGATTCAAGTACTTAGGCTCCGTCGTCTGCCCCCGCACGCCAGCGTGCAGGGTTGTATGATATATCTGTCGGTCCGCCGTCATGCTGAAAAGAGCTATTTCGGCCTTAGTCCTCGTCCTGCCACTGCCTGCCGCTGCGGGGGATGCCGTTCTTCTCGATCCCCCTGGGATCGTTCTCGCCGGTCCTGGTGCGGCGCAGCGGTTGCTGGTCAGAAGGATGGACGACGCGGGCGAAATCTCCGATACGGCTTCGGCTTGCCAACTCTCTTCCACTCGCCCCGAAATCGTCGAGATTCAGGGGACCTCGGTGCGGGCGGTCGCGCCGGGCGAATCGGTAATCGCCGCAAACTGCGAGGGATCCGTCACCGGCGCTACCGTGAAAGTCGCGGCGGCCGGCGTACCCGTCGAGATCAGCTTTCCTCGCGACGTCGTCTCCATCCTCACAACCAAAGCCTGCAACAGCTCCGCCTGCCACGGATCGCCCGCCGGGCAAAGCGGCTTCAAGCTTTCCCTCTACGGCTCCGACCCGGCAGCCGATTTCAAGATGATCGTCGAAGGGCATGGAGGCCGGCGCGTCAATCGAGCCGATCCGCAGCAGTCCCTGCTACTGCGGAAGCCTTCATTTCAAGTTCCACATGGCGGAGGCCATCTATTCACAAAGCAGGCCGATGAGTATCAGACAATTTTGAACTGGCTGGCCCAGGGCGCTCGCCCCTCTTCCGGCGGCCCGCGCATCCTATCCATCGAACTCTATCCGAAAGAGCGGATCTTCGCCACTCCGGGAGGCAAGCAACCCGTCGTCGTTGTGGGCAGACTGTCCGACGGCTCCACTCGCGACATGACGGCGGAGGTTCGCTACTCGGTGAACGACGAAGCCGTTGTATCGGCTGTTTCGAACGGCGCGGTTACCGCCAAAGGCCGAGGCCTCACCGTCGTGATGGCCCGCGGCGTGGGCAAGACGGCCACGGCGCAGATGATCGTCGTGGACCGAGCTTCCGCGAGCCGCACTACGACGCCCGCGAGCGACAGCTTCATCGACCGCCAGGCCTTTGCGAAGCTCCGCCGAGTGAAGCTCGCGCCCTTTCCCGTCACATCGGATTCCGCTTTCCTTCGACGCGTCTACCTTGACGCCGTCGGCGTTCTGCCCACCACGCAGGAGACCGAGCGGTTTCTTGGCAGCTCCGAGCCCGCCAAACGCGCCCAACTTATCGACCGGCTTCTGGAGCGGCCCGAGTACGTGTCGCACTGGCTCATGAAGTTCGAAGACTGGTTCCGCAATTCGCAATACTATTCGCAAGGCCGCACCAACGCCAGTTTTAAGCGATATCTCGCCGCCCTCATTCGCGAAGACCGGCCCTTCGATCAGGCGGCGCGCGAGATGATCACCGCCACGGGCGACACCACCGTGCACCCCGCCGGTAACTTCTGGCACCCGGCCATGGACTTCATGCTCAAGACCTTCGAGGTGAGCAAAGCCACCCCCACCGTTACCCGTCTCTTTCTCGGACAGCGCATCGAGTGCGCCGAGTGCCACAACCATCCGCTCGAAAATTTGACGCAGGAGGACTTCTACGGCATGGCCGCCTTCTTCGCCCGCTTGAGGGTGAAGCATGGCTATGCGCAGTACCGCCGCATTTGGTACAACGCGCGCGAAGGCGAAGTTCTCCATCCGGCCAGCAAGCAGGCGGCGCCGCCGAAGTTCCTCGATGGCGGCGTCCCGCAAATAGCGGAAGGCCAGGACCGCCGCGAAGTTCTCGCCGAATGGATCACGCGCACGCAAACCATGCAGTTTGCCCGCACCGCCGCCAATCGCATTTGGGCGGAATACTTTGGAGCGGGCATCGTTGAGCCCGCGGACGATTTCCGTTCCACCAACATGCCCACGCATCCGGAATTGCTCGACGGTCTGGCGAAGGCTTTCATTGAGGCGGGCTTCCGGTTTAAACCCCTCCACCGGCTGATCCTCAATTCTCAGGTCTATCAGCTCAGCTCCCGCGCGCCGGGCCGTCCCGGTGGCGCCGATCCCCTGGAGAAGTTGCTACTCGCGCGGTACGAACCGCGTAAGCTCCCCGCGGAAGTGCTGCTCGACGCGATTGTCCAAGTAACTGGCGTACCTCAGGAGTTCACCGGCTACCCGCCCGGCACTTCGCCTAAGGATCTTGTCGCCTCCATTGGCGCTACTTATTTCCTCACCACCTTCGGTGTTCCGCGCCGCGATATCATGGAATCGCGCAGCCAGGAGCCTTCGCTCAGTCAGGCGCTTCATCTAATGAATAGCGATGCCGTGCGCGAAAAAATCGAGAAGCCGGGCAACATCCTGGGGCAGTTGATCGAGCGCACCGTCAATGATCGCGAGGTGCTCGACGCTCTCTATTTGCGCGCTTATTCCCGGAAGGCCACCCCTGCGCAGTGGCAGGCCGTCGAGAGCTATCTGGCTTCCGAGAAGGAAGCGGGCCGCGGCCGGCGGCGCATGTTTGAGAATGTTCTCTGGGCTATCCTGAATTCAAAGGAGTTTCAATTAAACCAATGATCAGGCGCGATGTTCTCCGTATCGGCGGGATGGCCCTGGGCGGCCTCACCATCCCCCGCATGCTGGAAGCGGCCGGCGGCCGGCCTGACATCTCCTGCATTATCTTTTTCCAGGAGGGCGGCGCATGCCAGCACGACTCCTTCGATCCCAAGCCCGAAGCGCCGCTCGAGATTCGCGGGACCTTTTCTTCCATTCCAACCGCTGTTCCAGGCGTCCATTTCAGTGAACTGCTGCCGCGTTGCGCCAAGAACTTCAAGAAGTTCTCCGTCATCCGCTCCATGTATTCCAAGGAAGCGATCCATGAGAAAGCGAAGCAGTACATCTTCTCCGGCGCGCGTCCCAATAATGCCTTCAAGCATCCGGTCTACGGCTCGGTGATTGCCAAGGAGCTCGGCCCGAAGAACGGTCTGCCGCCGTTTGTCTGCATCCCGCGCAAGGACATCAGCGCCGATGCCGGTCTGCTCGGCTCCGCTTACAATCCATTTATTACGGGAGATCCGGCAAAGAAGAATTTTTCCGTGCAGGATCTGACTTTGCCGCTTGGCCTTACGCTTGAGGAATCCGCCGGCCGCGCCCGCTTGCTCTCGGCGCTCGACGAAGAAATCAGGGAAACGGAGAAGAGCAAGGTCGTCGAGGGGATGGACTACTTCTATCGGAAGGCCTTCGATCTCGTCTCCTCGCAGGCGGCCCGCAAGGCCTTCAATCTCGACGAAGAGCCGGAAAAGCTGCGTGACGCCTATGGGCGTAATACGGCGGGACAAGGCGCGCTGCTGGCGCGGCGTCTCGTCGAGTCCGGCGTACGCCTCGCGGCCGTCTTCCACGGCGGCTACGACACCCATACGAACAACGACAGAACCAACAAGACGCTTCTCCCCGTCTTCGATCGGGCCTTCTCGACGTTACTTGACGATCTCGAGGAGCGCGGCATGCTCGCTACCACGCTCGTGCTCGCCATTGGGGAGTTCGGCCGCACGCCGAATATCAATCACTCCGCGGGCCGCGATCATTGGCCGGGCGTCTTCTCCGTGGCTGCCGCCGGCGCGGGCATTCCCGGTGGGCAAGTCATCGGCAGCAGCGATGCCCAGGGCGGCGCGCCGAAGGAGCGCCCGGTCTCGGTCGAGGATCTCGGAGCTACCGTTTACAAGAAACTCGGCATCGACTACACCAGGGAGTACCGCACCGTTGGCCGGCCGGTTCGCATCAATAGCGACGGTACGCCGGTGCGGGAGCTTTTCGGATAAGCCGGCAACATGCGGATCGCCTGGTTGGCCCCTTTCCTTCTCGCGAGCGTGCTCTCCGCCGCCCCGCGGCTCGATCGCGTCTCTCCGCTCGGCGCACAGGCGGGCTCGGTCCAAACCGTGGAACTCGCAGGCTCAAAGCTCGACGGCTCAACCGGAGTGCTCTTCGATAGCAGCGATCTCGAATGGATCGAAACCGTCGAGGTGAAACCCGAATCCGTTCGCGGCAAGGTGCGCATCGCATCCGACGCCGCGCTTGGTCCGCACCTCATCCGGATAGCGGGCAAACACGGCCCGTCCAATACCCGCCTGTTCAACGTCACGCAATTTCCCGGCGTGACGGAGATCGAGCCCAACAATACGCCGGCAGCGGCCAACCCGATCCCGTTCCAGCCGCAAGTGATCTATGGCTACATGAAGGGCCTCGCCGACTCGGATGCGTTCTCCTTCACCGCGCGCGCCGGCGAGCGATGGGTATTCGATCTCCAGTCCATCGAACGGGGAGGATTCCTCGAGTGCTCGCTCACTCTCTATGACGAGTCCGGCCGCGAGGTCGATTTCAACGAGGATCAGGACGAATACCTCGAAACGCCCCGCCTGGAGTTCACCTTCCCCCTTCCCGGCCGGTATGTCCTCAAGATCGATCAATACCGCGGGCCGCAAGGCGTCACCTGCGGCCAGAATTGCGGGTATCTCCTGCAAATGTCCCAACTGCCGGTAATTCTCGGGGCGAATCCCCTGGGCGGGCGAGTGGGCTCGAAGGCGATCGTCGATGTTGAGGGCCACGCCCTTGCAGGCGTCAAGGAGGTCTACCTCACTCCGGTTCGAAGCGCGGAGTATTACCGCCTCACGTTTCCCTTCTCCATTCCGATAAGGTTCGAGGAGGCGGCCGACGGACCGCGGCAATCACGAATTCGCGGGCGTGTTCTGCGTGCCGATGCCGGCCGGTTGCAAGCGGAATTCCGCATTCCGTCCGATGCCGTCCAAGGACTTTGGCGCATATGGACAGTCGGCCCGGAAGGCAAATCCGAGGGGATGAATCTCGAAATTAGCGGCCAGCCCGAGTTTGCCGAAGGGGCATTGATCGAAGGGGCAGCCGTCGAATCGGACTGGCGCAAGGGCGAAGTCATTCTGAACGGCTCACTGGACAGGCCGCGCGAAGAGGACGTTTATGGCGTCGAACTAAAGGCGGACGTCCCTTTCCACGCCTGGACCCTCGCCACGCAGCTCGGATTGCCATTCATCGATACGGTGCTCGAACTGTTCGATGCCAATGGCAAGCTTCTGGCCGAGCACGACGACTTGATGACGGGCCAGGGGACGGTGATAGGAAATCCGGACAGCAGTTTGTACTTCACGCCCAAGGCGTCCGGACGCGCCCGGCTTGTGGTGCGGGACCGCACGGGACGCGGGGGAGCGACGTACTCCTACCGGCTCCACATGGCCTCGCAGGCGCCGTCCTTCCAACTGCTGACGGAGCCCGAGGAGTTCACCATGCCGCCGGGAAAGGAGGCGGAGTTGGAGACGCTGCTCATCCGCGAACCCGGCTTCGATCAGGCGGTCGACGTCTGGGTCGAGGGCCTACCGAAGGGAGCGACGGCCAACCGCGGCCAGTTCCGCGCCGATCAGGTCTTTGGACCGTCGGGAGATGGCGACAACATCAACATCCCCGCCGTGCCCCTGAAGATTCATCTGCCGGAGACGGTAGCTGTTGGAGAATACCCCATTCGCGTCTTCGGCCGGGCAACGAACGGGGGAAGCATCGTGGAAGCCTTCACAACACTCTGGATAGGACCCAGGGGAAAGCGGAACGACACGCGCCGTCCGCTGCCGAAAATCGTGCTCCACGTGGCCCCCTATTCGGCAGCCGGTCCCCAAGCCGCTCAAAATGTTTCGCGAGAGCCCATCGATTAGTATTCCCGGACGCGAACAACGTGCGTGCTATAGTGGAGAAACCCCGATACGAAGGGGACCGGCAATTCACAATCACAGCGTAAAGGCTGTCCGACGTGACGCGGGGACGACGAAAATCGTCCCCGCTTCTGTTTTCGATGCTTGAGGGATAGTCGACGCCAGTCTCGCGACCCGGTAGCTCTGTGCGGTAGTGCACTTCGCCGTCGCAGCCTCGGCCGCCACCCACCGCGTTCTACAGCAGCCCTTCCGACTTCATCAACTCCGCGTTCAACACCGCCGCGCCGGCCGCGCCGCGAACCGTATTGTGGCTCAACGTGACGTACTTGAAGTCGAAAACCGGACAGGGGCGGAGGCGCCCTACAAACGCGGCCATCCCCCGCTCGCGCTCTACGTCGCGGCGCGGCTGCGGGCGGTCGCCTTCGGTCATGTAGATCACGGGGTGCGTCGGCGCGCTCGGCAAATCGCGGGCCTGCGGAACCGAACGGAAACTGCGGAAAGCTTCGATCATCTCCGCCGCAGTAGGTTTCGTCGAAAACTCCACCGACACCGTCTCCGTGTGGCCATCCACCACCTGCACGCGGTTGCAATGCGCGCTCACCCGCGCCGCGAGCGGCCGGATGTGGTCGATCGCAAAATCGCCCAGGATCTTTTGCGTCTCCTGCTCCATCTTCTCTTCTTCGCCGCCGATGAACGGCACCACGTTCCCCAGGATGTCCATCGACGGAACGCCCGGATATCCCGCGCCCGAAACCGCCTGCATCGTGGTGACGATCACGCGCGCGATGCCGAACTGCTTTAACGGCGCAAGGGACATCGTGAGGCCCACGGTCGAGCAATTCGGGTTCGTCGCAATGCAGCCTTCCCACCCCCGGTGCGCCCGCTGCTGCCGAATCAATCCGAGATGATCCGGGTTGACTTCGGGAACGAGCAGTGGGACGTCCCGGTCCATGCGGTGGTTCCTCGAGTTCGAGACGACCACGTGCCCCGCGGCCGCGAAGGCCTGTTCGATTTCGGTCGCGACGGAGGCGTCCATGGCCGAAAATACGAGCTTCGGCGCATGTCCCGGCTTCGATTCCCGCACCGCCAGATCCGCCACGCTCGCGGGCGTTTCGCCGCCCAGGTGCCACTTTGCGGCATCGCGGTACTTCTTACCGGCCGAACGGTCGCTCGCGCCGAGCCACGTGAGGTCGAACCACGGGTGACCCTGAAGAAATTTGATGAAATGCTGACCCACCATCCCGGTGGCGCCTAATATTCCGACTTCTATTTTTCGTTCCATAACTGTCTAACCATGCGTTGATAGATTTCGACCGCTTCAAGAAGCTCCCGTTTGGGGACGCGCTCCTGCAACGTGTGCGCGACATGAATCGTTCCCGGACCGAGCAGGAAGGGCCGTCCCCACGTGCCCCCAAAAGCGGGGATATCGGTTGTGTAGGCGACCACGGTCGTCTCAAAACCTGTGAGCGCCCCGAGGCGCAGCGCGGGAATCCGCAGAACCTCGGTCGCCTCGGCGGTTCCTTCGACAGCGCGGCGGATGGCTTCGTCCGTCGATGCCGCATCCCCGACCAGACGGATCATGATCTCGGCCTTCGCCTGATCGGGAATGATGTTCGGAGCGCGCCCGCCGGAAATCGTGCCGATGTTGAGCGTGCTCGGCCCAAGCAGCTCGTCCACTGGCAATTGCACCCGGCGGACGGCCGCAAGGGCGTCGAGCAGTTTCTCGATCGCGGATTCGCCCAGCTCGGGGTACGCGGAGTGCGCCATGCGCCCGCTCGCCGAGATCTCGTACCGCAGCGCTCCCTTCGAGCCGAGCGCGAGCAGATTCCCGGTGGGCTCGCCATTGATGAGAAAACGCGAGCCCCGCGGATCGCGGGAGGCCTGGTACGCGCCCGCGCTGTTTCGCTCTTCGCCCACCACGAACAGCAGGCCCAGATTCGTGCCGCCCGATTCAAGCAACGCTTCGGCGGCCTTGATCATGGAGGCGATGATGCCCTTGGTGTCGCAAGCCGCGCGCCCATGGATGTTCTCGCCGTCTTCGCTTGACGGGAAGAACGGAGGAACCGTGTCCATGTGCGTCGAAAGCGTGACGGCGGGACAATCGCCGAACTGCGCGAATACGTTGAAGCGGCGGGGTTCCACGTCCATGCGCTCCACGCGGCCGCCGAAGGGCGCGGCAAGCGCCGAGAGCGTGTCGAACAAGTAGCGCCCCACCTGTTCTTCATTTCCTGTAATCGACTCGATGTCGATCAGCGCTCGCGTCAGTTCAAATAGGTTCATAAAAAGCCTGTGTGGGGATGGAGCGGAAGAAGAGAACGGCGCGGGCGCGTATTCGCTTCCCGATAGCACTCCATCCGCTTCCAAACACGGATGACAGTGGGCAGGTGTTAACCCGACCCCCCAACCGATGCGGAAGAGCCTGCCGCGCCGGTTTCGGCGGAATGAACCGGCCCCTTTCGCGGAACTTCCGAAGCTCTTCGGATTTGCAGTTCCGGCTACTGATGGCCGCCGCGCCTCTAACAGGAGCTTTCAGGTTATCGGATCAAAGGGGCGCAAGTCAAATCCAAGTCTTGTCCAATACAAGATGAGCCTGAAGGAAAGGCTGTTTCCAATACAAGATGAGCCTGAAGGGGGAAGTTGAAGCATGCTGGGGTGTGATCATCAGGATGCGGAATGCGAAGAAGTTGAGCCAGGAGGAAATCCAGGCGTTT
>CAMDED010000077.1 GCA_945893365.1 Candidatus Sulfopaludibacter sp. SbA3 | reverse complement strand
GATCAGCAGCTCCTTCAGCAGTCCGTCCACCATGCCGTTGATGAACTCCGAGCCGTTGTCGGAATGAAACCCTCGGATCACAAACGGAAACTGCCCCAATATCGCCTGTAATACCGGCTTCAGATGCGACTGCGAGATGGCCGCCACGGATCCCACCACTTGCCATTGCGTCACCTCGTCTACGGCGTTGATGTGATACACCCCCTTCACTCCACCCCGATCTCCTTGATGCACCGTGTCCACCCGCAGGTACCCCGGCTTGCCTCCCGGCTGTGGCCGCCGCCGCTCCCCGATCGCTACCTGCACCGGACGTGTCTTGCTGTAGCTCATCAAGCACTCCCGGTATCGCCGGCTGTGTCTCAAGTTGTACAGATGCGACACCGATATCGATGCCAGCCGCTGGTAGTCCGCATCCCCATACTCCGCGTATGCGCGCTCCAGTATCCTTTTCGTGGCCGGTCCCGCCAGCGTCTCGTGCCCTTCGTCCACCTTCGCCAGCAACTCGATATCCCCCGTGTGTATCGGCTCGCGAATTGGCGCCGCTCGTAGGCCGCCTCCTTTACCTCGCCGTGCTCCATGTACCGCGCCACCACACGCGTCACCTGCGTCCGGCTCAGTCCCGTCATCTTCCCCACGCACCGCCGCAGCAACCCTCGTGTTCACTTGCCTTGCTCCCGGTACTGCAGCTGCTGTAGCGTCCGGCTGATCCACCCGTACATCTCCGCCCGCTCTTTGCCTGCGAACCGGACTTCCTCGGTCGCCTCTATGAACGCCTGGATTTGCTCCAGGCTCAACTTCTCGGCATCCTGCATTTTGACGATCACACCCCAGCATGCGGTCAACCTCCCCTTCAGGCCCATCTTGTGTTGGATAAGACTGAAGATGTACATCCGGCGGAAAGTAGTCTAAACTGGGTGTTTCGGGGCGTGGCTCAGCCTGGTAGAGCGCCTGGTTCGGGACCAGGAGGCCGGAGGTTCGAATCCTCTCGCCCCGACCACTTAAATTCCTCAAATCATTAGTAGATGCGACGGCTGGGATAATTGGCGTCTCGACTCGTTCGTCTCTATGCCCAAGATGATTGCCACCCGTTGCACTGCGGGCGTGCCCCATTGCCGCGCGGATGGCGTCGGCCCGCGAACGAATGTAGCACTTTGTCGTTGAAAACCGCTGTGGCCAGGAGTGTGCCGCTCACACCGCTCCGCGGTCCGGCTCGAAACGCGCCGCGTTTGCCAACGCTCGGAATGGGCTTTCGCGGCACCAACCCAGATACGCGAGTGTATGGGGATCCGTGTGCGCCGACCATCCGTGTCCAGTCCAACCCGCTGCCCGCGCTCGAATCCGGCCCGGCTACCGGGTTCGAGCCGCCCTAAACTCTGGCCGGTCCTCCGCCATCCGAAGCCAATGCCCGCGCCCGAAGAAAGCGGATGGGCGGGGAGTACACTCCAGGAGTGCCGCATGCGGGCGAAGGTTGAGCGAGCGCCGTTCGGTGTTTCGGAGCCGCCCTCGGGCGGATGACTCGAAGGTCGTCGCCCGTAGCGAGGAACCCACGTTCACATCGCCGTACTGGGCCGCCCACGCCGATTTCTCTACGGGAGACTTGCAAC
Source organism: Candidatus Sulfopaludibacter sp. SbA3 (assembly GCA_945893365.1). Classification (GTDB taxonomy): domain Bacteria; phylum Acidobacteriota; class Terriglobia; order Bryobacterales; family Bryobacteraceae; genus SYKU01. The sequence continues at coordinate 33,126 of CAMDED010000077.1, read as the reverse complement.
GGTCTGAGCTGCTGCGTGGGCAAAATGGCTCATCTCGGCATCCCCGGGCGCCCAATAAATCCACGCTGTCCTATGCCAACGAGCACCGGCTCGCGAAGTTATACGAGGATCTGTTCCACACCGCCCTCAAGAGGTTCCGCGACGAAGAAGGACTGGGGCCTCGCAAGAAGAAGTTCCGTTTCAGGAACAAGCTGCCATCGCTCGACTCGACCACCATTTCGTTGTGCCTGGAGTTGTTTCCATGGGCCAGGTTTCGCCGGCAAAAGGCGGCGTCAAGGCTCACGTGCTGCTGGACCACGACGATTACCTGCCGAGCTACGTGCCGATCACCGAAGCCAAACGCAGCTATGTCAAGATGGCCGAGGCCTTCACTCTCAACCCCGGCTCCATCGTGGCGATGGATCGCGGGTATAACGACTACGGGCTGTTCGGCAAGTGGACCGCCGAGGAAATCTACTTTGTCCCGCCTGAAGGAAAATGCGGCGTACGAAGTGGTGAAGGAGTGTGCGGTTCCCCAGGACCGCAACATTCGGTTGGACCAACTGATCCAGTTCACTGGTGTCAAGGCTCAAAAGGATTGCCCCTGCCTGCTGCGGCGGGTGGTGGTCTGGGATGCGGTGAACGAACGGGAGATCGTGTTGCTGACCAACCTGCTGGCGTTTGGCGCCACGACTCTTGCTGCCATCTACAAGGACCGCTGGGAGATCGAGTTGTTCTTCAAAGCGCTCAAGCAGAACCTGAAGGTGAAGAGCTTCGTTGGCACCAGCGAAAATGCCCTGCGCATCCAGATTTGGACAGCCTTAATCGCGATCCTGCTGCTGAAATGGCTGCACCATCTGTCGAAGGCCAAATGGTCCTTGTCCAATCTGGCCTCGATGTTGCGGCTGAACCTGTTTACTTACCGTGATTTGCGGACGTGGCTGGACGACCCGTTCGAAACCCCGCCACTGCTGCCTCAATCCAAACAACTTACCCTGTCGCTGGCATGACTTGGACAGGCATTTATAGGAGGAAACGACAGACCTCGATCCGACAACCCCGATTCTCAGATCCCAAAGCCTTCGTTTTCAACGGCCAACATCACAACCCTGTCCTGTTTTGGACAGCAGTGATGATTTTTCCTTCCGACACGCTCCTAGAACCCGACACTCACGGCGATCCAGCCGGGTCAGATGTTTCTGCGGGCCTTGGGCCTCGAAACGGGCAAGCGCGCCGGGAGGTGCCCAGACTGGGGCTGACGATAGTGGGGCGTCGTGCTCTCGACAGGGGCCGCGTCGCATTTCGGCGAGGACAGGGCGCGTTCACGGCGGTAGACGCTAGGAATTCCTGGCACGTACAAACGAACGCTCCGCCGAGTTGGGAGACGGCCATAGCTGGCGCGCGCCGCCCATGACACTTGCGGCCGGTGGAAAGCAGTTTGACGCCGTGGCGGCAGTCCCGCGTATTCAATGCTTCGGATTTCGTTAGCCGGCGCTTGCCAGATCCGTCTGAGTCATCAGACAAAGTAACCTTATGCAGCCGCCCTCCAAGAACACATGTCGTACCGTGCGACGGTCGACAATCGACTCCACGAGCTCTCTGCAGAGTGCAATCAAGAAGACGCAAGTTGTCAAGAAGTCAATAAGCTCAGGCCGCCTGTTCCTGTTGAGATCAAACGAATAAGTGTCTTGCTTCCACCCGGGCAGCACGTTGTATAGTCGGTCGGCATCTTGGCGACGATAGCCGTACGGGTACCAGCATCCGCGTTGGTGACGGTAGCTTATCTCATTGCGAACTGCAGAAAGCCAGGCACCGTGGTTGTAACCTTCACGGCAGAGAGACTCGCACAGTTCGTGGAGTTTGAGAGCGGCGCGTTGATTCTGAGAAGCAAGGCCCGATCCGGTAAGGATACGGCTTTGAAGAGCACGGACCTCAAGCAAAAAGAAGTGCCAGAATCCAGAATGCGATGCGCCTCCTCGAGAATCCGGCGCTCGGCTGATCTCAAAAGAGCGCGTTGCGTGCCCCAGATGGCCCGAATAGGTTGCGACAGGTAACGGGCTCCCGTTGCTCATCCCGAACAGATCAACGATCTCATTTAGTGCCCTGACGTCTTGCTGGTCGAGACGAGAATATGTCCGCCCGAGAGACCTTACAAGGGCGTGTGCCGCGTAGTACGCACCATAATAGGCTTGAACACAAAGCCACGCGGCGCTCTTCGGCAGTTTCGCAGCCCGAGTCATGCTGGCGACGGTCTCAAACGTTGCCGAAGCGAAGCGATTCAAATCGTAGGCAAGCGCTGCAACGGGCTCATTCACGTCCGAAAAGTGGAGCGCCACCTTTCCTGTCTCAATGCGGCTGTGAATTTGGTATCGCTGCATCCTGACCAAAGGCGCGAAGCCTGCAATCGTAATTCGCGGGACAGCCACGAGACCAGGTAGCCAAGACGGGCGAACCGCCTCGATGAGTTCAGATCCCATTCTTTCAAAGCGTGAAGTCGCTCTTGAACTGCGTCGACAAGGCTCCCAGAAGCAACTTGACGCTGGTCCCAGGTTTGATGACTCCAGGTTTTATCTTCTTGAATAACTGGGGTGTTAATACTAACGCAAAGTTGTCAGCTGAGTATTCTTTACCATAGCGGTCACTTACGCGGCGCGCAACTTCCGGGAAGAAGGCGAGAATCGCGCGGAAAGCGATTGGGTTTGTTATCGCGTGGGCACAAGACTGTGAGCGCAGGCCCGCAATGAACGCTGTCAGGAACGCGGACGAAGCCGTGTAGATCTGTTCCGCTTCGGGTGCGGTGAAAACGTCTAGAATTTGTTTAAAGGCAGCGTTAAACGTAGTTCTACTGATCTTGCCGGCTTCTTTCGCCGCGGGGCTCAGAAGACCGAGAAGGGGGCTCCCCGGTTCAGTGTGGTAAAAGTCAAAAGTCTCACGAAGCAGCTGTTCTGTGTCCGACTCGTATTCCGCGAGTTTCTTGATATCTAGGAGTAGCTCATTTGGAACTGGACGTTGCTTTGTGTTTATGTCGATAAAGAGACGTGACTCGTCTTTTCGGGTCAGGTTATTGTAAATTACTACCGGAACTCTAAGATGAGTCTTGGCTTTTGAAAAACCGTAGACTCTGTGTTGCCCATCCAAGATAAGAAACGCTCGCTGGTTGTTCCGGAATTGGAGCGTCTTTCCATGTCCGATGACCTTCGCCTCAGCTTGTGGCTGCGCGGAAAGAACGATTGCGTTCGGAATTGTACCGTGTTGATTGTCAACGTAGTCGGCAATCTCTTCCGCGCGTTTTCGATCTAAGAGTCGCTGAAAGCCAGCTTGCGGGTCTTCATCGCGCGTAATTACACAGCAAGTGCGCGCGAGGACATCGCTCGGCACGGTCAGCGTATAGAACTGGTGTAGGCCCTGCTTTACTAGACTCACCGAGTACCGATAGAATTCCGGAATCTCTTCGGGCATGTTGTAAACCTCGATAAACTCCGTGCCGTTCAGATCACCCCTACCGCGCCGGACCCGCCGCCCCACTCGCCGCGGGCGGCGCGGCGCTCTCCTGCTTCCGCACCTGCTCGAAGTATTGCTGCACGAACGGCTGTAGCGCGACCGGAACTTCGTCGCGGCTAATCTCGCCGCCCGCATCCGAATGCGGGGCCGCCTGCCCCGGTGCATAGGGCGTCTTCAGTTGCTGCTTCGAGGACTGCACTTCCACCGTCACTTCGCCCGAAACGTTCTGCGACCGCTTGCCGATGATCTCGCTGATCTTTCCCATCGCGGCCGCCTGCTCGGCGAGCTTCACGTCTTTCGATCCGTCCTGCTTTCCGACGCCGCTGCCCGGCGCGTTCACGCTGTCGGAATCCGAGCTCTTCCCGCCGCTCTTGCCATCGCTGTTTTTCGCGTTCTCCGCGCTTTCGCCTTCCTGCCCGTCCTGCGCCTCAGCCGACTGCTGTCCGCCCGCTTGCTTGCCCTGCCCCTGCGAACCCTTCTGTCCGTTGTTCGCCTTCTCACTCTTCGAGTCGCTGCCTTGTCCCTTCGCGGACTTCTCGGCGTTCTCGTTGCCCGGCTGCTTCATGCGGGACATCATATTGTTCATCGCGTCGCGCAGCTTCGACAACAGACTGTTGTTTTCGTTGGAATTCGAACCGGGCGTCTTGCCGCCCTTATCCGCCTGCTTGCCGGATTTCTCGCCGTTCTGTTCGTTCGCGCCGCCCTCCGAGCCGGATCCGGGTTCGCCATCCTCGCCCGATTCCCCAGGCTGGTTCTCCTCCGCCTTCTCCGCACCCTTCGTGCGGGCGCCAGGCTTGGTTTTCCCGTCGACCGCGTTTTCAACGTCGGAATTCACATCGGGAACGTCGATCGTGTCGAGCGCGTTGTCGGGCGCTGCGTCGAGCTTCGCGGGATCGCCCTGCTCCGCCATGTCGAGCGGCACGCCGATCACTTCCTTCAGGTTTGGCGCTTTGGGCAGACGGTTTTTCGCGGAGGCGCGCTTTGTCTCGTTGACGCCGTAAGGATCGAACAGCACGCTGGTAATGGGACGCTGCAAGTCCAGCCGGCGCGCGAATCCGTATCGCAATGCGAACAAACCGATCGCGGCCGCCACCAGAACGCCCGCTGTGTAAATGTAGCGAGGCGTCGCGTATGGCATCGCCAACTCCACGGGCACGCCCGCGAGCGAGCGCACTGCGGATTCAAGCTGCGCCTTGCGGACGGACGCGTCGGCTCTTCGTTCGCCTTCGAAAAACGCAAGGGCGGTGGAAACGGCGTCGTGCAAACCGGCGCGATGGTCGACAAGCTGCGCGACTCTGTAAGGAGAAGGCATCCGCCGCGCGGCGCGCCACAATCCGGCACCAAGGCCACCCGCGGTCAGAGGCAGCAGCCAGCGCCAATCGAGAATCTGCGTGCCCACCAGGAGCAGCGCAATGATGCCGCCCGCGGCCAGGCTTGCCGCGAAAATAATCTGCGAGAAGGCTTCGTTGTAAAGAAACCTGCGCCGCGCCGCGGCTACGAATTTGGTAACGACTTGAACGGGATTCACTCCGCCTTGCCTTTCCTCTTCATCATCCCAGTATTCCGGCAGGCGGGCAATTTACCCCTGGTGGAGATTTTTGTGGATCGCGTAGAGAGCAAGCTCCAGGCGGTCGGACACGCCGAGCTTATCGAAGATGTTGTGCAGATGGTTCTTCACCGTCTGTTCGCTGATGAACATCTTCTCCGCCATTTCCTTATTCTTGAAACCCTGCGCTACCAGAGCGACGATTTCCTTTTCACGCGTGCTGAGCGGCGAGCGCTCCCGGTCGCGCCCGATGCCTGGTCCGGGAACGTTGGAGGGCGAAGCGAACTGCCGCATCACCGCTGCGGTGGTGTGCGAATCCAGCCAGATTTCTCCGCTGTGCACTTTGCGGATGCTCTTGATCAGCAGGTCCGTGGCAGTCTGCTTGAGAACGATTCCGCAGGTTCCGAACTTCATGGCCTGAACGTATTCGTTTTTGTCGTCCGACGCGGTGAGGACGATGACGCGGGTGCGCTTCTTCGCGGTTTGCAGCTTCTGCAGCGTGGTGAGGCCATCCCATCCGGGCATCTTCAGATCGAGCAGCAGGATGTCGGGATCGTACTCGTCCACGATGTCCAGAACTTCCTGCCCATCGCGCGCCTCGGCGACGACCCGAAAATCCTCTTCAAGCGCGAGGAGCTTTCTCAGACCGTCGCGAAAGATCGGGTGGTCGTCGGCGATAACGATGCGTATGACCTTCTCCTCAGGCGGCGCCGGAGGAGAGTCGGTTTGCGAAGCAGCGTTTTTTTCTTCCATACCACACCATTTATTGGTGTCCAACCCCATTCTAAAGGGTACTAGAGTACTATGTCAAACGTCCCCGTCCTCGCCAAATGTAAAATTATCCCCGGACTAGAGACTTTGCCAGTCGAAGCTGGGGTGATTCCACGTGAAACCGCCGTCGATGGTGACGGTCTCGCCGTTGACATAATCGGCGTATTCCGAGCAGAGGTACGCCGCGAGGTTCGCCAACTCGGGATGGCGTCCATGGCGGCCGGCTGGGACGGATTTCGAGATGCGCTTCGCCGCCTCTTCAGGCGTGCCGAGCCACAACCGTGCGCTGGCGCCTTCGGTGGGGAAGGAGCCTGGCGCGATGGCATTCGCGTGAATGCCGTAGCGCGCCCATTCCACGGCGAGCGTACGGGTCATCGCCTGGACGCCGGCTTTCGCGGCCGCCGAGTGTATCGTGCCCGGACTTGCCCCGGACGCGTAGGTCGCAAGGATACTGAGGATCCGGCCGTATTTCTGCGCCCGCATGTAAGGGAACGCCGCGCGGCTGCAGAAGAAACTGCCGTTGAGGACGATGTCCACGACCGACCGCCAGCCGTTCGGACTGAGTTTCTCGGCGGGGCAAAGGAAATTTCCAGCGGCGTTGTTGATCAGGATGTCGACCGAGCCGAACGCGTCGTTCGCGGCCTTCATCAGCGCGTCCACCTGCTCGGGAACGCGCACGTCCGTGGGCACGGCGAGCGCTTGTCCGCCGGCGGTCCCGATGTCCGCCACCGTAGGCTCCAGATGCTCCGCGTTACGGCTGGCAATCGCCACGCGCGCGCCGAGTTCGGCGAAACGCAACGCAAACGCGCGCCCCAACCCGGTACCGCCCCCTGTGATTACGGCAACGCGTCCTTCGAAAATTCTGTCCCGGAACATGGCAAACCAGTATACTATTCAGGGGCTTCACCGTTCGCGTAAAACGTAAAGAGGCCGGGAGCCGGAATGAGCGCGGATCGGGCGGATGAGATTGAATATCAGCGGTTTTGGCGCAGGTTGCAGCAGCTCGGACTGAACTCCTACGAGTCGCGGTCCTACATGGTGCTGCTGGGGCATCCCAAGTTCAAGGCGCTCGAACTCGCCGCGCGCGCCGGCGTGCCGCGGCAGAAGATCTACGAAGTGCTGGACAGCCTGATGGAGAAGGGCTTCGCCCAGGTGGTGCAGGAGAAAACGAAGCTGTTCTCGGCCGTCGAGCCGGGCTTGGCGATCGCGAGTTATCTGGCTCGGCGCCGCCAGGCGATCGAGCACGAGTTCACCGACCAGACGCGCGCGGCCGACGGCTTGGTCGACGACCTCCGCGCCGCCTACGCGGAGGGTCAAGGCGGGCGCGGCACGCTCGATTACCTGCGGATCGTGACTGAGCCTGCGCAGACCGCGGCCGAGTATCGCCGCATGCTCTCCGAGGTGAGGGGCGAATATCTGGAGTTTTCGCGCCCGCCCTACGCGGTGGATCCGCTCGACGAGCAACTGGTGCGGCAGGCCCGCGGGGCGGGCGTTACGTGCAGGCTGCTGCTCGAACCGGCTACGCTCGACGACTCGTACCGCGCTCGTCTGGCGGAGTACGTCTCGGCGGGAGTCGAGGTACGTCAGACGGAATCGTTGCCCATGAAACTCGCCCTGTTCGACGGGCGCTCCGGATTAATCGCTCTGCTCGACCCGGTCGTGACGCGGCCTACCTGGACAGCGGTCGTGTTCGACCATGACGGCATGGGCCAAGCGATGAAGGGCTTGTTCGAGGACTATTGGCGGCGCGGAACCACGCTTGGGTAATGGCCTACAGGCACAACATTCGCCCAGCGAAGCGAAACCGATCGGCGGGACGCGCGTCCGCCACACGATCCTCGGCTTCGATCGGAACGAGTTGACGATATCGGCGCGGTCCGCCCCTATTCCTCTTACGGAGATTAAGCTTGTCACGCGTGCCGGCGCCGAACTGCTCCTTGCCGTATTCGTTGCGAAGAACGCGCGCGAAGATCGGCGTCAGCCCTCCGTCCCCCGTGCCATCTTTACCGCGAATTCCAGGGCGCAGATCAGGCTGCGCGTCGACGCCACGCCCTGATAGGCGATATCGAACGCAGTCCCGTGATCGACGGAAGTTCTGATGATCGGCAACCCCAGAGCCACGTTCACCCCGCCTTCGAAGTCAAGCAGCTTCAGCGGGATGTGCCCCTGGTCGTGATACATACATACGATCGCATCGTACTTTTTCTTGTGCACCGCGAGATAGAACAGGGTGTCCGGCGGCAGCGGGCCCTCCACCGGCATCCCCTGGGCGCGCGCCCACTCGACAGCCGGCGCGATCTCTTCGATCTCTTCACGCCCGAAAAGTCCATGCTCGCCCGCGTGCGGATTCAACCCCGCGACCGCAATTCGCGGGTGCGCCTTGAGCCTGCTCACGGCATCCCAAGTCAGCCGGATGATGCGCGAAATCCGCTCCTTCTTCGCTTGTTCGATCGCGCCGCGCAGCGACACGTGCGTGCTCACGTGCGTCACCAGTAACTGCTCGGACGCGAGCATGATCGTCACGTCGCCCGCGCCGCAGACCGCTCCGATCAGTTCGGTGTGGCCCACGAAGCCGGGGTCTGAAAGCTGCGTCGCTTCCTTGTTCATCGGAAGCGTCACCATGGCGGCGATCTCCCCTCGCAGCGCGGCTTCGGCCGCGGCCACAACGTACGCACGCGCGGCTGCTCCGCTCGCCCGGCTGATCGCGCCCGGCCGCAAATCCTCCGCGCACAGCAGTCCCGCGTCCAAAACGCTCAGGAAGCCCTCGCGGCAATCGGCTGAATTTGCCGCCGCGCGCAGCGGCACGCCATACGCCAGCTTCGCGTTGCACCATTCGAGGACCGCCAGGTCTCCGAAGGCTACCACCTGGTGCGGACGCAACTCCCCGTTGCGAAAAGCCTTGAGCAGTATTTCCGGTCCGACTCCGCTTGAGTCGCCCATCGTGATTCCAAAAATCATGCCGCGCTCTCCAGGTGGCGCCGTATTACTTCAAGGATATCCGGTTCGCCGAATCCGCCGGCTTTCGTTACCAGTTGCACGGTCCGCCCGCGGAGTGCGATGGCGGACGCCGGCACTCCGGGCAAAACCTCTCCGCGCGGTTCGATCGCATTCACGCCGAGGGCGCTCAGGATGGCAAACACGGTGTCGCCTCCGAAGACGACCAGGGCGTCCGCGCCAACCCATTTCGCGGCCCGGCTCGCGATGATGCCGAGCCTCCGGGCGATCTCCTGGGGCTCCCCTTGCGCCGTCCGCGAAACGGCCAGCGCCACCCATCCGCCTTCGGCGATCGATTCCACGAGCGAGCGCTCGATGCTTTCATCGGCGCGCGCATCGGTCTCAAGATAGTGCACCGCAAGCCCGCTTTTCCTTGCGAATTCGAGTTGCCGCGCCGAGACCGGATGCAGGCTGCCGCTGCAGATCAAAACGCGCCGGGCCGGGTCGCGACTTGGGGCTTCGAAACCGCGCGTGACGGGAATCGCCCGCGCCCAATAGCTCGCAAAGCCCCCCGTACCGGCGACCAGAACCGGACGCTCGAATCGCGCGAGAGCCATTGCGGCGCGCTCAAGGTCGGCGTCGGATTCACTGTCGCAGACGATCACACGCGCGTCGAAATCCCCCAGTTCGTCGCCTGCGCGAGCGACCGCGACGCTCTCTCCGATCGAGTCGTGCAACAGACGCGGGATCGAGCTCTCTTTCGACGGATTGAGGCGGTCGGCGGCGAACGCCGTCTCGGAAAGCGGCTTGCCGTCGATGCGGAGGACACCGCCAATGACCGTGCGGCCCAGTTTCGGATAGGCCGGAACGTAGACTAATGTGTGTCCGGTGAACACGCGCAGCAGCGCGCGGAACTCAGGTCCGATGTTGCCGCGCAGCGTCGAGTCGGTTTTCTTGTAGACATGCGGGACGCCCAGGATGCGCGCGCGCCTCGCGATGTGGGCAACGCGCCGGCCGGCAAGCGGCGCGGACACGTGCCGCGTTTCCGTGTCGGCGACAAGGGCGGTGCGATCGACGAACGCGGCGCCTCTGGTTGAAACCATGGACCGGATGTGCGCGTTCGCGAGGTGTGCGCCGATTTCGAGCGCGCCCGTCGCGTCGTCGGCGATCGCGATCAGTTCCACGGCGGCTCCGCGAGCCGGAGCGCGCCGCCTGTCGAGTGCGCGAGCCGAATCGCCGTCCCCGCCGCCAACAGGTCCACACCTCGCATGTTCGTCAGCGGATCACCTCAAGGAACATCCATACTACCGCTTACGCCGCGAAGAACCAACGGATTGCCAAGGAATGGTTCGACTACGTGCTTCGCGCGCGGGGGAGCGCTGCCAGGCCGGGCAGCCCGCCGGCTAAGCGACAGTCCCCCGCGTCAAAAAGTTCGCTTTCGCGGCGCGATCTTTCCGTCGGTCGAAAGCTGCAGGAGGTCGCCGCGCCATTCCACAGTGTCGCCTGTGATGCCGCACAGCCACACACCGAAACCCCAGAGGTCGCGCAGAGGTATCAGGAAAAACCAACGGGCCACCTGACGGTCTTTCAGCACCCCGCAGCCCACGGCGACGCCCGCAATTGTGCGAATGACGATGGCTGAGGCCGCTACCTCCCACGCCCCGGCGCATGCGGCCACCACCGCCCAGAATGCGGCTTGCGTGACCGCGTATCCGTAGTAGCCCGCGGTGCGGGACACGCGAATCGTGCGCGACCAGCGCAACTGGTGCCGCCACACATCGCCCCATGCCGCTCCGGAGAGGTTCGTCTCTACCACCACGCTCGACAGCACGACGCGCTTCCCCAAAGCCGTGATCCTGCTTCCAAGCTGGTAGTCGTCCGCGAGGTAATCGCCGATGGAGGCAAACCCTCCCATCCGCCGCAGGTCTTCGGCACGAAAAGCCATCGTCGAGCCGAGAGCGAACTCGCCGATGCCAACCAGCGGAGCGACGAGCACGCCCCCCGCGAAATCGGTCGCGATGCCGATCGCCTCCCACAACGTAGGCAGGTTGCTCGCGCGCGCCCGGTAGAGACACGTGACGAGGCCGATTGCGGAATCGGCGAGCGGCGCAATCACGCGCCTTAGATAGTCCGGTTCCACGGCGATATCGCCATCGTTGACGAGCAGAGTTTCGTGCTTCGCTTCCTGAGCGAGGTGCGCGAGCACTCCGACTTTGGCGTTCGGCATCGACGGCGCCGCCATCACGATGCGCAGCCGGACGCCGGGAAACTCGGCAATGAGCCGCCGGATATCCTCCATCGCCGGGTCGCCGGGGTCCTGAACTCCGAAGAGCACCTCGTAGTCCGGATAATCCTGCACCGCATGGGAACGGATCGCCTGATAGAAACGCGGGTCGCGCCCGCGCACCGGTTTCAGAATCGAGACCGCCGGCGTGAATCCAAGACCGACGTCCGCCGAATGTCCGCGCCAGCGGAGAGCGGCCAGAATCACCACCAGATAATAGGCCGCCGCGAGGAGAGCGGGCCATGAGAGTGGTGGAATCACGGAGTCCTGTCAGAGGGAGGGCATGCTAGATGGATAGCAGCGCCACGCCGCAAGCCACGAGCGACGCGCCGGCCCACCGCTTCCAGGCGACATGCTCGCCGAGGACGTACTTCGCGAGAATGGTTTCGAAAACGTAGCTCGCGGCGGTTGCGGGCACGGCGAAACTGAGGTCCGCGACGGAGACGAGCGACATGAACGCAAAGAACGACACGGCCATGGCGCAGAAGGACGCGATGATATACCGGTCGCGCACGAGCGCCGCGCCCACGCTCCCGAGCGCGTCCGGACGGAAGTCGTGAATCTCGCCTTGATGGCGCATGCCAAGAGCTTGGAGCAACTCGCCCGCGGTGGTCGCCGTCACAATGACGGCGACGATCGCCCACTTCAACAACTCCGGATTCGGCGGCTCCGGTCTCACCGGCGCTTCTCCGTTCCGCGGAAGGTCGAAAGCGGCGTCGTGCCCACGAGCGCGACACCGGACACGATCAATACGATTCCAGCCGCGCGTGCGGCCGAGATTTGCTCATCGAGGAACGCCCAGCCCGCGAGCGTCACAAGCACGTAGCCTATGGCCGTGACGGGCAGTACGTAACTGAGATCGGCCCAGCTGAGCAAAGCCATGTGCGAGAGCGTCCAGAGAATGAGCAGCAAAACGCCAAGCGTCACCCAGGGATTGAACAGGGCTTCGAGGTATGCGAGGGGCGACAGGCTTACCAGCCGTCCGACGCGCTTCATTCCATAGGTGAGCGAAAAGTTGCCCAGCACGTTGCTGAGTACGACGATCGCGGTGAATACGCGGGTTTTGAACTTCAGCCTGGACGCGCCGGGCGTTACCGACGGACGGCTCAAGCGGATCAGTCTCCGGCCGCCGAGCCTGCCGCGGCCTGCCTGTTGTGGTCCGCCACGAATTTCTTCCGCTTCGCGCGCAGCGCCATGTATTCGCGCGCCTCCTTCGAGAGCCGCTTCCGCTCGGCGGTATCGAAAATGGCTTTGCGCACGACGCGCCAAATGACGCGCGGCCGGAAGTAGTATTCGCCGTAAAAACGCTCCACCCAGTCGACCAGCGCGCCGCGGTCGAGTCCGGGATAGACCACGTTCGGCAACTGGTGGCCGACTTCGTCGGTCATGGAGTCGATCGTGATGAGATCGTTCTTCTTCGCGAAATCGTAAAACTCGGTGCCTGGGTAGGGATGCGCGATCGAAACCTGAATCGTCTCGGTATCGAGCTTTTTCGCGAAGTCGATGGTGCGGCGGATGCTCTCATGCGACTCGCCGGGCAGGCCGACGATGAAATCGCCGTGAATGATGAGGCCGAGTTTCTTGCAGTTCGCGGTGAAGCGCTGCGCCATGTCGATGGTCGCGCCCTTCTTGATGTTTTTCAGAATCTGCGGATCGCCGGACTCGTACCCTACGATGAGCAGGCGGCATCCGGCTTCCTTCATCGCCTTGAGCGTGTCGTAGTCGGTGGTGACGCGCGAGGTGCAGGACCACGTCACGCCGAGCGGCTTGAGCTTCCCGCACAACTCGATGGTACGGGCTTTCTGGTAGTTAAACGTGTCGTCGTCGAAGAAGATCTCCTTAATTTGCGGAAACGCTTCCTTCGTGTAGCGGACCTCGCTCGCCACGTCGTCGGTGGAACGCAGGCGCCAGCGGTGGCCGGAATGCGTCTGCGGCCAGAGGCAGAACGTACACATCGCCGGGCAGCCGCGCGAGGTGTAGAGCGAGACGAACGGGTTGAGCAGGAACGGAACGTTGTAGCGCGTAACGTCGAGGTCGCGCTTGTAGACCTTGGTGACCCAAGGCAACTCATCCAGGTTCTCGATGACGCCGCCTTCCGGATTGTTGACGATGCCGCCGTTCTTGCGGAAGCTGACGCCGGGAAGTTCTTCGAGCGGCTTGCCGTTGGCGAAATCGACAATCTGACGATCGAACTCGCGGCGCACCACGAAATCGATGGCATTCGAGGTACGGAGGCACTTCTCCGGCTCGACGGTGACGGGCGGGCCGACGAAGGCGACCTTCAATTTCGAGTTCGAATCCTTCATCATTTCGGCCATCTTCACGTCGACATGGAAGCCGGGCGTGGAGGTGAACAGGACGAGCAGCTCGAAGTCCTTCGCCATCAGAACGGTTTGCTCGATCGAGACTTTGTGGGGAGGAGCGTCGAGGACCTTGCTATCGGAAAGCATGCCGGCGGGATAGCAGAGCCATACGGGATACCAGTAGGACTCGATCTCGCGCGACGCCGGCCAGCGTGAACTTGCGCCGCCGTCGAAGCCTTCGAAAGAAGGTGGATTCAGGAACAATGTCCGCATGAGCGTTTATTGACGGTCAAAGGTGCAAATGCCGAGTCTAGCAGAATGGGGAGGAACGGCGCATCTTCGCTGCGGCGTACCGAAAGGCTGCCGGCTCGGGGGCGACCGCAAGAGTAGCTATTCCGACCGGCGAATCGGCAAGCGGCGCCAACTCTCCGGCAGGACCGACCGGCAAGAGTTCGTTCTTTCCCATAGGCTATCAGAGCATATCGTACGGTTTTACTAAAGGGGAAGCCGGAAAATTATGCGGCGGCCCGCAAGTTTGAGCTGCCTGGCGGCGCACGGCCGCCCAACGACAGTGCGTGTTCCCGACGAATCCGCTGGGTTTCGGCGCGACCGCGAAAGCGGCCGTCTATAAGGACCGGTGGCGGGTGGAATGCGTGACGCGCCCGCGTGGGACAAGGCTCCGCCGCCGCGGTGGATCGGCAGGCAGTATCCGAATCATGGACGCCGCCGCTTGGGATATAATCGTGTTCTCGTATTATCGAGAAAGGGACAATATGACTCGCTATTTGACGATAATTCTGGCAACGGCCGGTGCCTGCGCCCTGCATGCCCAAACCGCCAATCCGCTCAGCACGGAGGCCAAACAAGCCTACAACGGCATTAAGAACAACATGACGAAGCTGGCGGACAAGGTTCCCGAAGATCTGTACGGATTCAAAGCCACGCCGGAGATTCGGTCCATCGGCCAGTTGATCGCGCATGTCGCCGATTCTCAGCTCCGGACTTGCTCCGCGGTAAACGGCGCGGTGAAACAGGCTGGAGCGGCGTCGAAAACGGCGAAGGCCGATCTCGTGGCCGCGCTGAAGGAGTCCTTCGCCGAGTGCGACAAGGCCTTCGAGTCGCTTACCGACGCCACGGCTGCGAACATGATCAAGACGGCTCGCGGCGAGCGCTCTACGCTGGGCGCCCTCGTGGGTAACACGACGCACACGAATGAGGAATACGGATATCTGGCCGTGTACCTGCGCTTGAAGGGTATCGTGCCGCCGTCGAGCGAGCCGCGCTAGAGCCATCCGACATGAGGGCAATCCGAGCGCTTTCGACTGCATTTGTGTTGGCGTCCGCGGTTTTTTCGCAGACGCCGGCGCCCGATACGCTGGTTTCACCCGAAGTGCACCCCGACCGAAGGGTGACCTTTCGAGTTCGGGCTCCCAAGGCATCGGACGTTTCCTTCTTCGGCGACTGGATGCCGGTGGGCACCCAGCGGAAAATGGACAAGGGCGCGGAAGGCGTTTGGAGCGTAACTCTCGGTCCGCTGCCGCCGAGCATCTACCTCTATTCTTTTGCGATCGACGGAATCACGGCGGCGGATCCCGTGAATCCCCGAATAAAGCTGCGGGCGCGCACGTCGGCGAGCATGGTCGAGGTGCCGTCCGATCCGCCGGCGCTTTGGCAGGCTCGAGACGTTCCTCATGGCGCGGTGGAGATCAACTGGCGGAAGTCGAAAGCGCTCGGCGGCGAAACCCGCTGGATATGGATCTACACGCCGCCGGGCTATGAGAAGGATTCCGGCCGCCGTTATCCCGTGCTCTACCTTTTTCATGGCTCGAACGACACGGCGGGAGGATGGACGTTAGCCGGTCAGGCGAACTTCATCCTCGACAATCTGCTGGATGAAAAGAAGAGCGTTCCGATGATCGTGGTCATGCCGTTCGGCCATGCCGTGCCTTTCGGCTCCGCTCGCGAACAACAGGCAAAAAACACCTCGCTGTTCGAGCAATACTTGCTGGACGACGTGATGCCGCTCGTCGAGTCGAAGTATCGCGTCGCGGCCGGCAGTCGGAATCGCGCGATCGCCGGGCTGTCGATGGGCGGCGGACAATCGCTTGCGATCGGCCTCGGCCACCTCGATTTGTTTAGCGCCGTCGGAGTCTTCAGTTCGGCGGGCGGGCCGGATTTCGAGACGCGCTACGCGCAGGTTCTCGGCGACGCGAACGGCACGAACGCGAAGCTGAAGACGTTCTGGATCGGGTGCGGAAAGCAGGACGCGGTGTACGAACGGTCGAAGAAGCTTTCCGAAACGCTGAACGCTCATCGGATCCTTCATACGTTCCGCTCGACGGAAGGTGCGCACACCTACACGGTCTGGCGGCAGTATTTGGGTGAGTTCGCTCCGCTGCTTTTTCAATAATTTTTGCGATTCGCGGGCTTCAAGTCCCGGAAGGGGCGTGAGCCTGTCGCGGCCGGGAGCGCCGTGACGGTCTCGCGGGCAGCGGTGGCAACCGGTTAGCGGTACGTGCGTGGAGAATTCGCCACGGCTGACCGCTTCCAGCAACGCCAGGTCATCGTCTTCCAGGGACGCAAAGCGCACCCGTTTGCCATTCCACGTAGCGGACTGAGGCCATGCCGCCGGTTGGCTCTTTCACCGTGGCGTTATCATCCACGCAAACCGGCGCGTTGAAGTAGCGATCGTTGCGCTAGGTTCCGTCGCCCGTGCCCACTCTGAGCACCGCCAGGAAAGCTTCCTGGGGAATATCCACGCGGCCGACGCGCTTCATGCGCTTCTTGCCTTCCTTCTGCTTCTCCAGCAGTTTTCGTTTCCGCGAGATGTCGCCGCCGTAGCACTTCGCAATCACGTTTTTGCGGATCGCCGAGATCGTCTCGCGGGCAATCACTTTGTTGCCGATCGCCGCCTGTATGGGCACTTCGAACATCTGGCGTGGAATGAGCTTCCGCAGCCGCTCGACCAACATTTTTCCGCGTTCGTGCGCTACCTCCTTATGCACGATCAGGGTCAAGGCGTCTACCGGTTCGCCCGCCACCAGGACATCCAGTTTCACCATCGGCGAAACACGGAACCCCGACAGGTGATAGTCGAGCGATGCGTAACCCCGCGAGGCCGATTTCAGACGGTCGTAGAAATCCAGCACGATCTCATTCAAAGGCATCTCGTACAACAGCATCACGCGCCCGGCGCCGATGTGTTCGAATTTCTTCTGGACGCCGCGCTTCTCCTCGAGCAGCGCCAGTATGCCGCCCAGGTACTCCTCCCGCGTGATCACGGTCGCATCAATGATCGGCTCGTCGATCTGCTCGATCAGACTTGGATTCGGAAACTTGGTCGGGTTGTCGATTTCGAGGACCTCGCCGGCCGTGGTCTTGATGCGGTACCGCACGCTCGGCGCGGTCGTAATCAGATCGATATTGAACTCGCGCTCCAGACGCTCCTGCACGATCTCGAGATGCAGAAGGCCGAGGAATCCGCAGCGGAAGCCGAATCCGAGCGCCACGGAATTCTCCGGCTCGAAATTGAACGCACTGTCGTTGAGCCGCAGCTTTTCGAGGGCGTCGCGCAACAGGCCGTGCTCGTGCGATTCCACCGGATAGAGTCCCGCAAACACCATGGGCTTGATTTCCTCAAAGCCCGCGAGCGGCTCCGCGGCGGGGTTGGCCGCATCCGTGATGGTGTCGCCGATCTTCGCGTCCGACACCGTCTTTATATTCGCGAACAGGTATCCGACTTCGCCGCAGCTCAGCTCGTTTAACGGCGTCGCCTTCGGCGCCTGGTACCCGACGCCTTCGACTTCGAAAACCTGATTGTTAGACCACAACTTGATCTTCTGGCCAAGGCGGATCGTGCCATCCACCACGCGAAGCAGAGTAATCACTCCGCGGTAGGGGTCGAACCAGGAATCGAAAATCAAGGCCCGCAACGGCGCGTCCACTTCTCCCCTTGGCGGCGGGACAAGATTCACAATCGCCTCAAGCGTCTCGTGAATTCCCACGCCCTGCTTCGCGCTCACGAGCACCGCGTCGCTTGCGTCGAGCCCGATAACCGTTTCGATCTGTTCCCGGATACGCTCAGGCTCCGCCGCGGGCAGGTCGATCTTATTGATCACCGGAATGATATCGAGATTATGATGCAAAGCCAGGTACGTGTTGGCCAGCGTCTGCGCCTCCACGCCTTGCGACGCATCCACCACAAGCAGCGCGCCCTCGCATGCCTGAAGGCTGCGGGAAACTTCGTAGGTGAAATCCACGTGGCCCGGCGTGTCGATCAGGTTCAACTGATACATTTTGCCGTCGTCCGCCTTGTAGTTCAACCTAACCGCGTGCGCCTTGATCGTAATGCCGCGCTCCCGCTCAAGGTCCATGGAATCCAGAACCTGTTCCATCATCTCGCGCTGCGTAAGAGCGCCCGTCACCTCAAGTAATCGATCGGCGAGCGTGCTTTTTCCGTGATCGATATGAGCGATGATGGAGAAATTGCGTATGAATTCACGGTCCATGCGGTATGATTGTGCCTGAAGCTCGATTATCCCATACGAGCGCCTTAAACATGAGCGATAACGCCCGGATCATCGAAGGAAACTTGAGCGCGGCCGGATTGAAATTCGCCATTATTGTGGCCCGGTTCAACAGCTTCATCACCGAACGCCTGCTTGCTGGAGCGCTCGACGGCCTTACGCGAACGGGCTGCGCACAGCCGGATATCGAGATCGTGCGTGTTCCAGGCTCATGGGAGCTTCCCGTAGTGGCGCGCGAGCTTGCGTCCCAAAAGCGGCACGACGCTCTGATTTGCCTCGGCGCGGTGATACGCGGAGAAACCCCTCATTTCGACTATGTGGCGGGCGAGGCGGCGAAGGGTCTGGGACAGGTCGCTTCCACAACCGGCATGCCTGTCGCATTCGGAGTGCTGACCTGCAACTCTCTTGAACAGGCCGTCGATCGCGCGGGCGGCAAAGGGGGCAACAAAGGGTTCGACGCGGCCATGACCGCGATCGAGATGGCGAGCCTCATGCGCCGCCTTCGCGGACAGGCGTAATATGCCCTCACGCAGGCGATCCAGGCAAACCGCCTTGCAGGTGCTGTTTCAATGGGACGCACGCCACCTGCCGCCCGAATCCGCCCTGTCGGCGGACTGCGCACTGGAAGGTTTTTATTCGTCGCTCTACTCCGAAGAAAGCGAGGCGCGGCCTGAACGCGACCCATTCACGGACGCACTGGTGCGCGCCGCGGTCGCCAAAATAGCCGTGATCGACGACCTCATTACTCGCCACGCCGAGCACTGGCGCATCGAGCGAATGCCCGCCGTCGACCGCAATATCCTTCGGCTCGCCGTGTGCGAGATGTCCGCCTTCAAGACCCCGGCGCCGGTAGTCATCGACGAGGCGATCGAACTCGCCCGCCGTTTCTCCGACGAACGATCCGTTCATTTCGTCAACGGCGTGCTCGACGCGATCCATCGGGAACTGGATCGCGCGAGCGGCAGCCAAGCCTCGGTTGCGCCTGGCTCCGGTTGATCGGAATCGGGGCGGCCCGTAACCGGGACTTCTTCGACAGACCGACCTAGCCGCTCGGGACTTGCTTGGTGGGCTGCCGGAACGAAGAGTACAGGGCGACCGCGGCTACCACCACGTTCGCGGCAATCACCGGAAGCGCATGGATGAGCACGCCATAGCCGATCCAAAGCACAGCGGCCAGCGCCTGAATGCGGCGCAGACCTTGAGGCGTCCTGCACGTATAGGAAATCGCGAAGATAAACGTCGCGATCCAGCCGATCCAGTCGAGCATTTTCGTCGGTCTCCTCTCAGGCGCGCATCTCGGGCGGCGGGACGGTTTCGCGGATCGTCAACGAATCCATCCTGGCTTTGTTCCACTCGTGGAGGACAAGTCCGTTGGACTCGTACACGGAGCGGATTCGCGCTGAATCCCAACCGCCGATCTCCTCCAGAACGGGAACCAGCGGGCTCAGCGCATCGTCGCTGAGAATGGTGCGCCGGGCGATTTCGGTGACGTTCTTGGCTTCGGATACGGCAATCGTAAGTCCCTCGCGCCGGTTGACGTGCAACATCACGTGAATGTCGGAAGTGCCGTCTCCCACATAGACCACGCAGTTATGGCTGATCTGTAATTCGGACCGGATTTCCTCCAGTACCGCAACTTTCCCGTACCCCGCGGGAACGCGCAGGATAGACTGAATCTCGCCCGACGACGGATCGAACTGGAAGCGCGTGCCGTAAATGTGATCCGCGGGAACAATACCTGCGAGCGCCGACTGGATGACCTCTTCGGGGGCCGCCGATATCACATAGAACGAAAAGCGAAACTCGGCCAAACTGCCGAGGAATTGAGAAAGCAGACCGATATTCCGTTTTAGCCGAATCCGCTTGCCGGCCTCTATCAGATGCTCCCTGCGCACTTGCCGGTACTCCGGGTCGTGCAGCAGCAGGTACGCGAGTTCGCCGCCCTGCTGAACGATGTGAATGCGGGATAGCCCTTCTACTTTTTCGCGGAAACCGGAAGTGCCCAGCAACTCGCTGAGTATGATTCCGGAGTCGTTGAAGCTGAGCGTTTGATCGAAATCGCTCGCTAACAGGTAGTGCTTTGCTGCTTTGCCTTGGTTCACAGACATAGGACTCCTTCTGTATGGCGCTACGGTCAAATGATGCGGCGGATCTCTGCCTGGAGAAGCGGCGTGCGGTTAGAACAACGCGGAGGAATATACAGCTCGGCCAACTGGGCCGTTACTAAGACCCAGTATAACACATTTCCGCTTTCCGCTGGAAATCATGCCTTACTCGTCGTGTCCATGTAACCAGCTTAGCAGCCCACCTTTACGATTGCATCACGACGGCGCAACGATTCGGAGTTTCCGCGCTCGATCCGGACTGCCGCCAAACTCCGCTTGAACCTTCAAGACTCACCCGCCGCCGGCCGGCGCCGCCGGGCCTGTATAGTAGACTTACTGCCATGATTGAGAAACCGCTGTCGCAAGACCGCCGCCGCTTCCTCGCTTTTGTGGCCGCGAGTCCGCTGCTCCGTGCCCAGCAGAAGGCCGGGCCGCTCGCGAACCCAGGCGATGCGCTGAATGTCCTCGACTTCGAGGAGGCCGCGCGCAAGGCGCTTCCTCCGGCGCACTTCGGGTACATGGCCACAGGCGTTGACGACGACGCCACGCTCCGCGCAAATCGTGAAGGCTTCAGCCGCCTCTACCTGCGCCCGCGCCGCCTCGTCGATATCACGAAGGCCGACCTCCGAACGGAACTGTTTGGCGTAGTTTGGAACACGCCGGTCGGACTGGCTCCTGTCGGCAATCAGAAGGCCTTTCACGATGAGGGCGAGTTGCCCGTAGCCCGCGCCGCACGGTCGAAGCGTGCGCTGCAGATCCTGTCGACGGCTTCGAATACCTCGGTCGAAGACATCGCTTCGGCACTGGGCGAGCCCCCGTGGTATCAACTCTATCCGTCGTCGCGCTGGGAGGTCACCGAGCGGCTCGTGCGGCGCGTGGAAGCGGCCGGGTGCCCGGTCATGGCGTTGACGATCGACACCCAGGCAGGCCGCCACACCGAGACGTTCGAGCGGTCGAAACGTCTCGACAACCGGCCCTGCGCTTCGTGCCACGGCACGAAGCCCGAAGACTTCTTTCGACGCAAGCCGATGTTTACGGGGATCGATGTCAACGGTCTCAAGACGTCCAATTCGGCACTGAGCTGGGAGCATGTCCGGCGGCTCAAGAAGCTGACCTCGATGAAGCTCTTGATCAAGGGCATCGAAACGAGGGAGGATGCGAGGCTCTGCGTGGAAAACGGCGTGGACGGGGTCATCGTGTCGAACCACGGCGGCCGCGCCGAGGAAAGCGGCCGGGGCACGATCGATTGTCTTCCGGAGATTGTGGATGCCGCCGGGGGCCGCGTCCCGGTGTTGATCGACGGAGGAATCCGCCGCGGCACAGACATCTTCAAAGCTCTGGCGTTAGGCGCGCGCGCGGTCTTCATCGGCCGGCCTTACATCTGGGGTTTGGCGGCGTTCGGACAGGCCGGCGTCGAGCGTGTGCTCGATATCCTGAGAATCGAGCTCGAACTGGTGATGAAGCAATGCGGGGCGCGATCGATCGCGGAGATCGGACGAGCCTCGGTGGGCTACCACTACCGCCCTCCAATCGCCCGATAGGTGCCGCCTGAATCGCCGCCGCTTCCGGGCGAACACGCGCCCGGACTTCACGGACTTCGAGACCCGCTTGACGCGGGCGCTCATGTCTTATATAACCTTCAGACATGAAACGCACTGCTCTTGTACTCACTCTCGGGGCCGCATGCGCCCTGTCCGCGGCTTTCGCGCAGGATGCGCCCAAGCCGAAACGCGTCAACAAGGCTGTTGAACTCCTCGCCGCGGGCCAGCCTATCTACTACACCGGCGGCCATGGCGGCTTCGATGAAGGCGTGAAGCTCGCTCAAACGTGGGCCGACTACATCAACTACGAGCTGGAGCACGGTGCATTCGACATGTCCGAGCTTCGCCGCTTCATGCAGGGTTTGGTCAAAGGCGGCCCCACGAAGAGCGGACATCGCACGCCCGCCGTCATCGTCACGCTGCCCGTCACCGGCAACGATGAAGCCATGATTCGCAACAACGCCTGGGTTATCCAGCAGGTGCTGGCCACCGGGGTTCACGGGATTCTGCTTTGCCACGCGCGCACTCCCGGGGCCGTCAAGGCGTTTGTCGAATCCAGCCGTTACGTCTTCCAGAAGAAAGGCGTCGACCAGGGCGCGCTCGGCGAAGGCACGCGCGGCAGCGGCAGCCAGGGCTTCGCGTCGCAGATCTGGGGGATTCCGGCCGCGGACTACATCCGGCGCGCCGACACATGGCCGCTCAATCCGGATGGCGAGATCCTGCTCGGCCTGAAAATCGAGGACAGGCACGCGCTCGCGAACGCGGAGAAGAGCGCCGCGGTGCCGGGCATCGGGTTCGCGGAATGGGGTCCCGGGGATATGGGCTGGTCGTACGGCCTGCTCACCGCCCACGATCCGCCATATCCCCCGCAGATGGCCGCGGCCCGCGCCCGCGTGCTCGCCGCATGCAAAGCGGCCAAGATCGCGTTCCTCAACCAGGTGCGGCCGGACGACGTCGAAAAGATGATCGACGAAGGCGTCATGGTCGGCTCAGGCGGTCAAGCCGCGGCGGAAAAGGGGCGAAAGTACACCAAGCGATCGATGCCGTGGTAACCTGACGGCATCCGGTATTCGTCCGACAACAAAGCGAGAACTGACTATGCGAAAACTCACGATGCGAAAACTTATCCTTCCGGCGGTCCTCGTCACCGCCGCGTTTCAACTTCCGGCGCAGGCGCCCCCCAAGACGCACCTTAAGGTCGGGGATACCGCGCCCGAATTTACCATGCCCTCCACTGCCGGAAAGCCGGTCAAGCTCTCCGACTTCCGCGGCAAGAAGAACGTTGTGCTTGCCTTCTATCCGGCGGCCTTTACCGGCGGCTGCACCAAGGAAATGCAGGCGTATCAACTCGGCCTCGATAAGTTCGAAGGAGCCGATACACAGGTGTTCGGCGTCAGCACGGACAACAGCCCGTCCCAGAAGAGGTTTGCCGAAGATCTGAAGGTCACCTTCCCTATGCTCAGCGATTTCGCCAATCGCCAGGCTGCCAAAGACTACGGCATTCTGATGCCGGAGCGCGGAATCGCCAACCGTGCGACGTTCGTAATCGATAGGGACGGAAAGATCCAGCACATCGAGGAAGGCTCGGCCGCAATCGACATCTCCGGAGCCGCCAACGCTTGCAGCCGTTTGTCCAAGAAGTAGCGGTTGTACTGGCTGTCCTTTCCCTTTCGCCGGCGCTTGCGGCCACACTGCTCCGGGAGCGGAACGTAGCGATTGAATATACGGTTCAGATTCGCGGCGTTCCGCCGGGCGCTCGCGTAGCTGTTTGGATCCCAGTTCCACAAACCGATGCTAACCAGACGATCGGAAAGATCGTCTGGGATCTTCCGCAGCCTTCCCACTTGACATCCGGCCGTTTGACAGACGGCCCGGCCGGCAACCGTTTCCTTCATACCGTCGTGTCCGCCAACGCCACGCTCCGGATGCGCTTCGACGCCATCCGCCGCGAAAGAATCCAGAGCCTTGCACTTCAACCTGCCACCAAACCGGATAGCGGGCCTGCCTGCTGCACCGGTCCGGACCGTCTGGTCCCGGTCGACGGACGGATCCGGCAGTGGGCGCGCGAGGTCGTCGAAGCCGCCGGTGCGAAGACGGATTTCGAAATGGCGCGCGCTATCTACGATCACGTTGTCGCAACCGTGAGGTACGACAAGTCCGGCAAGGGATGGGGACGCGGCGACATCTACTACGCCTGTGACGCGCGGCGCGGCAACTGCAGCGACTTTCACGCCATCTTCATCGGTTACAGCCGCGCGCTGGGGATTCCGGCCCGGTTCGCCATCGGCGTGCCGCTGCCGGCGAAACCTGAAACCGATACGCCGGGTGGCGGCTCGATCGCCGGCTACCATTGCTGGGCGGAATTCTACGCGAAGGGCATTGGTTGGATTCCCGTCGATGCCTCCGAAGCGGCGAAAGATCCCTCCCGCCGCGAATACTTCTTCGGCGCCCACGATGAAAACCGCGTCGAGTTTTCGCGAGGCCGGGATGTGATTCTCTCACCTCCGCAGCAGGGTTCGCCGCTGAATTTTTTCGTCTACGCGTACGCCGAGTTGGATGGGAAGCCGTTTGATGGCGTCGAGACGGCTATCGCTTTTCGCGACCTGCCGTCAAATTTCGTACTCGGGCGCCTTGGGCTTGCCGAAGCTGATGCGCTCCCACAACCTCTCGTGCAGGAAATACATGCCGATCTTCACCACCGTGTCGAGCCCGCCCGCCCCTAGCGACATCTTGGCGTCCCCGCTCATGAAGTAGAAAATCATCACGGTCGCCGCGGACCCCAACAGGCGGTAACTGACAGCTTTGGCGATACTGCGAACTTGTGATTCCATGGATGGCCCAAAATATTATTGTGCCACACCAATTCCGATCAAGTATCGGTAGATTCTCCTCCTGCGGTACTCTTCCCATTATGACCGCGAAACCGACAGACGACGTCATCCGGGATCTCGGCTTCGGCGCGCGAATCGCCGAGCGCAGCCCGCTACGGCTCCTGAACCGCGACGGCACCTTCAACGTGGCGCGCCGCGGCCTGCCGTTTTTCCAGTCTCTCAATCTATATCACTCGTTGCTGACCATGTCTTGGACGCGCTTCTACCTTCTGATCGCCGCCGCCGACGTGGTTGTGAATTCCGCCTTCGCCGTCGCCTACCTTCTGTGCGGTGAAGGGGCTCTGGAAGGCTCGGTCGGACGCGGCACGGGGGAACGATTCCTCGACGCCTTCTTCTTCAGCGTCCAAACCCTCGCCACCATCGGCTACGGCCGCGTCAATCCGAACAGCCTGGCCGCAAACATAATCGTATCCGTAGAAGCTCTGGCCGGATTGCTGGGCTTCGCCCTCGCCACCGGCTTGCTTTTTGCCCGCGTCTCCAGGCCCGAGGCGAAGGTTCTGTTCAGCAGCCGGGCGGTCGTCGCGCCTTATCGCGAGACCACGGGCTTCATGCTGCGCATCGCCAATCAGCGGAGGAGCGAACTGTCCGAAGTACATGCAACCTTGCTTCTGGTCCTCCATCCCAGTGAAGGCGGACGGAAGTTTCTTGCGCTCACGCTGGAACGTCCGAAGGTTGCTTTTCTTCCGCTGCATTGGGTGATCGTCCATCCGGTCGACGAGCAGAGCCCCATGCATGGCATGACGCGGGAGAAGCTTGAAGAGATGGACGCCGAGGTGATCGTTCTCCTCACAGCGCTGGACGAAGCCACTTCGCAGACCGTCCACACGCGATCCTCCTACAAGTGGAACGAGATTGTCTGGGAAGCGAAGTTCGCGGACATGTTCAGCGATACCGAGAACGGCGTCATCACGGCGGACCTGCGGCGCATCCACGAAATCGAACGGATGAGGTAGAATCGCGGGAGGACTGAAACGGTGAAAACGCTTATCCCGACGCTATGCGCATTGCTGTTTCTGCCGGCCGCGCAGCCGCTGATTGCAAAGAAACGCACGCGAACGCCGAAGTCCGAGGCCGCCCGCCAGCACGCCGGCGCGACTCCAAGAGCTCCGAAAGTCAGATCCGCGAAGAACGTGAACGCTCCCAAGCCTCGCAAGGCGCCGAAGCCGGCCGGAGCCACGCCGAAGGCGAAGAAGCAGAAGCGGCAAAGCCGTCCGCGCGAAATCTAGCACGAAAGAAAAACCCACATGCTCCATCGCCACCGCGTTCTGGCGTTGCTCTTCGTCCTCTCGATCATCACGTTCCTCGACCGCGTCTGTATCTCCGTCGCCGGTCCTCGCATGCAGAATGAGCTCGGCATCACGCCCGTCATGTGGGGTTGGGTAGTCGGCGTCTTCGCCATCGCTTACGGGGCCTTCGAGATTCCGAGCGGCGCAATGGCCGACCGCATCGGCCCGCGCCGCGTCCTCACCCGCATCGTCGTTTGGTGGAGCGCCTTTACCGCGCTTACGGGCGCGGTGTCGAGTTACCCGGCCTTGTTGGCGGTTCGATTCCTGTTCGGCATGGGGGAGGCGGGCGCGTATCCCAACTGTTCCGCCGTAATCGCGCGATGGTTCCCCACCGGCGAACGCGCGCAGGCCCAGGGACTTGTCTGGATGGCGAGCCGGCTTGGCGGCGCGATCACCCCATTCGTCGTGCTGCCGGTGCAGGCGCAATACGGCTGGCGCGCTTCGTTCTGGATATTCGGGGCTATCGGTCTGATTTGGGCGGGCGTCTGGTATGGCTGGTATCGCGACCCTGAATCTCCAGCCGCTTCCGGCGCGGCCCGTCACCGCATCCCGTTGAAGGCCATGATTCACGACAAGAACCTCTGGCTGATCCTGCTGATGTACCACGTTTACTGCTACGGCGGCTATTTCTATCAGTCCTGGCTGCACACCTACCTGATCAAAGGACGCGGGTTTACCGAGGACGAAATGCGCTTCTATTCCGCCCTGCCGTTCGTGCTCGGTGCGCTCGCAAACGGCGTGGGCGGCTTCGCTGGCGATTTCCTGGTCCGCCGAATAGGCCTTTTCTGGGGACGCCGTGCGATCGGCATTTTCGGACTCACCGCCGCCGCCGCGTTCACTCTCGGCGCGGCGCTTGTGGAGGGCAAGGTCGCGGCCGCGGTCCTTCTCGCCCTTGGCTTGGGCGCCTCCGACTTCATGCTGCCCACCGCCTGGGCGCTCTGCGTCGACGTGGGCGGCAAGTACGCCGGCGCGGTTTCGGGCGCGATGAACGGCGGCGGGCAAGTTGGATCGTTTCTCTCTTCCGTGCTTTTCGGCTACGCCGTCGCCGCCTGGGGAAGCTACAATCTGCCGCTCATCCCGATCGCCGCGCTGCTGTTCCTGAGCGCTCTGCTGTGGCTGAAAATCGACCCCACGCGAGTGTTATCATCGACGGCAGAATGAATCCACTCACTGGACGCCGCACCTTTCTCGGCGGAGCGGCCGCGGCCGTATCCGCCGCGAGCTTTTCCGGAGGGCCTCTTTCCGCCGCGCCCGGCGACCGCGAGATTCGCACCGCGCACATCGGCATCGGAAGCCGCGGTACCGCCCTTCTGAAACAGGTCCTGACACAGCGTAACGTTCGCGTGGCGGCGATTTGCGATATCGACCCCAAGGCCCGCGACGCCGCTCAGAGCTTGGCCCACCGCGATAATCCGCGTTCGTTCACCGAATACCGCCGGGTTCTTGAACTGAAAGACGTAGACGCCGTCGCCATCGCCAGCCCCTGCGACCTTCATGCGGAAATGGCGGCCGCCTGCCTCGACGCGGGCAAGTACGTCTACTGCGAAAAGCCGCTTGGCATCACGCCCGAACAGGTCGATCTGGCGCTTAAAGCCTCGCGCCGCGCTAAGACGTTCCTGCAAATCGGACAACAGCTTCGTTACATGCCCGGCCTTCGAGCCGTCATCGCGCAGATCCACAATGACAAAGTCATCGGCACCCCTTTCGTCATCAAAGCCCAGCGGCACAGCACGCCGGTGAGGCCCGAAGCGGATGCCGCGCGCCCGCCGTGGTATCTCGACCCGAAGCGCTCGGGCGATCTCATCGTCGAGAACGCCGTCCACAACATCGACGTCTGCAACTGGGTGGCGGACAGCCGTCCGGCGAGCGCTTTCGGCCACGGGAAGCGTTATTTGCCGAGAACCGTTCCCGCGGGATCCATTATGATGGACGGCTTCAGCGTCGAGTACGTCTACGAGAACGACATGCACCTCGACTACAGCCAACTCTACCTGCATCCGCGCGCGCTCAAGGAGCTCGCCAACGGCCAGTGGTACATGGTATTCGGCGAGAAGGGAACGGTCAACTTGAGCAACGGTATTTTCTACGATATTACAGGCGCAGCCGAGCCGCGCGAGCTGATTCCGCCCGATGTTCGCGACGCCGGCGAAAACGCCATGAGCGAGTTTTTCGCTTGCATTCGCGAAGGACGGCGGCCGTTCGCGGGTATTGAAGTCGCGGCCACCGCCGCGCTCACCGCAATCATGGGCCGCGAGGCCATCTATGGGCGGCGCATGGTTACTTGGAAGGAACTGGGAGTGACGCTTTAGTGCCGGACCCGCTCGTGCCAGACTCGCTCGTGCCAGACCAGCTCCAGCCACACCCGGGGATGAACGATCTGCTCGATCTCCTGCGCGGAAAGTCGCAATCCATCCCTCTCGATCTTGCCGCGCTTCAACTGGCGACCATCGAGTATCCCGATCTGGATATCGGTCTCAGTCTCGAACTCCTCGACGGCCATGCCGGTGCGATTCGCCGCCTCATTCCCGAAAGCGCGGACGGCGAACGGTTCGTTCGCCTGACGAATCATTACCTTTTCGAACGTATCGGTTTCGCAGGCAACAGCGAGGACTACTTCAACCCTCGCAACAGTTGTCTGAACAACGTGCTCGCGGCTCACACGGGCATTCCGATCACGCTGTCGATCGTCTACATGGAGCTGGCGCGGCGCCTGGGACGCCCCGTGTACGGTGTCGGTCTGCCCGGGCACTACATCGTGCAATACGATGATGGCGGATACGCAACCTACATCGATGTGTTCCATCGCGGGACCCTGCTCGACAAGTCCGATTGCCTCGACATTGCCGGCAAGGCCGGCAAGACACACGGGTCCGAAAGTTCTTCGTTGCTGGCGCGCAACGGAAACCGTCAAACGATCCTCCGCATGATTCGCAATCTTCGCGGATGCTATCTTCGGAGCGGCGCGTATGCGAAGGCGCTCCGCGCGTTCGACCTGATGGTTGAGGCAGAGCCGCTTTCTGCGGATGAGCGCCGCAACCGGGCGGCGCTGCACATTCGAATGCGGAACATGGGTCGCGCGAAAGTAGATCTGGAGATGTGCCTGCTCCTGGGCGCCGGCGGGCCTGACAGGGAGCAAGTAGAGCACCAGCTTCAGGTGGTGAAACAAAACCTGTCGCGCCTCAATTAGCCTTATGATCGTGTACACCGGACCCTTCGAGACTCCCGCGGTGATCGCATTTTTCCGGCGCGAAGCGGTGAATCTGCGAACGCTGCGAAGGCTCGTGATTTCCCGCGAGAAGACCATGGTGCTCGACGTAAACCGGGACGGGATCGAATTTCCCGGGCTGACCTATGGCTCGGCTGCCCTCGAAGACCTTTTGAGAGAAGTGGGGGTCGTATTCGCGGCGGATACCCTGCACGACCCGAACACTACGCCAGGCGGCGTCAAGGAATTCTCCCTTGGCGCATGCTGGCCGTGGGGATACGAACGAATCTTATGACCTGCCGCGTTCCCCTTTCTTGATCCCTAACACCTCTGTCCTTTGACGTACTATATTTCCCTAATGGTACTACTCTTACGCTAGACCTATTGTACTATAAAGGACCTGCATGTTACGTTAAAAAGGTCCGTAGTTCGCAGTATGGACAGGGAACCCAAAGATGAAAAACATGAGCAAAATTTTAGAAAAAGTGGCAGCATTCGCAGTTTTCACGCCCACGGGCGGAGCGACGGCCAGCGCTAAGATCACCAGGGTAAGTTTTACCGGACGAACCCCGTCCATCGGGGTAGGAATCGTCATATGAGAAGCACATTTCGAAGCACATTTCAGAGATGCGTTGCGCGGATGGTCCTCGCGGTCCCGTTCGCCGCGTTTGTCTACAGCTCATCGGTAGCATCGGCCGGACCACTGGGCTCGGCGGCGAATTTCGCGGTCCTCGGTGGCTCGACGGTGACCAATATCGGCGATACAAGCATCCAAGGAGACCTTGGCCTCTTTCCCGGCACCTCGATCACCGGCTTGGAGACTGTCACCTTCTTCGGAGGAACGGGCGTACACCAAACCGATGCGGCCGCGCAGCAGGCTCAGCTTGACCTCACGGCTGCCTACAATTCGCTGGCCGGTCTGGCGTTCACTTCAAACTTAAGTGGCCAGGATCTGGGTTCGGTCGGTCCGCTCAATGCGGGTGTCTATAGATTTAGTTCGTCGGCTCAGTTGACGGGAACGCTCACTCTCGACGCTCAGGGCGACGCGAATGCGCTTTTCGTTTTCCAGATCTTTAGTACCCTCACGACCGCAAGCAGTTCGATCGTTAACATCATCAATGGCGGCGCGGGTAACGGTGTGTTTTGGCAGGTCGGAACCTCCGCGACGCTCGGTGGAGAAACCGTCTTCGCAGGAAATATTCTTGCGCTTGATAGCATCACGATGAATAACTCTGCCACAATCGTGTGCGGCAGGGCCTTGGCGCGAAATGGGGCAGTGACGCTGGATGCCAACCTCATTTCCAACAACTGCGTCGCCGAAGACTTCGGCACCGGCAGCAGCGACTTCGCCAGTTCCGGCTTCGCCGGCGACATCCAGGACGTTCCCGAGCCCGGGACCGTTCCGCTACTTTTCGCGGGCCTGCTCGGCCTGACCTTATACGGGTGGCGATCGCGGAAGCGGGTGGCGTAAAAGGCCGCCTTGGAGCATCCGCTCAACACTCGCACAGCCTCGCCAGTCGAAGTGCGAGGGAAGAGCGGATGCCGCTTCAAGGCGCCCCGTGCATGCGCGATGTAGCGCCCGCCAATCGGCCGCCGAGCTTTCATGGGACCGTGCAATCGACAACCACCTGAAGGAAGGCAACGCGCGTCTTCGGTGGCGCGTACGTCTTTCCGGCGCGGGCTTCGCCCAGGTGCTTCAGTTCCTAGGCCCGCCCGTGCTCCAGCGGCTCCTTGAAGCTGTACGTGGTACCCATCACGGAACTTGCCGAGAGCGGATTCGCCTCATACCATACTTGAAATGCCCCGATCTGCGCAAGCCAACCTCGATCCGGAGTTTTGGGACCGTCTCCGCGACAACCTCAGATCCCATAAGGAAGGAACGGGGCTCAATCGAAAAGAGCTTGCGCCCAAGTTAGGGATCGCTCCAACGACGCCTCAACAATTTCTTGAACCGCCAGAGTAAAGCACTCGGCGGGCTCGCGGTGGCTCTAGTATAGCGTTTCACAAAACTATCCTGACTGCGGGTGATGGAGATCACTCGCAAGAGCGTCCGCAAGTGGATTGACAAGGCTCTCGCCATGGGGGCCGAAGCCGCGCTGAAGGACGCATACCACCGCGCCCGAGCCCCCGTGATCACGGAAGAAGCCCGCGCGTGGGTGATCCACCTGGCCTGTTCAAAGCCAAAAGACCTTGGCTACGCCGCCGAGTTGTGGACGCGGAGCCTGCTTTTCACAATACTCTTCACTTAACGACATAAATGCGCTATTCTGTTTTTGACAGGAGAAGCGCCGAATGGCTCGAACCATCGCCGAATTGCCCGCTGGCTCTCGGATTACAGATCACATCAGCCTTGGGGTGATCGCCCGTACGTTCCCCTTGGCCAAAGTTCGTGCGGTGCTGGCGGCTACAGCAAAGAGTAGCGTCCGGGAACGGGACATGCCAGCGCACGTGGTGATCTACTACGTAATCGCGCTGGCGCTGTATATGCAGTCGTCCTATCGGGAAGTGTTGCGTTGCCTGCTGGAAGGAATTCAGTGGCTGCTGGAGCCGTCGGCGAGAATCAAAGTGGCTGGCAATTCAGGCATCTCGCAGGCGCGAACCCGGCTGGGATGGGAGCCGCTGCGGCAACTGCACGATGAAGTGGTGAAGCCGATTGCGGTGACGGCCACGAAAGGCGCATGGTATCGCGGGTGGCGCTTGGTGAGCCTCGACGGCAGCACGCTGGATGTCGCCGACGAGAAAGGTAACGACAAAGCTTTCGGTCGTCCGGGGACCAGCCGTGGCGCGAGCGCATATCCGCAGATCCGCTTCGTCTCGTTGGTGGAGAACGGCACCCATGTCCTGTTCGGCAGCCGGATGGCGGACTATGCTACCAGCGAGATCGCGCTGGCCAAGACCGTATTGTCCAGTCTCGGCAAAGGCATGCTGTGCCTGGCGGACCGTAACTTTTTCGGGTTCCGGATGTGGAGTCAAGCGGCGGCTACGGGAGCCAGTCTGCTGTGGCGGATCAAAAAGAACATGTGCCTGCCCTGCGAAAAACGCCTGCCGGACGGCTCTTATCTGAGCCGCATCTACGCCTCGCAAAAAAACCAGCGGCGCGAAACCGACGGCGTGTGGGTGCGCGTGGTCGACTACCGCCTGGAAGGAGTCGAGGGGGCAGAGCCGATTTATCGCTTGGTGACGACTATCCTCGACCACGAGCCCGCACCGGCCGCCGAACTGGCGGCCCTCTATCACGAGCGCTGGGAGATCGAAACCGCGTTCGACGAACTCAAGACTCATCTGCGGGGCGCACGCATCATCCTGCGCAGTAAGACGCCGGACTTGGTACGGCAGGAGTTCTACGGTCTGCTGATGGCACACTTCGCCATCCGCGGCCTCATGCACGAAGCCGCCCTGAGCGCCGACGAGGATCCGGACCGGCTGTCCTTTCTGCACGCCGTGCGCGTGGTCCGCCGCAAAATGGCCGTCTTCGGCGCTATTCTCCCCTCGGGGCCGAAAAAAGTTCCATGACGCGGTATTGAAGGAAATCCTCGACGAGCCCGCCGTCTCCAGCCGCAACCGGCACAATCCGCGCGGGGTCAAGCGCAAGATGAGCAAATTCCCGATACGCCACCGCAGCTACGGATCGCTGCCGTTCATCGAGATTCGCAAGGCCATCAGGATCGTTAAGTGACGAGTAGTGCCCTAAAACCCGAATCAACAGGCTACTGAATGTAACGTTAGTTTCTAGCATCGCGATTTTGAGAATGTATCTCTCAGATTCCTTGACGTTCAGGCGGCGAGCTGATTGATCACTTCCTGGATGGCGCGATCCTATGACGTCACAATCTTCAAAGTCCACTACGGAAAGATCACGTTGAAGATTTATAGCAAAGGCGAACGCGTGATCCGCATCGAGGTCATCGTGCACAATACCAAAGGCCTGCCGCTGGGGCAGGTCGCTGCCGGCTTTCCCCCAAATCGTCCACTCGGCTCAACCTGAATTCCGAAGTTGACGCATAGTGGGGCAATTTTCCCGGTGGACGTGGGCTCAGGTAGCGGTAACGGGTGCCAACTTCGGGGAAATTGTGAAAACCCAAGTCAAGATGCTGTTTAGAAGCGCTATACGCCGCTTGAGGCCGCCCCATCCTGTGGACAGCGAGAGCACAATTTCTTCTGCCTCCTTCTTCAACTCCGCTCCACATAAGAACACCTGCGATCGCAGCGTGCCAGGCTCCTTGTGTTGCGGCATACCACTGGCCCGGCGAAACT
>CAMDED010000076.1 GCA_945893365.1 Candidatus Sulfopaludibacter sp. SbA3 | reverse complement strand
GGTTGCCTCGTCCCAGGGTGGTGCATCCTTACCCGGAGCAGCGCTTTGCCGTTATCCATCCAAGGTAAGAGCCGTATGCGTCAATCGCGCTTGTACGGATCTGTGCGGGGGTGCGGGGTAACTTGCATCCCTACCGCGACATCGTCTTTCGCCGCCTGCCGTCTGCCGCGTATATAGCGGCCGCAAACGACGATAACCCGCTCCACCGGCGCGGGAGTTGAAATTCTGCTATCTTAGGCCGTAAATGCCTCGCCAAACCTTCGCGCTCACCCTGTGCGCCGTGTGCCTATCGGCCGCGGCATCTTCCGGCGCAATGCGGCCCGTCGCACGCGGACGCAGCCACGCCGTCTCCTCCATGCAACCCCAGTCCACCATGGCCGCCGAGCGAGTGCTCCGCGCCGGAGGCAACGCTTTCGACGCAATCGTTGCCGGACAGGCCGTCCTGGGCCTGGTGTCGCCGGCGTCGAACGGTATCGGCGGCGACGCCGTTCTCCTTGTCTACGACGCGAAGTCGAAGCAAGTGCTTTCGATCAACGCCGAAGGAACTGCTCCGCGCCTCGCTACCATCGACTGGTACAAGAAGAACGCGAAAGGAAAGATCCCCGTCAACGACACCCTGCTTTCCGGCACCGTGCCCGGAGTCGTCGACGCCTGGTACATCATGCTCGACCGCTTCGGCTCCATGACGTTCGCCGAGACGCTCGCGCCCGCAATCGAGATGGCCCGCGAAGGCTTCCCCGTCTCCGAAGCGTTCTCGAAAGGAATCACGGGTTCGAAAGCGCTGCGCAAATATCCCACCAGCGAAAAGACGTATTTCCCGGGCGGCAAGGCTCCAAAACCGGGCGAAATCTGGAAGAACCCCGGCCTCGCCGACACACTGCAGAAGCTTGTGGACGCCGAGCGTGAGGCTGCGCCGAAGGGCCGCCACGCCGCGCTCCAGGCCGCGCGCGACCGCTTCTACAAAGGCGACATCGCCCGCGCCATGGCCTCATTCTCGGAAGAAAACGGCGGGTTGTTCCGCTATGAGGATTTCGCCTCCTACAGCGCGAAAGTTGAACCCACCGTGGCCTACAACTACCGCGGCTACCAGGTTCACAAGAACCCTTCCGCGAACCAGGGACCGGCCGAGCTCTTCGTCCTCGGTCTTCTCGAAGGCTACGATCTAAAGGCGCTGAAACACAATTCACCGGAATACATTCATACGAGCGTCGAGGCCGTGAAGCTCGCCTTTGCGGATCGGGACAAGTACCTCGGCGACATGGATTTCATCCGCATCCCGTTCGACCGTCTCCTCTCGCGCGACTACGCGGACGAGCGGCGCAAACTGATCGATCCCGCCCACGCCTCGATGGAATTGCGTCCCGGTACGGCAGAGAAGGACGAGACGCCGCGTCCCATCGACGTCGACTACGCCGGCGCAGCCGACCACGAAGGCGACACCAGCTACATCGTGGTCGTGGACAAAGACCGCAACGCCATTTCCTTCACGCCGAGCCTGCACAGCGGCTTTGGAACGAAGGTAGTGATGGGAGATCTGGGTTTCCCGTTCAACTGCCGCGGGGATTACTATTCTTTGGTCGCTGGGCACGCCAACGCCCTTGAGCCCGGCAAACGCCCGCGCAGCACGCTCCAGGGAACGCTCGTGACCAAGGACGGCAAGCCGTTTTTTCTGCTGGGCAGCCCGGGCGGCGACGACCAGTGCATGCGCACGATGCAGACGTTCCTTAACGTGGTCGAGTTCGGCATGAACGTGCAGGACGCGATCGAAGCGCCGCGCTGGTCGACGCGCGCTTTCCCTTCGTCTCCCTTCCCGCACACGATGTACAGGGGCGACCTTGGGATCGAGTCGCGAATCCCCGTGGCCACAAAGGACGCACTCACGAAGAAGGGGCATAAGGTGCTCGTGAAGGGTCCATGGTCGATGAACTCGACGGCGGGCATCCTCATCGATCCGGAAACGAACGTCCTCAGCGCCGGCGCGGACCCGCGCGTCGATGCGACGGCGTTAGCGTGGTAGGACTTCGCCGATTAAGCCCCGGTGTCATGGCGTGCATATCCGGTCGAACGAGTCCAAGAGCCTTGCGGCGTGTAACGACGAGGCCCGCACGTTCGCCGGGTCGATCCGCGCGAGGATCTCGCCCTTTTTCGCGCAAGCTCTCGTAGCCTTGTTCAAGCCCTCAAACAGATCCGCTTTCGGAGCGCCATCGATATGCGGTCGTCGACTGAGCGCCGCGAGCCGGAAGCCTTGACCAAGTGCCAGCGCCCCTAACGCTCTCTCTGCCCCAAACTTCTCGCCTTACAACTACCTTGTGAGATATGCGGCTAGTCTAGACCTCGGAAAACGGCGTCAGGCGTTCGGCCGGGTCGCCGCCGAATACCCGGCCGCCGAGGTCGCGTTCGATGTACACTGAAACGCGTGGCCTTACTGAAGGAGTCTCTCGACCATGCCGTTTCAAATTCAAACCGTTTCCGCTCGCCTCGTTTTCCTCTCGTCGGTTCTTGCGCCGTATGCGGCCGCGCAGCCGCCGGCTCGACCGGCCACTCCGAACGATACTCTGGTTTCGCCTGAAGCGCTCGCCGGCAACCGCGTCGCTTTCCGGATCTACGCGCCGAAGGCCGATGCAGTCACGCTGCGCGGGGACTTCATGGAAGGCCCGGGCGCGATGAATCTGGAAAAAGACGCGAGCGGCGTGTGGTCCGCGATCGCCGGGCCGCTTGTCCCGGATTTCTACAGCTATTCCTTCAACGTGGATGGCGTCAAGACGATCGATCCGAAAAATGCCCTCGTCAAGCAGGGCATCGGCAGCCTGGACAACATGTTTCATGTCCCCGGCGACGAAGCGGCTTTCGAAGACAACAAGCCCGTCCCGCATGGTGAAATCCGCATGGTATGGTATCGTTCCTCGACGCTCGACGCGATGCGGCGCATGCATGTCTATACGCCTCCCGGCTACGACGGCGGCAGCGCCCGTTACCCCGTCTTCTACCTCCTCCACGGAGGCGGCGACGAGGATTCGGGTTGGAGCTCGATCGGACGGGCGGGTTTCATCATCGATAATCTGCTGGCGGGGAACAAGGCGAAACCGATGATCGTCGTGATGCCGAACGGCAGCATGCCGCGGCCGCCGAACACTCCTCCGGGGCCGGGCCCGGGGGCCGCGCTTGCCCAGGAAAAATTCGCGAGCGAATTGGTGAAGGACGTGATTCCCTACGTCGAGAAGCACTACCGCGCGCTCGCGGGCGGCGCCAATCGGGCGCTTGCCGGATTATCGATGGGCGGCGGGCAGACGCTGCGCGTGGGTCTGACGAACCCGGACATGTTCGCGTACCTCGGCGTTTGGAGCGCGGGCGTCAATCCGCGGACCAACCCGGATTTCGAAAAAAGGAGCGCCGCGTTCCTGGAGAATCCCGAAAAAACCAACAAGTCCGTGAAGCTTTTCTGGATCGGCGTCGGCGCCAATGATACGCTGGCGAATGCGGGATCGAAGCATCTGGTTGAATTGCTGAAGCAGCGCGGAATCAGGCACGAATACCACGAGAGCCCGGGCGGCCATACGTGGATCAACTGGCGGCGCTATTTGAACGACTTCGCGCTGCGGCTGTTCCGCTGAGCAGCCGTCTACCCGGCTCTCGCGCGCCCGGCCAACTCCGCGCGAGAGATCGGGTATAATTGAGGTGGATTGTAACCAACTCCACATTCCCTCAAAGCGAGGACAATCGAATCGATGTCAACCCTCGAAGTGTCGCCGGCCGCGCCGTGTAGCGCTGAATCCGTGCGGCGAATCATAAACGACTTCACCATACAGGTAGCCACCGTGAACGGGTCCGGCAGCCAGACCGCGAACTCCGTTCTTATGCGCGCCATTTTTCAGATGGGCGTACCGGTTTCGGGGAAGAACATGTTCCCCTCGAATATCGCCGGCCTGCCCACCTGGTTCACGATCCGCGCCAGCGGGCACGGATATATCGGCCGCAAGAAAGAGGTCGATTTCCTCGTCGCGATGAATCCGGAAACGGCCCGCGAGGATGTCATGAATCTTCCGGCCGGCGCGGCCGTCATTTACGACGAACCGCTCAAGCTGAACGCGCTGCGCACCGATGTGCATTTTTACCCCGCGCCGTTCGATAAGCTCGTCGCGCCCGTGTGCCCGGAACCCAAGCTGCGCAAGCTCGTACGAAACATGTTGTACGACGGCATCATTGCCTACCTCCTGGACATCGACATGGAGGAGATACGCAAGGCGCTGATCACGCAGTTCGGCGCCCGCAAGGCCAAGGCCGCCGCGTTGAATCTCGGCGCGTGCCAGGCGGGTTACGAATACGCCTCGAAGAATCTGCCGAAGACCGACCCGTTTTCGGTGGAGCGGATGAACGAGACCGCGGGTAAGATCATCATCGACGGCAACTCCGCCGCGGCCATGGGCTGTATGTTCGCCGGCGTCACCGTGGTGACGTGGTATCCCATCACTCCCTCCTCTTCGCTGGTCGAAACCCTCATCGGATATTTGAAACGCCATCGTGTGGATAAGGAAACCGGCAAGGCCACCTATGCGGTCGTGCAGGCGGAAGACGAACTGGCTTCGATCGGCATGGCGATCGGCGCGGGCTGGGGCGGGGCGCGCTCCATGACCTCGACCGCCGGGCCCGGCATCTCGCTGATGTCCGAAATCGTCGGTCTCGGCTACTACGCCGAAATACCGGCCGTGATCTTCGACGTGCAGCGCGTCGGCCCTTCAACCGGCCTGCCCACGCGCACCGCTCAGGGCGACCTGCTCTCGACGGCGCTGCTCTCGCATGGCGACACGAAGCATCCCATGTATTTCCCTTCTTCGCCCGACGAGTGCTTCACAATGGCGGGCGAGGCCTTCGATCTGGCCGAAAAATTCCAGACACCGGTCTTCGTCATGCTGGATCTCGACCTCGGCATGAACAACTGGATGTCCGATCCATTCGAGTATCCCACCAAGCCTCTGGACCGGGGAAAGGTGCTTGCGGCCGAAGATCTGGAACGTCTGGGCGGATTCGCCCGGTACAAGGATGTGGACGGCGACGGCGTCGGTTACCGCACGCTACCGAACACCAGCCACCCCGGAGCGGCCTACTTCACGCGCGGCAGCGGACACAACGACAGAGCCGCCTACTCCGAGCGCGAAGACGACTACGTCAACAACATGGACCGGCTGAACCGGAAGTTCGAGTCGATTCGCGGCGCGATGCTGAAGCCCGTCGTGGACTCGCATCCGGAGGCCAAAATCGGCCTGGTTTACGAAGGCACGTCCCGCTATGCGGTCGAAGAGAGCCGGGACCAGATCCGCAGGGAGCACGGCGTCGAAACCAGCTCGCTCCGGCTGCGCGGCTATCCGTTTACCCACGAGCTAGTCGATTTCATCCGGAAGCACGATCGCGTCTACATCGTCGATCAGAACCGCGACGCCCAGTTGCTGGCGCTGATGCGGCTTGAGTTCGACCCCGCGGACATTGCCAGGCTGCATAGCATCCGTTACTACGGCGGCCTGCCGCTCGACGCGCGTACTATTAGCGATGAAATCGTAAGACAGGAGGGACTCTAAATGAGTACGACTCTGACGCCGCCGCCGCCGAAGAAGATAAACCGCATTGGGCTTGAAGTGCTCAGCTATAAGGGAGGGAAGACCACGCTCTGCGCCGGCTGCGGACACAACTCCGTGTCGGAACGCCTCATTGAAGTGTTCTATGAGATGGGCATCGAGCCGTGGAAGGTAGCCAAGTTCTCAGGTATCGGCTGCTCCTCGAAGTCGCCCGCCTATTTTCTCAACCTCGCGCATGGCTTCAACTCGGTACATGGCCGCATGCCCGCGGTGGCGACGGGCGCCATTCTCGCCAACAGGGGAATTCTCGGCATCGGGATCACGGGTGACGGCGATACCGCATCGATCGGCCTGGGGCAGTTCATGCACCTGCTGCGGCGCAATCTGCCTCTCATCTACGTGATCGAGAACAACGGCGTCTACGGGCTTACCAAAGGCCAGTTCTCCGCGACGGCGGACCTCAATTCGACGCTGAAGACGGGCGTAATTAACGATCTTCCTCCGTTCGATTGCTGCTCGCTGGCGCTCGAATGGGGCGCGACGTTCGTAGCCCGCACCTTCTCGGGCGACAAGAGACAGTTAACGGCGATTTTGAAAGCCGCCGTGAGCCACAACGGGCTCTCCGTGATCGACGTAATCTCTCCGTGCGTGACCTTTAACGACCACGTGGGATCGACCAAGAGCTACACCTATATGAAGGATCACGAGGAACCGCTGCATGAAGTCGATTTTGTGCCTCACTTCGAGGATATTACGGTCGATATCGCCGAGGGTGAAGTTCAGGACGTCAAAATGCACGATGGCTCGACACTGCGCCTTCGGAAGCTCGACAGGAACTACAATGCGACGGGGAAGTTCGACGCGCTCATCGCGCTGAACGAGGCCGAAAAGAAGGGTGAAGTGCTGACGGGCGTGCTTTACGTCAATCCGGACAAGCCCAACTTCCTCGACATGCTGAATCTGGACGACGCCCCTCTCGCGACTCTCCCGGAATCGAAGGTGCGGCCTTCAAGGGCCGCGCTCGACGAGCTGATGGAAGAATTGCGGTAACAGCGAACAATTTGCACGGTGGGGCAGGCCATCGTTTCTTCGATCCTGTCTTTTAGATCGGCGGACGGATGCGCGCGAGCGCGGCGTCCGCCGCTTTTGCGTCGTCATCCAGCGTTCCGAGGGAGAAACGTCGGGTTGTTGGCGGGCTGGACGAAGCGCACGAGACGATGAACGGGGCTGGCGACGCAGAGGATAATACGAGCGGCTGGCGGGTCTCTCGGTGGCGTAGTCGTACCGGTTGCGGGAGCGCGGACGTACCGGAAACAGCCGGTGGCGGACGCGACCGTCGGAGGAACCGTCGGACGCGGGGAGCGGGGAGCGGCGGCGCCCGCAACCGGACATCCGGTCGGTGTATCCGCGAGCGGACACGGTGCGCCGGCCCGCATGGGCCGGAAAGTTCGGAACGAAACGATGGGCCCGCGAGGGCGCCCTACCTCTTCGTTTCCGCTTGCGAAAGCTCGACCGCCCGGCGCACACCGATCAGCGGCAGCTCGGGCACAAACTCGTCGAACAGACGCTCGTCCTCGAAGAGGCGCCCGAACCCTCCGGTTCCGACAATGAAGGGTTGCCCCTTGGCAAAGTGCTCCTTCGCGACGGAAGCAACCAGAAATCGAACCGTGGCCAGAGTGCCGTAGTAAAGGCCCGATTGGACGCTCTCGACGGTAGAACGTCCGAGCACCTCGGCGGGCCGGACAATCTCCACCGCCGGAAGCCGCGCGGTCTCCGCCGCGAGCGCAGCCATGGAGATGTTTATCCCAGGCGTGATGATTCCACCAAGATACTCTTTCTCCCTGGTTACGGCGCAGAGCGTGGTTGCAGTGCCGAAATCGATGATCAGTAGATCCCGGCCGGGAAACCGGGTCAGCGCGCCTATCGCGTTTGCGATCTTATCCGCACCCACCTCCGCGGGGTTTCGATAGCGGATTTTCAGTCCGGTTTTCACCCCAGGCTGAAGCAGAAACGGCTCGAAACGGAAGTACTTGCGGAAGCAGCTTCGAAGCGAGTAGACGGCGTCGGGCACCACGGAGCAAATCCCCGCCATATCGATATCCTCCGGATCGACGCCGTTTTCTCGAAGCACGGCGCGGAAAAACGTTCCAAACTCATCGGACGAGGCTGTAATGCTGGAGGTCCGCCGGAAGGTCGTCTTCAGATCCTCGCCGTCATAAACGCCGCCAAAGATCCGGCTGTTGCCGACATCAAGCGCAAGAAGCATAGTCCACGGCTCGGACGTTCACGGACGCCTTATCTCCCCGGCGGGCACGTTGTCGATGAGACGCACGCCTTCAAGATAAGCCGCGGCAAACCGCCTTCCCCAGCGCTCCTCGACATATTCCGTCTTGAAGCCTTGTGCGTCGAGGATTGCCCACGCTTCCGCGGGGCCTTGCGCAGTGGTCAGAGCCCGGTACAACCATGCCGCCTTCTCCCGGCCATCGGGCGAGAGCAGCACGTTCCTGGAACTCGCCGCGAGGCCCGATTCCTCCCGCACCGTCGGGCAAGGGACGATCTTCGTGGGGATGAAGAACTCTTCCACCATTTCCGTGACGGCCTTCAATTGCTGGTAGTCCTTCTCTCCGAAGTAGGCTCGCTCCGCGCGCACGACCCCGAGCAGTTTCAGGACAACCGTCAGCATGCCTTGAAGGAAGCCGGGCCGGTACGCTCCTTCCATCACTTGCGATCCGGCGTCCGGCTCCACCCGGAAGCGGTAGCCGTTCGGATACAGTTCAGGCGCCGTGGGTACGATCACCTCGTCCACTCCAAGGCGGTCGAGTAGCGCGAGATCGCTCTCGAGCGTACGAGGGTATCGCTCAAGATCCCCAGGGTCGTTGAATTGCGACGGGTTTACGAAGATGCTGACGACGGTAATTTCATTTTCCCGGCGGCATCGCTCGACGAGCGAAGCGTGTCCCCGGTGAAGCACTCCCATGGTGGGAACGAAACCGACGCTGCGTCCGGCGAGGGCGTGCCGGCGAGCCAGCCAGTCGGCGACGGTCGACCAAAGCTGCGTCAAGAATAGCTCTCTTCCGCCGTTGGAAACGTACCGGCTTTCACCGCTACATCGAAGCGTGCGAGGGCGTCGAGGACGCAGCCTGCCCCGTTCACGAATGGGCGGGCGAATCTTGGCTTAAAGTCCATGGTCAAGCCGAGGAGATCCTGCAGCACCAGAATCTGTCCATCGCATCCGGCG
Organism: Candidatus Sulfopaludibacter sp. SbA3; assembly: GCA_945893365.1. Taxonomy (GTDB): domain Bacteria; phylum Acidobacteriota; class Terriglobia; order Bryobacterales; family Bryobacteraceae; genus SYKU01. The sequence goes on along the minus strand of CAMDED010000076.1, from coordinate 26,116 downwards.
CCCGCGCCGATACCGATCGCCGGAATGCGAAGAGCCTCGGATATTTGCAGCGCAAGATCGGCGGGAACGCACTCGAGCACGATCGCGAAAGCGCCAAGTTCTTCGAGCGCGGTCGCCTGGCGGGCGATATTCAGGGCGGCGCAGCCGCTCCGGCCCTGCACTCGAAAACCTCCGTACGCCTGGACGGATTGAGGTTGGAGTCCAAGATGGCCCATGACGGGTATCCCGCTCTGAACCAGCCGTTGAACAACATCTTCATGGCCGTCCACACCCTCGATCTTCACGGCATTTGCGCCGGCGGTCATCAGGGCGCACGCCGCATCCAGGGCCGCCGCCAAGCCTTTCCGAAAAGAGAGAAACGGCATGTCCGCGACGACGAATTTGCCGGCCGCGCCGCGTACGACTGCCTCCGTGTGAAGACGCATCAACTCGACGCTCGCCGACAGCGTCGAGGGATGGCCATGCATCACCATCGCGGCGCTGTCGCCGACAAGGATTCCGTCGATTGCGCTTTTCGACAGCAGACGGGCGAACGTGTAGTCGTAACACGTCACCATCGAAAGCTTGCGGCGCTCGACCTTTGCGCTGAGAAAATCCGTGCTGCTCATCGGCATCGCCTTGGTACCTGTCGAAAGTCGATCAAGTCCCGGACTTACATGCGGCCCTCAAGGGCGGCACTGTTCGGTAGTCGCCGCGTAAAGTCGGCGCTACGGGGATTATACCAGCATGGGGAGCGCCCGCCGCGGGGCGAGCCCGGCGCTACCCCCGCTTCGGCTGATTGTCCGCCCGCCGGACCCAGCGGTACGCGGCAACGGAATTCTTCCAGAAGTACTTCTCGGCGGCCGCCCTTCCTTTGCCCATGAAGTACTCGCGCACAACCGACAGAACCTTTGGGTATGGAGCCCAATTGTCGCTATTCGGCCAGTCGCTTCCAAAGAGCACGCGATCCTCGCCGAAAATGTCGAAAAGCTCGTCGAGACGCGGCTTGTAGAAGCTCAGATCCTCCGGGACGCGGCCGTCCACGCGGCGGAGCACTTCGGAGATCTTCACGTAGACGTGCGGCCTTTTCGCGAGCTCGCGCAAATCGCCGATGTACGCGGTGCGGGCCGCGGCATCGGCGGGAGGCTGCATTTGCGGGAGATGGTCGATTACGATGCGCAGATTCGGAACCAGATCTTTCGTGCGCAGGGCGGCTGAAATCAGGCCGGGGTTCTGGTTGGCGGTATCGAGAGACAGCCCGGCGTCCGCAAGCGCCTTCAAATCCGAGACGAACTCGGGCTTCGATAGCTCCGCACTGATATCTCTGCCCCACAGGTTCCCGTGGCGGATACCGAGAAACATCGGGTTTCGATGGAAGCGCTCCAAATGCTTCCTGAATTCGGGCTTACCGGGCTCCAGATCCCCGACGGTGCCGACCATGATCGTGTCCTTCTCCATCACGTCGAGAACCCACTGATTGTCCTCAAGCCACGGGCTGGCCTCGACCTCGATCGCTCCCACGATGCCGAGCGGCGCGGCGAGCTTGCGGTAGCGCGCGGGCAGGGCCGGCTGGTAAAGGACCGCGTTGTCCTTCTTCGGCCAAGGCACGCCTTGCGGACGCGCTGTGTCGAACAGGTGGATATGCGTGTCGATGATGGGAATGGGCGCGGATTGCGCATCCGCGGTCAGGCAGGGCATGGCGGCTGTTGCGCCAATGAAGTTTCTGCGGTTCACGGAGGTATTGTACCTCTTGGATGCAGGACGCGGTGATACGATCAGGCATTAATGGAACAGCCGCGCTTGATCCTGGTTGTGACGCTCACGGTACGCCGTGACGCCTCCTCTGAGTTTGCCGTGTTCGAACGGCGCGCGGCCGGCGTCATGTCCCGGTATGGAGGGCGGGTCGAACGCGTGGTGAAGTCGGCCGAAGACGAGTCCGGCGCTACGTCTTGCGAAGTCCACATCGTCAGCTTTCCCGATGAAGCGTCGTTCCAGGCTTACCGGCATGATCCTGAACTCCGGGCGATGCGGGAGCTCCGCGAGCGGACGATCCTGCATACGGAAGTCGTCCGGGGGCGCGACTGCGCCGTGTATCATAATTCCATGCCCCCACAAAATTCCATGCCCCCACAAACCTTTGCGAACCACACCCGGCGCATACCCGGATTTCTCGCGCTGTTGCTCGCTCTCTTGTGTACCTTCGTCGGCGCGTGCGTGAACCTCTATCTGTCGCTGGGCGATCACCAGCGGCTCTACAGCGCCTCATTGATTCTGGTGCTGAGCTTCTGCACCTTCTTCGCCACCGGCATCGGGCGTGGGTTCGCGCTGAAAGCGCAAGACCGCGCGATTCGCGCCGAGGAGAACCTGCGTCACTACGTGCTCACCGGCAAGCTGCTCGATCCCCGCCTGACACCGAAACAGATAGTAGCTTTGCGATTCGCGTCCGACGAGGAGTTCGTGGCGCTGGCCCGCGGCGCCGCCGACCAGAACCTGGGTTCCGGCGCTATTAAGCGCGCGGTCAAGAACTGGCGGGCGGATACGTACCGGGTTTGAGGCCGCCTGAGGCTCAGGGAGCGAGCGCCTCGCGATTCGAAGAACGATCTTGAAACGCGGTTTCGTTTCCAATCCTGGAATGATCCAAAAATCGGGTGTTTGGTTTGCGTGGAAGCCGCTCATGCCCTTCGGATTCCCCTTCACGATGGACACCCTCCCCTCCCGGAACCGCGGAGCGGCGGCCCCAGGTCCGCCTTGGCCTGCTTTCGGCTTTCCTTCGCGCCCGTTCGCTCGACTTAAGAACGCGCAGCATGCCGTCGAAGCGGACTTCAACAATACCCGGGGAGAACTCGCCCCTGGGATGTACGCTGAGGTCGGCTGGCCCTTGCGCCGGGCTGCGAGATCGCCGCTGGTCCCGCTCGCGGCGGTCGCGACGACTACCGAGCGGACGTTCGCGATTCGAGTCTCGATCGGTAATGCGGAATGGTGAATGAAAAGAAAGGCGCAGTAACGGGGGACCTCGTGGAGATTGTGGGACGCGTCGCGGCGGGCGACAAGATCGTCAAACGGGCGACCGACGAGGTCCGTAACGGCAGCCGGATCGGACGAAGTAACGGCGTCGAAGAGCTCTCGCGAAGCGGTGCCCCCCCTTGTTGTTTGCCGAAATTGGAAGTAGCATCGTGTTGTAGCCTGCGGAGGCAATCTCATCGTCAAGATCTGCGTGCTCGCGAGCGGGAGCTCCGGCAATTCGTCTCTGGTAGCCACCGAGGAGACCCGCCTTCTGGTGGACGCCGGCCTCGGTTTTCGCGAGACCGCGCGCAGGCTCGAGTGCGCCGGAGAGACGGCCGACCGCCTCGACGCGATCCTCATCACGCACGAACACACCGACCATATCGCGGGTCTTGCGCGCATCGCGAAGAAGTTGAAGATTCCGGTTTATCTCACGCCGCTGACCGCCCCCTCGATCGATTGGATGGGCTACTCGCCCACGCTCAAGCTCTTCCAGGCGGGAACTTCGTTCCGTATCGGCGACATCGAAGTGGATAGCTTTACGATCCCGCACGATGCGCGGGATCCGGTGGGCTTCTGCTTCCGCTCGCAGGGCGTAAAGCTCGCGATCGTCACGGACCTCGGCTATGTGACGGATTCGATCCGCGTCCACCTCAGAGGGACGGACCTGCTGGTGCTCGAATCGAATCACGATTTGGACATGCTGAAGGTCGGGCCGTATCCCTGGGCGGTGAAGCAGCGGGTGATGAGCCGCGTCGGTCACCTTTCAAACGCGGTCGTTTCGGATTTCATTCTGGAGGATCTGGACCCGGCGGCGACGAATCTCGTCCTGGGCCATCTGAGCGAGCACAACAACCATCCGGCGATCGCGCAAATGGTTGCCGCGCAATCGCTCGAGCGGCGCGGACTGCGAACTCGACTCGTGGTCGCCGAGCAGAAAAAGACGACTGAGGTCTTCGAGTTCGCTAAGGCGCAAGCCGGAAGTTCACGGTTATTGTGGTGATCACCTCAACCGGCACGCCATTGAGCAGCGTTGGCTGGTAGCGCCACTGTTTCACCGCATCGAGCGCGGCCGCCGCCAAATCCGGATTTACAACGGCGTTCGCGGTCCGCACGCCTCCGAGACTGCCGTCCACCAGGATAACGGCGTCAATAATAACCGCGCCCTCGACGCCTTCCCGCTGCGCCTTCTCCGGGTAGACGGGCGACGTTTGCCGAATCAGCTTTGTGGCCTGAACATCGCCGCCCACTCGAATGCGGCGGGGCGCCCCGTTTTGAGAAAGCGGCACTCTTGCCGGAGCCTTGCCGACGACCTCCACCATTTCACTGACGCGGCCCATTTCCAAGGTGACATCCACGCGTTCCACGGCGTTCGAGCGCAGGCTGACGGGCTTCCCTTCATAGAGGGCGAACCCTCCTTTGGCGGCGGTGACCTTATAGTCGCCTTGCGGCAAGTTTGGAAACCGAAACTCACCGGCGTCGTTGGTCCACGCCATCTCCTTGCCCGCCGGCGAGCGCACGGTTACGGCGGTCTTCGGCACGGTAGCGCCGCTGATATCGCGAACCACGCCGGCGATAACGCCCGACGCGGACTGCGCGCCGGCGTGAACCGCCGAAAGCGCCAGTACCACAGCCAAGGCCGTTAGGCCGGCCATTCCGGCGACCCGCCACGAGAGCGGGCGCCTGTTTTTGTTTTTGTCGAGTATGTTCATTACACGATCCTCCAGGTTAGAAAACTGAGCCATTCCCACCGCCGCGGCCAGGTTCACCTCAGGCCGCAGGGATTTCGCAAGATCCAGAAGAAGCTGCGCATATCCCGGTCCATCCTCGCCCGAGCGAAGGACGCCGTCGTCGCAAGCCCGTTCCCGCTCCAAACGGAGTTGACCGGCGGCAAACCACGCGAGCGGGTGGAACCAGTAACAGGCGCAGGCGAACCGCGCGAGCGACTGCGTGAGGAAGTCGCCCCGTTTCACGTGAATCAACTCGTGGAGCAGGACGACTCGCAGCCGCGCCTCGGACCACGACCCGGCCGAGGCTGGTAGAACGATTTCGGGCTTGATGGAACCCCAGGTCATGGGCATCACGCCGCCGCGGGCCACTCGAAGAGGTACCTGGCGGCGAAGGCCGATAGACCTCGCAAGATCGGCGGCGATGGCATTCCAGGGGCTGTTGCGCGGCACTACCTTGGAGTTTCGGGAGAGCCGCCGGATCCGCACGAGACCCGCTATCGCGCGAAGGGTCATGAAGAGGGCGCCCGCTCCCCAGGCGAATAGTTCCCAGCGAACCCGAGGCCCGGCGGGTGCGGGCGGATCGGCTGAAACGGGTGCGGGCGAAGCGGCTTGAAAGACGGCGGGCGATGCGCTCAGAATCGCCGCTGGAACTTCCACAATCCGGGGCGTCAAAAAGCGCGCCAGAGGCAGGAAGAGCAGCGCCGTCAAGGCTGCCGTCCACACCATGTGCCGCGCCGCCGCCGGCGCACGGCGCAGACCGAAGGCGGCAAGCGAGGCAACGGCTAACACGACCGTGCTTTTCAAGGCCATTTCACCGATCCAGTTCATTTGGTCGCGCCATCCTTTCTGGCTTTTTCGATACGTTGGGAAATCCGGTCCAGATCCTCGCTCGAAAGCGCTCCCGCCGATGCGTCCAGAAGCGCCGCAACCGCCTCCCCGGCGGAACCGTCGAAGAAGGTCGCAAGCAGATGCTTCAGCGCGGAGCGCTTGGCTTTCTCCCGTCCGACGGTGGGCGTGTAAACGTAGCGCAACTCGCTCGCCTGGTGCTTCACGTGACCTTTCTCCCCGAGCACGCGAAGCATGGCGCGGACGGCGGAATAGCCGGGCGGATCCGGAAGGGCTCGCTGGATCTCCCCCGCCGTGGCCTGCCCTTGCGTGTAGAGGATGTCCATGATCTGCCGCTCGCGGGCGCTCAGATGGATGTGCGGTTTCTTCATATTCTCCATGCTATGTTTATAGCATTGTGCTTTAAAACTAGCACTAAAGGCGAAGCGCGTCAAGCCTTTTCTTGTCCGGCTTGTCCGGTGCGCCGAAGCGCGGCTCCGGTCCAGCCGCGGCTACAACGATTTCGAGTGTTCGCGGAAACGACCAGGGTTGGCGGCCTTTTTTTGTCAAGGATGACGACGAAAGCGTCTCCCTGGTTGTGGAAGAATGGGTGGACCCGGAGAACGGGAATTTTGCGCGATCGGATCGATATCTTTGCCGGGGCTGAAGAAACGCCGGAGGGCCCGTTCCGTTTCGGCGGATTTAAAATTGGAGCAAGGTCAAGCGGGAGCTCTTGGCGTTCTTCGGCAACCTGGTCCGCTTGGCGGCGTCGACGATTCGCGTCCACTATAAGGCGCGCCGGTCTCCGGAGTTATTCTTCGCAACTGTTCAGGTTCACATCAGCCGCGCGGGAGGGTGAGTTCGCTCGCGGGCGCCGTGAAGTACCGGTACTTATCATCGGATTCTTAGTGGGACTCTGTAGGTTGACGGTTGCAAGAGAGTAAGTGATAATACTGACATGAAGCGCGTGGCCCTCATTGCTCTATTCGGGACAATCTGCCTTGCCGAGCAAACCGGGAGGCCCGCTTGCACTGCTCGGAACCAGGGCCAGCTCTGGCCGGACGAAGCGAACTTCCGCCGAGATGCGGCTCGTCAGCTTTACCAGCGAGGGGAACTGGAGATGTGCTCCATGGCCGTGTGGAAGTATAAATGGCAGCAGATCAGTGTGAACGTGCGTAACCTGACAAAGACAAAGCGTCCCTCCGCTCCGGAGTCGGGAAGCGGCGGCGCCGGCGAAAGCAGATGAAGCCGTTTGCATTCTCGTGGATCACGGGCCAGTCACGGTAGCGGCGCAGCGATGGACGTATCGAAGCCTGCCGCGCAAAGCGGCGTGAAAGGATGGCCACGGCCTCCCTTCGATCCAGCGGCATCCCAACGTCGATCGGCGTGACGTAACGTTGGAATGCCGCCAAGCCCGGCTCCGCATCGACCCTCCGCTCCCAGCCCGCCCTATCGGAAGCCGGCCCTCCCCTTCGTCCCCCTGGAACGGCGGGTGACTTTTTCCCTCGACTTTGATAGTGTCTTCCTTGCCACAAGTTTCCGGTTACGGAGTATAGGCATGAGAAACGTCTTTAGGACTGTTCTTCTCGCATTTCTCGGCTCGGCCGCCGCGGCGCTCGGGCAGACGCAAGGGGAGATCACCGGGGAGGTGACGGACTCCTCCGGCGCGGCGATGGCCGGAGTCGCCATAACCGTCACCAACGAAAACACGAACGTGAGCCGCCGTGGCGTCACCAACGCCTCCGGCGCATATGGCTTTCCCTCGTTGCTGCCTGGGGTCTATCGCGTGCGGGCGGAGATCGACGGGTTTCAGGCCACTGTCCGGAGCGGCGTGCAGCTTCAGGTACAACAGGTGGCGCGGATCGACTTCCATATGCAGGTCGGCCAGGTCAGCGAGGTTGTCAGCGTGTCCGGCGCCGCGCCGCTGCTTGCGACCGAGAATGCAACCACCGGAACCGTCATCGAAAACCGGCGCATCGTGGAGCTGCCCTTGAACGGGCGCAATTTCCTTCAGCTTGTCGCGCTCGCCCCGAATGTCAGTTATGGATTCGGCACCGCCGGGCAACAGCGCAGCATCCAAGGCGGGCAACGGTCCGAGCAGAACATCAGCGTCGCCGGCCAGCGCAGCGAGTTCAATCGCTTCACGCTCGATGGCATCGAGAACACCGACGGCAATTTCAATAGCTACGTTTTCCTTCCGTCGATCGACGCGCTCGAAGAGTTCAAAGTGCAAACCGGCGTCTACCCAGCCGAATTCGGCCGGGCGACCAGCCAGATCAACGTATCGACGAAGTCCGGCACGAATGCCTTCCACGGCGCGCTGTTCGAGTTCTTCCGCAACGACGACATGGACGCGAACAACTATGCGTTCACCTCAACCAGGCAGCCCAAGGATCCGTTTGTTCGCAACCAGTACGGCTTCACGCTGGGTGGGCCGGTATGGATTCCGAAGATATTCAAGGGCAGCGACCGGTTATTTTTCATGGCGAACTACGAGGCCTTGCGCGACCGCAAAGGGCTTCGCAGACTCGCCGACGTGCCGACCGCCACGCTGCGCGCGGGGAATTTCTCCGGGCTTCCCCAAACGATTTTCGACCCCGCCACTCGCGTCCGCGGTAGCGACAATCTTGTGACCGCGCAGGCGTTTCCAGGGAATGTAATTCCCGTGAGCCGATTCAACGGCAGGGCGCAAAAGCTCCTCGAGTTCCTTCCACTCCCGAACGTTCCGGGAGCGGGTCTCGCACGGAACTATGAAGCTACCGAAGGACGGCGGCAGGACTCCGACCAGTTTACGATCCGCGCCGACTTCGCCGAGAACTCCGCGTCGAGTTGGTTTGGACGCTGGAGCAAAGGCGACGAGCTCGAATTGTCGCCGGGCACGTTCTCGCGGCAGGGCTTCAAGCTGGATACCCAGGTTCAGCAGTCGATGCTTTCCAACACCCGCGTCTTGTCGCCGTCCGTCGTCAACGAATTTCGCTTCGGCTACAACCGGTTCCGGAATTCGAACCTGCAGCAAAACGCCTTTGAGCGAAACGTGGTGGGTGAACTTGGCGGCATTCCGGGGATCGCCACGCCGGAACCGATTATTTTTGGGATTCCCGCGATCGGGATCACCGGGTTCACCGGCTTCGGCGAAACGGGAACCGCGCCCAACCTCACGCGCTCTCATGTTTTCCAGTGGATCGACAACGTGTCGGTCATCCGCGGACGCCACTCGATGCGGTTCGGCGCCGAGATCCGGCGAGATCGTTACAACCAGATAGGGAACCAGTTTCCCAGAGGCTCGTTCAGCTTCACCGGCCAAGCCACGCAGAACCCGCAGTCCGCCTCGAATTCGGGGAACGGCGTCGCCGACTACCTGCTTGGCCTGACCCGGAATAGCTCCGGCTCCTTGGGTCTCGCCGTGGCGCAGCTGCGGGCCGGTAGGGAGTATTTTTATGCCGACGACACGTGGAAGGTCCGCCCGAATCTGACCCTGAACCTGGGCCTGCGATACGAGTACTCGCCTCCTTACCGGCACAAGCACGACGGCATGATCAACACCGAAATTCTCGCGCCGTTCGACCCGAGCCGGCGCCCAACCGTGGTGCGCGCGGGAACCGGCGATTTTTATGAAGGCATGCCGTTCCGCTACGCGGCCAATGTGCAGATCGCGCGGGACGGACGCTTGGGCGACCGTCTGGTTCGCACCGACTCGAACGACTTCGCGCCTCGGATCGGCTTGGCATACAGCCCGTCGCCACAGTGGACCATCCGAAGCGGCTTCGGACTCTTTTACACCCAGGACATCGGAAACGCGCGGTACGACATGTCCCGCAACCTCGCCGCCCGCCGGGACGACACCTCGAACAGCGATTTTCCCAACCTCACTCTCGATGCTCCCTTCGCGAGCCTCGGCACGGTGGTTGTAAACTTCCCGCTGGTTCTCTCGAACAACATCAACCGGCGGACTCCCTATGTAGTGCAGTATCTTTTCAATGTCCAGCGGCAGTTGACGGGGAACGTCGTCCTCGAGGCCGGATACACGGGAAATCAGGGGCACAAGCTGGAACGGTTCCGTCCCTACAACTTTCCCACTCCGGGACCTGGCGCGGTTCAAGGCCGGCGGCCGTATCCCGAGTTGGGGATCATCCAGATGACCGACGGCGTGGTCAACTCGAACTATCATTCTCTGGCGCTGAAGCTCCAGCAGAGATTCAGCCACGGTTTCTCCTCGCTCGTGAGCTACACATTCTCAAAAGCGATCGACAACGGGAGCGCGATCCGCACACACGCCGGCGACGAGGATTTTCCGCAGGATACGTACAACCTTGTGGCGTCCCGCTCCCTTGCGAACTTCCACCAGCAGCACCGGACTGCGGCGTCACTGCTCTGGGAGCCCCCGGCCGGCCGCGGCAAGCGCTGGCTGACGAAAGGGGTGGGCGCGGCCGCGCTGGGCGATTGGCAGCTTGGCAGCATCTTCACCTACCGCACCGGGGTTCCTTATACGGTCCAGAACGGCGTCGACGACGCCAACATCGGCTGGCCCAGCCAGCATCCGAACCGGACCGGCGCATCGCTCGACCCCCCTGGAGGAAAGGACCCCGCGCAGTATTTCAACCCCGCCGCCTTTTCACGTATTCCTCAGTTCACGTTTGGCGACGTCGGGCGCAACACCATGATCGGTCCGGAGTTCCTCTCGTGGGATTTTTCGGTCATGAAGAAGTTCCCGATGCCCTCGGAAAAACACGAGCTCCAGTTCCGCTTCGAGGCGTTCAACGCCCCTAACCGGCCGAACTTCGCGATCCCCACGGCGAGTTTCACGAGCACCTCGTTCGCCAGGATCAGTTCCACGGTGACGACGATGCGGGAGATCCAGTTTTCTCTGAAGTACGTTTTTTGAACTTTGTAGAGGAGGTTAGGCAGCATGAATCCGAATCGACGAGATCTTTTGAAATACTCCGCGGCATTCGCGGCGGCACAGGCTTGGGCCGCGTCCTCGCCGCGCTACCGCGTGGGAATCACCACCAACACGCGGGGCGGATGGGAACAGGACGTGTTCCTTTCGTTCCGGGAAGCGAAAGAGGCCGGGTACGGGAACGTCGAGACTTTCATCCACTACTTTATGAAGCTCGAATTGTACGACAAGCCGAAGGAACTTCAGAAACGAATGGACGAAATCGGCGTGAAGTTCGTGACCATCTCAAATGGCGCGCCCATGGAGACGCATTTCGAAGATCCGGCGCGGCATGAGCGGATTTACGCCGATCACCTCCGCCTGGTCCGGTTCATCAAGCATTTCGGCTGTACGCATCTGAAGATCAACATGGGGCCGCGCCGTCCCACCGGCACGACGGACGAGGATCTGAAGCACATGGCGCACTCGCTTGAGGAATTGGGGAAGCGGATCGCGGCCGAAGGCGTCAAGTTCGCCGTTCACGCGCACATGTGGAACCAGTTCGAGAACCGGCGGGAAATCGATTTCGTCATGCGGAACACCGATCCGAAACACGTTTGGTTCGTGCTCGACACCGGCCACATCACGATGGCGGGAATCGACCCGGTGGAGCTGGCGCGTACGCTCGGTCATCGCATCGTGGAATTCCACATGAAGGACACAAAGCCCGAAACGCGCGGCGGCGCGAAGTCCCGGCTCGAACGGATGGACGGTATGAACGACCCATGCTTCTTTCCGCTCGGCAACGGCGGCGTCGACTTCAAGGGTCTTAAGGCTCATCTCGACGGGATCGGCTGGCAAGGTTGGCTCACCGTGGAGCTCGACACCTCGCCCTGGCGCCCGCCGAAGGAGAGCGCGCGGATCAGCAGGGAGTATCTTGCCAAGACACTGAAGATTGCGGGGTGAGGCGCGTGAAACCGGGCGCTCCATTCGGCCGGCAAAGCGGCTAGCGCCCGAATTCCCCCGAATTCCGGGACGGCGACGCGAGCCGCAGCCGGGCCTACCTTCCATGAAACGCCACGCCGAAACTTGGAACGGACGAACCAATCGCGCTCGCATCAAGTTCAACTCGAAGTTCGACCGTCTGGCGCAACGGAGCAACAAGTCCGGCGGACGGCAAGACCTGTCCTCACTGGTTTTCGCGCAAACGTTGTAGCGTTTCCGGCGTCAAGCAGTCGCCCTGAATCGTTCGAGCGCCCCACGGTCTATCCCAACGCCCAATCCAGGCCCATCCGGGAGCAGCCAGCTTCCTCTTTCCAACCGCACCGGAGACACCGCAATCTCGGTGCGGAAAGGATTCTCCGACCGGTCGCACTCGATTACTTTCCGCTCCGCCGTCAGCGTGCCCGGATGCCTTGGGCGCGCCGCGTAGAAGTGCAGCGCAGCCGCCTGCCCGATCGCCGAACCCCACGCGTGGGGCGTGACGTGAACCTGATGTAACGACGCCAGCGCGGCGATCTTCATCCCCTCCGTGATCCCGCCGCAGGCGCACAGGTCCGGTTGGGCGTAATCGAGAGCCCGCCTCCGGAACCACGGCTCGAATCCGAAACGCGTGAACTCGCATTCGCCGCCGGCCAGCGGTATCGCGATCCTCGCTTTCACCTCAAGGTATCCGTCCGGATCGAGGGGCGAAACCGGCTCCTCGAACCACGTGATATCGAACCGCTCAATCCGCCTGGCAAGACGCACCGCGGTGACGGGGTCGTAGGCGTGGTTTGCATCGATCATCAGGCCGATCCCCGGGCCGATGGTGCGGCGCACCAGTTCCACCAATTCGGCGTCCCGGTCCACTCCCAGCCCAACTTTCACTTTCATGGCCGTAAAGCCCTCACTCGCATAGGCTTCCGCTTCTTTCGCAAAGCGGCGCTCAAGCGTTTCCGATTCGCGGAAATAGAAACCCGTGGCATAGCAAGGGATCGACTCGGTACGGGCGCCGCCCAGGAGCCGGTAGAGGGGAACGTGCGCAGCCCTCGCCTTGATATCCCAAAAAGCGATGTCGAGGGCGCTAATGGCTGCCACGAGCGTGCCTTTTGGCCCGTAGTCGAGGCCCCGCGCGTAGAGAAATTGCCACAGATCCTCGACGTCGCGCGGATCGCGGCCGATTACCAGAGGGGCAAGAAAGCGGTCGATAGCCGCCGCCACCGGAGCCGAAGGACTGTACGCCTCGCCCCAGCCCGTGATGCCTTCCGAGGTGCGGACTTCGACCAGCGTGGTTTCCCGATGCGTGTACCGCCACTGGGAATAGGCGAACGGCTCTTCAAGCGGCGCCCGCAGGGTGAATGTCTCAATCCCGGTAATTTTCACGACGCCTCTTAGCCCTGCATGACCTGAGATACAATGATAGTCGAATGGGCGTCGGCGAGCGAATACGCGTGCACCGCGACCAGATTCTGGCGATTGCCGCACGGCACGGCGCGGGCGATATTCGTCTGTTCGGCTCGGTGGCCAGGGGGCAGGACCTGCCCGACAGCGATGTAGATCTTCTGGTTGATGTAACCGGCGACACGACCCCGTGGTTTCCTGGAAGTCTCATAGGCGACCTTGAGCGACTTCTGGGGCGGCGCGTGCAGGTCGTGATTCGCCGGTCCCTGAGCCCTTTCATTCGCGACGAGGTACTCCGCGAAGCCGTACCGTTGTGAGATCCCAAGCATGTGAGATCGCAGCGCGCGTACGTCCAGCATGTCCTGGAATGCATCTCGATGCCGGTCTTTCCAGCAGTCCCGCCTTTGGGCGCAACGCCCCCCATTCCCGAACGCTTCGGCCTTCAAGGAATCGCGGCTGCTCCTCCGCATTTCCTTGAAACCCGCCACCGGTCCGGATGCGTCTGACAAGTTGCTATAATAAATAAATTCGTTCGAACCGCGTCTTTACGTTTAGGCTTCAAATCTTACATCATGAAGTTCCTTTCGATTCTTGCTCTTGCCGCCATTCAGAGCTTTGCCGCCGATTTCATTACCGGTCAGGCTGCCCGATCCGTCATCGGCCAAACGACATTCACAGCCCAAACTCCCGGAGCGAGCGACACCCTCCTTGGCGGAGTCGGCGGCTTGGCCTACGCCAACGACACGTTGTTCGTGGCCGATTCGAACCGCGTGGGAGCGAGCCCGCTCAACAATCGTGTGCTCATTTTCCGAAACGTATCCGGTTTCCTGCCAAAGCCTACCGACGAATTGTTCTACTCCCAGAAGTGTCCGGTGTGCGTCGGGTCGGCGGCGACCGTGGTCGGCCAGCCCGATTTCGCGGCTACCGAGTTCAAACTGACGCAGACCGGCATGCGCCTCCCAACCTCGGTCGCGACCGACGGGCGTTACCTCGCCGTTGCCGACACGGACAACAATCGCGTCCTGATCTGGAATACGATTCCCACAACCAACGGGAAAGCCGCCGATGTCGTGGTCGGACAGACTGATTTCCTGAAGAACGCCATTTCCGTCCCGCCCAACAATAAAACGATGCGCGGCCCGCAGGGCGTCTGGTTTCAGGGGGACAAGCTCTTTGTCGCCGATACCCAGAATCACCGCGTTCTGATCTACAATTCGATCCCTGCGACGAACGGCAAGGAAGCCGACGTCGTGCTTGGCCAGCCGGACTTCAACACTTTCGTGCAGCCGAACATCGCTCAGGCGACCGTCGACGCGAAGGCGACAAACATGCTGAACCCCGTGGCGGTCACCTCCGACGGCGTGCGGCTGTTCGTGACCGATCTCGGACACAACCGGGTCCTCATCTGGAATACGATCCCTACCGCTAACGGCGCGGCCGCGAATATCGCTTTGGGCCAGCCGGACCTTACGAGCGCGGTCTCGAACCACACGTCCAAGCTCTGCCCGGCTAGCGGGAAAGACGACATGGGCGTCGATTTCTTTCCGCCCCATTGCGAAGCCACCCTCTCTTTTCCGCGTTATGCTCTTTCCGACGGCAGGCGCCTCTTCGTAGCAGACGGCGGGAATGACAGAGTTCTAGTCTACAAGACCTTACCGGTGCGGGATGGCCAGGCGGCCGATACGGTCATCGGCCAGCTCGGCGGCGGCATCAATCAGGCCTCCGACAGTACGGATTCGCTGCGGACGCCGATGTCGCTGGCTTGGGACGGCACCAATCTCTACGTCAGCGACACCTACAACCGCCGCATCATGGTCTACTCCGCGGGCGAGAACACGCTCCCCTACACTGCCGTGCGAAACGCGGCCAGCCGGGAAATCTTCGCCGTGGGATCCATCTCGCTTTCCGGCGAGATCAAGGAAAACGACGAAGTTACCGTCAAAATCGCCGGCAAGGATTATAAGTATAAGGCTATTAAGGACGACACGTTTCAGAAGGTCGCCACCGGTCTGATTGCCGAGATTAATAAAGGCCCCGATCCGAACGTGCTCGCAAGCGCGAACCCGGTCATCAACGGAATCGTTCTCACGTCGCGCAAGCCCGGCAGCGACGGCAATCTCGTCGAATACTCCTCTACCGTGTCGGACGGCGCCACCATCGCCGTTTCAACCGGTGGAGCGACGCTATCCGGCGGTCAGGACGCCGCCCAGATCGCCCCCGGAACGATCGTTTCCATCGTGGGCGAAAATCTGAGTGAATCGGCCGTTTCCGCGGATCTCTCCCAAGAGGAGCTGCCGCTCGATCTGGGCGGCGTCCACGTTTATTTCAACGGTATCCGGTCTCCCCTCTTCTTCGTCTCGCCAACCCAGATTAACGCGCAGATTCCCTTCGAGCTTCTCGACGTGTCGAGCATTAACGCCTTTGTCCGCACCGTACGGAAGGATGGAAATGTGACGGTCACAACGCCCGTCTCCGTGACTATCGTGCCGCAAAACCCGGGTATCTTCGCCGAAGACGGCCCCGATCCGCGTCCGGGCGTCGTATTCCACGGCACCAATTTCGGATCGGGCACGGTTTCCGTGGACGGTTCGATCAAAGCCGGTGACGTCGCCACCGTGACGATTGAAGATCGCGACTACACCTACACGGTGGTGGCTGAGGACACGCTGGCAACGGTCCGCGACAAGCTCATCGAATTGATTAACGCCGATGAAAAGGTTCGCGCTTTCTCCGCCGGAGTCTTTACCAGAATTCGGCTTAGGGCAAGAACCGAAGGGCCGGACGGCAACGGCATTACCTATTCCGCAAAGGTCAATGACGGCGCCCAGGTGATTCTCACGCCTACCGGTTCCGCCCTTTGCTGCGCGAACTCAGGCCGCGTTACCGATGCCAATCCGGCGGTCCCCGGCGAAACCATCATCGTCTACGCCGCCGGCCTCGGTCTTCCCGATCCAACCGATGACGTGACCACCGGCAGGAAGTACCACGGACCGGACAACCAGCCGAAAGAATTCGTTTCTTCGCTCGCCGGCGCCAAGACGGCGAACGTGCTCTTCGCGGGCCTGAAACAGAATGACGTCGGCGTCTATGAAGTTCACCTCGAGTTGAACGCGGACATTCCGACCGATCCGTTCACGCAGCTCACGATCGCCCAATTCACCTATGTGAGTAACATCGTCACATTCCCGGTGAAGAATCCGAACGACGAGCCACCGGCCGAGCCCTAAACATGAGAGTCGCAGCGCTGCTCCCGGCCGCTGTTCTCCGGCCTGAGTATCCTCAACCTCGGTTCCAGCGCACCGGCCGGTTCAGTCTCAACGGTCCCTGTGAATTTGAATGCCACGAGTCCTGCGCGCCGGCCTCGCCCAGCGACAGAGCCGCTTGCGCGCCCGGATACCAGTACGACGGCCCGCCGATCTTCTTGGACCCGTTGACACTGCGCGAGATCGACGCGTCGATTCCCTAGGCGAGTTTCAATAAGAGGCAACCTTTGACCTCACCCCTCGACCTGAACGCACTCTACGCCGAATTTTTCGAACGCGGCGTCGCGTACTTCCTCAGGCAGGCGCGGATCGAGATTCTGGGCCCGGCGCCCGAAGCCAAGCCCACGCTCTCCGTCTTTCCAAGAATGGACGGGAGCATGGAACTCGACTGGTGCGGAAACCACTATCTTCTGCATCATGTGAACCGCCCGTTCACGGAGGATCAGGTCCGTCTCGTCGCCGCGATCGGCATTGTTCTGTCGGCGCGCTGCCGGAGCCTGCTGCACCCCGACACGGCGTCCGGGAGCTTCGACCTGTTTCGGGGGCTGCCGGAGGATCGCTACATCTCGGCGTTTCTCGACCCGAGCGCCTATCTCGACGAAGAGGGCCTGCCGCAAGGCCGCGATCCGGTGGAGGACGCAATCGAGGTGCTTCGAATCAGCGCCCTCACCACCTATGAGAACCGCCGCATTTCAACGGGAGTGCTGCTTCTGGACGCGGAAGGGCGGGCCGGAGCGCTGCACTACAATACTGAGCTGGCATCGATCAAGAGCTTCCACCGCCTCTGCGACGGCGAGCGGACGGTGGTGCTGGTGAACCGCTCGGGACTGCTGGTGGACTTGGTTGACATTCGCGAATGGAGCCGCGAGCACGCGGGCGGAGACTTGCCGGTTCCAAGCGCGGCCGCCTACCGTTCGCACGCGCTTGCGACGCTCGAGGATGGACGGGTTTGTTTGATCCTGACAAGTAACGGGGAGATCAAAATCTTCGCGAACGGATCGCAGAAGTTCAACTTCATGGAAGGGCGGTGGAGGCTGACCGACGCCTCGGAGCAGTACTCGGTGTTTCGGAACGCCGTGGGCGACGTGTCCCTTGCCGAGCGGCTGTTTACCGCGGCGCTGAATCTGGCCGAAGCCCGGCGGGGCGCGCTGTTCGTCATACTCGACGATCCCGGAGCGGCGGCGAAGGTCGTCTCTCCGTCCGATCTGATGAACAGTTCGGGCGCTCAGGCGAACCTGGGGAAAAAGGGGCGCATTCACTATCTGCTGCTGGGCAAGCGCGTGCTTGGGATGCCGCCGGCGGTTCTGGAGTCGATCGCTCGCATGGACGGGGCTGTCGTGCTCGACCGGGCATCGAATCTGCTCGCCTTCGGAGCGATCTTGCGTCACAATACCTCGGCGTTCGGGGCAACCCGGACCGTTGAGGGTGGACGGACAAACGCCGCCGTTGCGGCTTCGCTGTTCGGCGTCGCCCTCAAGGTAAGCGAAGACGGCCTGGTGTCGTTGTATCGGAAAGGGTTGTGCGTCTGGGAGCTGTAGCGCTACTTCCCCATTTCCCGAATCCCGATATTCCGGAACATCGACAGACTGGCGATTAAACAGGCTCTTCCCTTCAGCCGCGGGCGCCGAAGGCGCGAGCGCAAGCACGGCGCCGCACAGTGTGCCCGTCATGCTCTTCCCCTCACTTCCTTGGCTTCGAGTTGAGTATGCCAGCCAGGTTCCATTTCGCGGACGCGTAGCCCTGTCCCGCTTAGCATGGAAGAATCGGCGGTTGCGATGGGTGGGACCACGTTCCGGCCGGGCGCGTCGTTCGTGGCAGGCGAATCTGAATACCGCTCCGGATGCACCCGCTTCCGGTCCATCGCCTGGATGGTTGCGTTCGGAAGCTCGTTGAGAACGGCCGTCCGCGGACCTCGGCGCCCTTTAACCAGGAGGCGTTCCGCGGCACGCGTTCGTTCTCGGAGGCAAGAACACTGCCGGGAGAAGGCGAAGCGCACGCGCTACCGGTTAGAATAGGCGGAGTGCCGCCGCTCACTTTCAACGAGGCTCGCGCCTGCGTGGTCGAAATGGTTCGCGCGGCCTGCGCGCCCCTTCGCGCGGAAGGCGTGACGGTCGAAGAGGTGGACATCGAGCACGCCGCGGGCCGCGTTCTGGCCCGGCCCCTGTGCGCCGACCGCGACTACCCGCCGCTCGCCCGCAGCGTGCGCGACGGATTCGCCGTTCGGGTGTGCGATCTGCCTGGCGAATTTCGCGTCATCGGCGAGGTCAGGGCCGGCGAGAGTTCGACGCAGCGCGTGGGTCCCCGCGAGGCCATTGAAATCATGACCGGCGCGCCCGTGCCCGCAGGCGCCGACGGCATCGTCATGGTGGAGCATGTCACGCGCGACGGCGGCCTCATCCACACGGACCGAACCGCGGTTCCCGGGGAGTTCATCAATCCCAGGGCCTCGGAGGCGCGAAGCGGCGATGCCGTGCTGCCCCCGGGAGTGCGCCTCGACTACGCGTCCATCGCGCTCGCGGCGACGTTCGGAATCGCGGGCTTGCCGGTTTTTTCAAAACCGCGAGTGGCGATTCTTGCTACCGGCGACGAGATCGTTCCCGTCCGTGAGACGCCGCGCGAATTTCAGATTCGAAACTCAAACGCTTACTCGCTCGCGGCGCAAGTGGCGCGCGCCGGCGGTGCGCCGGAGATCCTGCCCGTTGCGAGGGATAATCCCGCCGACACCGCGAACCTCATCGAGCGGGGCCTCGATTCGGATCTCCTTCTCCTCTCCGGAGGCGTCTCGGCGGGCAAGTACGATTTGGTCGAGACGGTGCTTGCGGACCTCGGCGCGGAGTTCTTCTTCGACCGCGTGAAGATTCAGCCCGGCCAGCCCCTGGTCTTCGGCAATGTTCGCGGCAGGTTCTTCTTTGGACTTCCCGGAAACCCGGCTTCCACCATGGTGACTTTCGAGATCTTCGCTCGCGCGGCAATCGAGATTCTGAGCGGTATTGAACGGCCCGCGCTTCCGTTCCTGCTGGCTCCTCTGACGGCGGACTTCCGGCATAAGACCGGACTCACCCGCTTCCTGCCCGCAACCCTGCGCGATGACGGATCGGCCGTCACTCCGATCGCCTGGCAGGGTTCGGGCGATGTCCCGTCGATCGCGCGCGCGAACGTGTACCTGGTGGCCGCGGCAGATCGAGCCGAGTGGAAAGCGGGCGATCAGATTCAGGTTCTGATGAAATAGGCGATGAAGAAGCTCTCCCACTACGATCGCGCCGGGCGCGCCCGCATGGTCGATGTCTCGGCCAAGTCCGAAACCAAACGCACGGCCCGCGCGCACGCTTTCGTTCGCATCCGCGCGGACGTGCTGGATCGACTGCCGTCGAATCCGAAGGGCGATCCGCTCGAGATCGCGCGAATCGCGGGGATCGCCGCCGCGAAGAAGACGTCGGATTTGATCCCTCTGTGCCATCCGCTAATGCTCACTCACGCCGATGTGTCGGTAAGCGTCGAGCCGGAAGGGGTGCGTATCGTTTCGAGCGCGAGCACCACCGCGCAGACGGGAGTCGAGATGGAGGCGCTGACCGCCGCCGCCGTTGCGGCGTTGACCGTTTACGACATGACGAAGGCGCTCGATAAGGCGATCGAAATTCAGGATCTCTACCTGCTTGAGAAGACCGGCGGCAAGAGCGGCGATTTCCGGAGGAAAGAGTCTTGATCCGAGCGGCGGTTATCACGGTAAGCGATTCGACGAGCGCGGGCGCGCGGGTGGACCTTTCGGGGCCGGCCGTGAAGGAACGCCTGGAACGCCTGGGCTGGCAGGTTTCCGCAATCCATGTGGTTCCCGACGAGGCGGAAAGCATTGGAACCCTGCTCAAGACCCTTGCCGATGGCGGCGATGTTTCGGCGATTTTCACGACCGGCGGAACGGGGCTTGCGGCGCGCGACGTCACACCCGAGGCCACGCGCGCCGTCCTGGACCGCGAGATTCCGGGAATCGGCGAGGTCATGCGCGCGAAAGGCCGTGAAGCGACCCCGCTTGCCGTCTTGTCGCGCGCCGTCGCCGGAACCAGGGGCCGGGTGCTGATCGTCAATCTGCCGGGCTCGCCGAAAGGCGCGGTGGAGTCCCTCGGTGCTATCGTTAATGTAGTGCCGCATATCGTGGATTTGCTAAGTGGCCGGACTGAGCATCATTGTCCGGAACCGCCCACCCGGCCGTAGCGTCGGAAGATCATGGCTGCCGTTCGCGCAATACCGCTCTGTCTGCTTGCCGCCGCTGCAATCGCGCAGGAGACTCCGTCCCCGGAAGACGTGAAGTTCCGGACCACGGTGAACTTCGTGGCGGCGCCGGTCACGGTGGTCGACAAATCCGGGGCGTACGTGAACGGACTTCAGCCGAACCAGTTCCGCCTCTTCGATAACGGCAAGGAACAGGACATCCGGGTGGACGTCAGCTTCCAGCCGATTTCCCTGGTCGTGGCCGTGCAAGCGAACTCCTCGGTTGAGGCCGTGCTGCCGCAAGTGCAGAAGATCGGCGGACTGATTCAGCCGCTGATTATCGGGGATCTGGGTCAGGCGGCTCTGATCGCATTCGACCATCGCATTCGAGTGGTGCAGGAGTTTACTTCAAACCTCGACTCGTTTACCGATGCCCTTAAGAAGATCAAGCCCGGCAGCTCGAGCAGCCGGATGATCGACGCCGTGATTGTAGCCACGCGCATGTTGCGGCGGCAGCCGAAGGAGCGCCGGCGCGTGCTGCTGCTTGTGAGCGAGACGCGCGATATTTCGAGCGAAGGACGTATCAGGGACGCGCTTCTGGATCTGGAGCTTGCAAGCGTCAGCGTGTATACCGTGAACATGTCGCGGGCCATCACGACTCTTACGCAGCGGGCTCAGCCTCCCAGGCCCAACGCGCAATTGCCGTCGGCGCGGCCGATGCCGCCCGGCGTTCCGGCCACGCCGACCTCAGTCGCTCAATCCGATCCGACGCAGGGCGGCGCGGGAAACGTGGTTCCCCTCCTGGTCGAGATCTTTCGCGACGTCAAGGCGATTTTCCGCGACAATCCCGCCGAAGCGTTCACGAGAGGCACCGGCGGTACGGAGTTTTCCTTCGTACGCCAAAAGGGGCTGGAGGACGCCATCTCGAAGATCGGCGAAGAATTGCATAGCCAGTACATGATCACCTACAGCCCCAACAATACCGATGAAGGCGGCTTCCACGAAATCTCGGTTTCCGTGATTGCACGCGACGCGGTCCCCCGGACGCGTCCCGGGTATTGGCTCGCCACGGTCAAGTAGGATCCCCGCAAAAAAAGAGTGAGAGTCCGGCCGTCGGGCCGATACTAATTCCATATAAGACCTGTTTGTGAAAAAGAGAAGCCACTCACGCTCTTAGGCGTGTCGCGGCATTCAAGGGGAATACGCATGGAGCCTGCAAAAAAGACGGTCGCCGTCTGCGAATCGCAACCGGTTACGGTGGAAGGAATCCGGAAATTGCTGCAAGATTGCGCCGATCTGGAAATGACCGGGTCCGCGACCGCGCTAGGCGCCGGCATGGACGTAGTGTGTTCTCAGACGCCATCCATCGTCCTGGTTGACAAGGCCTTTGGGGCGCAAGCCGTTCTCGACTGGATGGCGAGTCTGCGGCTGCTCGGCGTGCCGACGCTGCCCGTGGTTTGGGGAATTACGCTGGGAGAGGCCGAAGCCCTGCGCATGATACAGGGAGGCGCCCTCGGCGTGCTCCTCAAGACCGTCGCCCCGGCGTGTCTGCTCGAGTGTTTGCGCAGTGTCGCCTCTGGAAGGACCTGGATGGAACAGTCGATCTTTCAGGAATCCGAACGTCCCGCCCGTTCCGGCGGATCGAAGCTGACGGCGCGCGAAAAAGAGGTAGCCGATCTCGTCAGACAGGGCTTGCGAAACAGGGATATCGCCGGACGCCTTGGAATTCAGACGGGTACGGTGAAGATTCACCTCAAGCATATCTTCGAAAAGACGGGCTTGCGCGGACGCTATAGTCTCGCGCTCAACGGCCTCAAGGAGCGGGGCGCGTTTTCGCTCGCCCACGCGTGATCTGGGGGAGGCGGTCAACATAACCGGCTCCCCGCTCTTGAGCGCGCCAACGCCCGCGGTACCTGGGCAACTGGACAGCCCGGATGTACGACCCCGATTTCCCCGGTGCGCCTCCTTTCCGCGCGCGGTTCTGGCGCGCCTTCCACACGCGGTTGTCGCGCGCCCGGTCCATGGCCCGCGGCTGGACGTTCCGCGGCCCCAGGGGAAACGTCGCGTCCTCGGCTCCCCGGCGTGGCTCCGGCGGTACGGGCCGCGTTTGCCGTGCAATCCATCGAAGGTCATAGGCGCTTTCCCGCGAGGGACCGTCACTTTGCAGGCTTGGAGGCTTGTCTGACGGCCTTCTCGGTGAAGCGGGCCGGTCTTCTTAATAACCTTGCCCCGCATCTGGCTCGAGACAGCCTCCCCACCCTCCCCGCCGGCGTGAAGAAAATGTTGAAACTGGCTATTGATTTCCGCCCCAACTCGTGATAGTTTATTCAACAGCGTGGAATGATTTAGGTAGCTAATTGCAACCACGTTAAAAAAAGTGCTAAAGGCGAGCCGGACTGCGATGTAGCACCGACCCTGGAGCCTTTTGGCCGCCAGGGTTTTTGTTTTTGCGGCCCGGCTGCGCCGGATACTGGAGGAACCGATGAGTGTCTGGCAAACTGCCGCCCTTGTAGGGGCGGAAGGCGAACTTGTTTCCGTAACCGTTTCCGTGGATCCGCGCGATCTCGAGGAAGTTCTCGACATCCTCGCGGACCTGAACTTTCCCATCAATCCGCAAATCTTTCACGGACCCGTCACCACCGTGGAGTTCCCCGCGTACGCGGTACATCTGGCGGACCTTGGCGCTAAACTCGGCGCGGCGGGTTTCAGCTCCGTCCATGTAAAGCGGATGTGGGACGAAATCCATGTAAACTAGACCATCATGAATCGCCGCAACGCGCTTGGAATGCTCTCGGGGGCCGGTGTCCTCGCGGCGCAGCCTCGACCGGCCGCCGCTCAGAACGCATCTAGAGGAACGGGACCCATCAGGATCACCGATGTAAAGGTGATTCTCACGCAACCCGGCGCCGACCATCTGGTGGTTGTGAAGGTTCTAACGAGCGAAGCGGGGCTCCATGGCATCGGCTGCGCAACGCACCGCGAGCGCCCGCTTGCCGTTGCCACTGCCATTGAACAGTATCTCAAACCGTTCGTCATGGGCCGGAACGTCGACGAAATCGAAGACATCTGGCAATCGGCCTACCTGTCTTCGTACTTCCGCAGCGGCGTCACGCTGAACAACGCACTCTCCGGGATCGATGGCGCGCTTTGGGACATTATGGGAAAGCGGGCGGGCATGCCGGTCTACAAGTTGCTTGGGGGAAAGGTCCGCCAGGCCGCGCCGCTCTACGCCCACGCGAGCGCACGCGAACTTCCGGACCTGGAAGATCAGGTTCGCCGTTTCATGCAGGAGGGCTACCGGCACGTCCGGGTCCAGCTCGCGGTCCCTGGATTTTCGGGATACGGCGTTGCAAACGCGACCGCGGAAGAGGTCCAACGCGCCCGCCCAAGAGGGGTCGCGCCGTCGCCGGTCTTCGAACCGACGCCCTATGTAAACAACACCATCAGGATGTTCGACTATCTGCGCCAAAAAATCGGCTATGAGGTTGACTACGTGCATGACGTTCACGAGCGCGTGCCGCCGAATCAGGCTCTGGTGCTGGCGAAGGCCCTTGAACCGCATCGGCTGTTCTTCCTCGAAGATCCCTTCGCGCCCGAGGATGTGCACTGGTTCGAGGTGATGCGGAAGCAAACCACCACGCCGCTTGCGATGGGCGAACTGTTCGTGAACCGCAACGAGTGGCTGCCTCTGGTCGCGAACCGGTGGATCGATTTCATTCGCATTCACATCTCGGCTATCGGCGGATTGAGCCTCGCCCGCAAGATTCAATGCACCTGCGAGATGTTCGGCGTGCGTACCGCGTGGCACGGTCCCGGCAATGTATCGCCGGTGGGACACGCGGTGAATCTGCACCTCGATCTCGCCTCGACGAACTTCGGGATTCAGGAGCAGAATGTTTTCTCGGCGGAGACGCGGGCGGTCTTTCCCGGCGCGCCGGAGATCGCGGGCGGGTACCTGTATGCCAATGACAAGCCGGGATTTGGAATCGACCTCGACGAAAAAGCCGCGGCGAAGTTCCCCTACAAGGGCAGCGGCGGCAGCCGCGGAAACGACCGCCGCCTGGATGGCGCCATTGTTCGGCCGTGACACTGCATGTCCAAACTGACGGCTAAGAGGAGAAGCAAAAGCCGATGAAGGAAGCCATTGTTTTTTCGGGTGGTGGAGCCTACGGCGCGTACGAAGTGGGCGTGGTCAAGTACCTCCTTACCCGCGCGGCGCCGGTCGATCCGGCAATCTACACGGGGGCGTCGGTGGGAGGATTCAACGCTGCCCTGATGGTTTCCCAGGCGTCCCGGCCGGCCGCGGCCGCGCTGCGCCTCGAGCAGGTGTGGCTCAACAATGTTGCCGTGAATCCGCAGACCCTCGAAAACGGCGTCTTCCGCCTTCGCGGCGATGTGCCGAAATATATCGAATCCGCAATCGCATCGAGAGAAATTCGGAGTACGCTCGCGGAGTTCACGAGCGATACGGTCTACCTGTTGCAGGATATGATGCAACACGCGGCGGCCTTCGCCGTGTCGAAGCAACCGCTTGGGCAGCGCGCTCTGCGTCTGGTCGATGTGAGCGCTTTCTTCGACAACGAGCCGCTCCGAAACCTGATCCGCGGCACGATTGACTTCGCCAGGATTCGGGACTCCGCCACCCTGCTGCGTATCGATGCCACCAACTGGACCGTAGGAGATACGAGAGTCTTCACGAACAGCGACATGACGGACGATCGCGGCCCGAGCATCGTGATGGGATCGGCGGCCATTCCCACCGTCTTCCCGCCCGTGCCGATCGACGGGGATCTCTACGCTGACGGCGGAGTTCTCGCGAACACGCCCCTCGGCCCGGCATTAGCCGCGAAAGCCGATGTCATTCACGTGATCTACATGACTCCGGACCCGGGCGACAGCAAGATCCCGCGTGTCGAAAACACGCTCGATACCGTGGAGCGCATGATGACAATCATGGTCTCGGGGAAAATCATCACGGACCTTGAACACATCAAACGGCTCAACCGGGCGATGGCCAAGGTAACCCAGACCGGCTTCACCCCCGTGACGGTTCACAGTTATCACCCGCATGCCGGCCTCGGACGTGTGTTGGGTATGCTGAACTTCGAGAGGGAACCGATCGAAGCGTTGATCGAAAGCGGATATAAGGCCGCGGAAACGCACGATTGCCAACGGCAGGGCTGCGTAATCCCGTCGATGTGACCGCTTTACGGTGCGTGGCGCACGCCACAGCACAGTCTGGGTCGCACTAAGGGCTCGTCGGGAAACACCTGTTCCACATTTGCCGATGGAATTGTGGCGCCAGTGGAGCAGGCCATCGTCGTTTGTGGCCTGCTACTGCGCGGGAGAAGGCAGGGTCGAAAAACCAACCTAACCCCATGAAAATACGAGAGCCCAAAAAAGCGAAGCTCGGGCCAAGCCTGCATTTGCCGCCTTTGGTTTTTCATGAAGTTTCGCGGGCCGTAGGCCCTCCCCAACAGGCGACGATCGGGTAGGAGGGGCCTCACGGCCCCGTCCTCCCACACCACCGTACATACTTTTGACGTATACGGCGGTTTCTTCAATGTTGTAACGAGTCATATTTGACGACCAGGGAAACGAGCCCTTGTCGAGAAAACCATTCCACAGACATGGCTGCATTCGCCTGCCGGGTGAGGGCCAAACGCCACGGACCTTTCCCCGACACAGCGAGTCGGCCGGCCTGTACCGCGGACACGCCCATTCGCCGGAGGAACCCGGCCAAGGAACTGCCGCGCTTGCGTTGCTTGAGACGATAACAACGCAGCTTTCGCCGAATCCATTCGTCTAGGCATTGGAGTTCGAACCGACAGGCCGCATAGCGGTAGTAGGTGATC
>CAMDED010000075.1 GCA_945893365.1 Candidatus Sulfopaludibacter sp. SbA3 | reverse complement strand
AACTCTAGAAACACCACCATGCCGCCGAAGGGCGTCAGCGCTCTGTCCGTCTCCTTCAACAACACCTTCTGCCCACCGAATATCCGTGTGCCTTCAGCTTCCATCCGCCCAGTCTACCCTGACCTTGCCTTCAACTTCGGAATTCAGGTTTAACAGATCGGCTTCGATCTTCGCGCGCGCTCCATCCCCATCGCGCACGCCCGGGGGGAGCCGGATGGCCATTCGGCATGACCAGGATCATGGGGCGAGCGCGTCCCTCGTGGATCAAACTATCGGCGATCCAATGCGCCCGGCCCACCGAAGTCCACTCCATCTCCGTGTCGCCGGAGCCGCCGAGCAGGTAGAGCGCCGGGTAGCGTTTCGATTTCCTCGAATCGTAACCTGGTGGGAGGTAGACGATCACTCTTCGGTCGCCCAAGCCGGTGGAGGACCGGTAAGGGACGATTTGAATCGCTCCATGCGGGATATCCTGCAACTCGTAGGGCGCGGGAGTGGTCCCGCGGATTTCGAGCAGGTTCGCGCGGGCGCCATCACGGCCCGTCTGAATCAGGGGACTGCCGGGATCGAGGACAGCCATGTCCTCGATTAGGAGGGCGTAGGTACACGGCAGGTTCCAGAGGGCCCACGGTGACACTCCAAATGCCGTTTCCATCTTTCTTCAACGCCTCGGACGCGCTGTATCGAGTCATCCACTCGCCCCATAGCTTCACTTCTGTTGCCTTGGGAGCGGATAGACGAAGAGTTACCTGCCGGCCGGGAAGAACTTCGGGCGAGATCGGTTGTCCCTGCTGAGCTATTGCAGCGCACGCGAAGAGGATCGTGAGCGGCATTCCGCGCGCTTGCATGAGACACAATCTAACACGACTCGAATAGCTCAGATTGTGAGCCGCGCTACGCAAAAGCTTGCCAGGTCGGGCATTCGAATGCGCCGGATTTCCAACTGCCGGCGGACAGGTTGCCCAAACGCCTCCTTCAGCCCACGCGCGCCGTAGACGCTACGCCGGCCGGAAGGATTGCGGGGGCTCCCATTCTGTGTCGCGCACCCCGCCACGCTACTCGTCATCGTGCTGGGCCGCGAGCTTGGTCAGAACGCCAAGATCCTCGAGCGTCGTCACATCGCCGGTTACCGAGTTCGTGGTCACAATCTCGCGCAGCAGCCGGCGCATGATCTTGCCGCTGCGCGTCTTCGGCAGAGTGTCGCTGAAGCGGATTTGCTCCGGCTTCGCGAAGCTTCCGATTTCGTGCGCCACCCACTTGCGAAGCTCCTCGCCCAGGGTGTCGTGGTCCCAGGCTCCCTTCTTGAGCGTGACGAAAGCAACCACAGCCTGGCCGGTGATCTCATGAGGCTTGCCGACCACGGCCGCTTCCGCCACGGCCGGATGCCGGACGAGCGCCGACTCCAGTTCCATCGTGCTCAGCCGGTGCCCGCTCACGTTCATCACGTCGTCGATCCGGCCGAGTATCCAGTAGTAGCCGTCGGCATCGCGCCGCGCCGCGTCGCCGGTCAAGTAATTTCCCGGAATGCGCTTCCAATAGTTCTCCTCGTACCGCTGCGGATCGCGCCACAGAGTACGAAACATGCTGGGCCACGGACGCCGCATGATGAGAAACCCTTCGCGATTGACCTCGACCGGTTTCCCCGAAAGGTCGACCACATCGGCCAGCACGCCTGGCATCGGCAGCGTCCCCGAACCCGGTTTCAGCGGGACCGCGCCCGGCATGGGAGCGATCATGATGCTTCCCGTTTCGGTCTGCCACCACGTGTCCACAATGGGACAGCGCTCGCCGCCGATGACTTTGTGATACCACTCCCAGGCCGCCGGATTGATCGGTTCGCCGACGGAACCGAGCAGTCGCAGGCTTGACAGATCGTGCATTTTCGGCCATTGGTCGCCCTGTTTGACGAACGCGCGAATCGCAGTCGGAGAAGTATAGAAAATGTTGACCTTGTACTTATCGACGATGCGCCAGAAGCGGTCGAACTGCGGGAAGTCCGGCGCGCCTTCATACATGACGCTGGTCGCGCCGGCCGAGAGCGGCCCGTAGACGATGTAGGTGTGCCCCGTCACCCATCCGATATCGGCCGTGCACCAGTACGTGTCTTCCTCGTGCAGATCGAAGACCCATTTCATCGAAAGCGTGGCCTGCAGAATGTAGCCCCCTGTCGTGTGGACGATTCCCTTCGGCTTGCCCGTGGTTCCCGAAGTGTAGAGCACGAACAGCGGCGTTTCGGAATCCAGAGGCTCCGCCGGGCAGACCTCGCTGACGCCTTCATCGAGCGTGTGCCACCAATGGTCGCGCCCCTCCTGCATCGCGGTTTCGGAACCGGTGCGGCGGTATACGATGACGTGCTTTACGGTTGGACATTCGATCAGCGCTTCATCCACGGCGGGCTTGAGACGCACTTCTTTACCGCGCCGCCAACCGCCGTCGGCGGTGATGACCACCTGCGCGTCGAGATCCTGAATGCGGGCTTTCAGGGCTTCCGCCGAAAAGCCGCCGAAGACCACGCTGTGAATAATGCCGAGCCTCGCGCAGGCAAGCAGCGCGACGGGCAGCTCCGGGACCATGGGCATGTAGATCACGGCGCGGTCGCCGGTTTTCAGGCCGCGGCCCTTGAGCGCGTTCGCGAACCGGCATACAAGCCGGTGCAACTCCTGGTAAGTGATCATGCGCTGATCGCCCGGCTCGCCTTCCCAGAGAATCGCGAGCTTGTTCTTGCGGGAAGTAGTGAGGTGCCGGTCCAGGCAGTTGTAGGACACGTTGGTCTTCCCGCCCACGAACCACTTCACGAAAGGCGGATTCCACTCGAACACGTGCGACCATTTCTCGAACCAGAAGATCTCCTTCTCCGCGAGGTCGCCCCAGAACTTTTCGGGTTGAGCTTCGGCAAGGTTGAAGAGATCGCGATAGCCGTCCATTCCCTGGACGTTGGCGCCGCGGACAAACTCAGGCGTTGGCGGATACGTGCGTTCGGACATAAGAGAAGATGTTACCCTATCGCGCGGTGGCGCCGCCATCGACGACCATCACCTGGCCGGTGACGAACGACGAATCGGGGGAGGCCAGGTAGAGGGCCATGCCGCCGATTTCGTCCGGAACGCCGATGCGGGGAATCGGCTGCGTGGCTTCCAGTTGCTTGCGGTACTCTTCGTTTTTCCAGAAGTACTCGGCGAAGTCCGTCTGAATCAGGCCCGGTGCTATGGCGTTGACGCGCACGCCGTGCTTCCCGAACTCGACCGCCCAAACGCGGGTCATCATGATGAGACCGGCTTTGGTGAAACTGTAGACCAGTCCGCCGTTCTGTGGGCGCAGCCCGGCGATGGAGGCGATGTTGACGATGCAGCCTCCCGCGCCCCGCTCGATCATCCCCGGCACCGTGAGCCGGATGAGCCGCACGGCGGAGAGCACGTTGATTTCAATCGTCTTGAGTAACTGGTCGTCGGTCACCTCGAGGGACGATCCCTGTCCCAGGCTGGTGGCGCTGTTGTTGACCAGAATGTCAACCGGCCCGGCCTGTTTCTCTGTCTCCCGCACCAGGTTTTCGAGTTGTTCGACACGCCCGACGTGGCACGCAATGGGAATCGTCCGCCCGGGAAGTCCGGCGAACTCCTTTGCCGCAACTTCGAGGTTTTCCATTTTGCGGCTGGCAATGACGACCGTCGCGCCGGCGCCCGCGAAACGCCGCGCGATGGCCTTCCCGATACCTCGCCCGCCGCCGGTAACCAGCGCAACCTTCCCCTGCAGTACACCTGATTCATTCACCGTCCAGTTCTCCTCGCGCAACCGTTCCCTATTTTACGGGCAAATCGGGTTTTGAAGGCAAACGGACCGGGAGTTCGGCACTTTCAAAACCGCACCTTGCGGGCCGGCGACGCCCCGGCCCGCTGCAATGCCGGCGGAAACATATCTCGGCGGTCAGAGGCGGAGCCTCGCTAGCCTAACTGGACCGGAATCTCGTATTTGGACAGAATCTCAGGCCAGAATCCCTGGGCCCGCATGATCAACTCGATCGCGTCTCGCACCGCACCCTGCCCACCGGGAGACTCCGTCACGTAGTGCGCCTCGCGCTTGACCTCCGGCCGCGCATTCGCCGTGGCGATGGCAAGGCCGACGCGGTGCATGACCACGATATCGGTCAGATCGTCCCCGATATACGCCACGTCGTCTTTGTCGGTTCCGGCATCCGCCAGAATCTCGTTCAGTATCGGAATCTTCTCGATGTGCCCCTGATACACGTAGGCAAACTTACATTGCGCGGCCCTTACAGCCGTCGCCGGAGAGACGCGCCCACTGATCAGCCCCGTTTTGATCCCTTTCCAGCTCAGCCATTGCAGGGCGATTCCGTCCTGAGAGTCGAAGCCCTTCGTCTCCACTATGTTACCTGCGCCGTCGGGGACGTTCCACAGTTTCCCGTCCGTCAAGACTCCGTCCACATCCATAAGGAGCAGCTTCACGCGTTTCGCGCGCTCTTGAATATCGGTCATCGTTCCTCTTATAGCATGCCCGATGCGGCGTTGATAAAATTGTGCAATCCATGAGGTACGTTCGCCTGACGATCGCCGCGGTGGCCGCCATCTCCGCGCAGGAGTCTCCGGACGCGCTGATCGAGCGCGGGCGTTTTCGTCAGGCGCGCTCTCAACTTGTGAAGCGGCACGGCGAGAGTCCAGCCAACCCGCGCGCGGCCTATCTGCTCGCGCGGACGCTTGAAGCGGGCGGGGAATACGAGGCAGCCTTAAGGTTGATGGAAGGGGCCGTTTCCGCGGACCCCGGAAACGCGGATTATCACAGTCTGCTCGCGGAGCTCTGCGGCTACGCGGCGCAAAAGGCGGGCCCGTTCAAGGGGCTGAGTCTCGCACGCCGCTTCAAGAAAGAGAACGAAGCCGCGCTTGCGCTCAATCCGAAACACGTTGAGGCGCTGCACGCCGTGACCATGTTCTACTGGGAAGCGCCCGGACTGATCGGCGGCGACAAGAACAAGGCGCTGAGGACAGCGGAGGAGTTATTACGCGCCGATCCAGTTCACGGCCGCATGACCCAGGCTGAGCTGGCTCTCAAGCAGAAGAATTTCGCGCAGGCCGGGCAGTTCTACCGCCAGGCGGTCGACGCGAATCCGAAGAGCTACGCGGCGCGAGTCGCCCTCGCCCGCTTCCACCTGGCGCCCGGCCGAGAGAACTATGCGGAGGCTGAAACACACGCTCGAGCCGCCATGATCCTGGACAGGTCGCGGGTTGAAGCTTACACGCTGCTTGCGCGGATCTTCGCGACCGCCGGCCGTTCAAGCGATCTGGACGCCGTCCTCGCGCAATCGATCGAGCGCATTCCCGATAATCTGTCGCCCCAGTTCGCCGCCGCGCAGCGGATGTTCTCCGGAAAAGCAAATCTTGCGCGCGCCGAGGTCTGCCTCGCCACGTACCTCTCGCGAGAACCGGAATACGGCGCGCCGCCGCTCGATCAGGCGCGAAAGCTACTCTCGCAGATCCGCGCCGAGCTTAAGGAGGCGAATCGCAAATGAGGCGGGGTGCTTCTCAAGACTCTGAGCCCATGCCGCCGCGCTCGCCTCGATTCGCGAGCGAGCCGCCGCTGCCGCGGAGCCGGGCATCCGCTGGTTCGACGGTCTCCATTTCACCGGTTGGTCCGGCACCCTTGCGAAACGGACTCGACATTGCCTTTAGGCGCGGGCTTGATTTCGCGACGTCCGAACGATCCCACGAAGCACACCAAGATCCACGGCTCCGCGCACCAAGCGTGCAAGTTCCCGAAGCACTTCGGAGCAACCGAGCTCGCGGTCTTCTCGTCCGGCCGCGTGAAAAAGTTGCTTAAGCGCGAAATCGATTTCCCCAAGGCCCACGCGGCCTTCGCGTCCGCCGCAGGCTTCCGCCGGTTCGATAACCGCGAAAGCCTCAGTTCTCGAGCCCCATCTGCGCCAGCCGGTACCGTAGCGCGTTGCGCGTCAGTCCGAGCATCCTGGCCGCGTGGCTCTTGTTTCCTTCCGCGCGCCGGAGGGTTTCGCGGATGATCGCCTGCTCGTAGGCGTCGAGGGTCATGCCATCCGGAAGAGCATATTCTCCGGCCGCGACAGGCGGGCGGCGCGCCGCTTCCAATCGAATATCGTCCGCGTCAAGTTTATCTCCGGAGCACATCACCAGGCTCCTCTCGATCACGTTCTGCAGTTCCCGCACGTTGCCCGGCCAGTGGTATTCGGAGAGCCGCTTCAGAGCCGCCGCGGTCAAGCCCTTCACCTTCCCGCCATCCTCGCCGCTCAGCGTGCGCACGAAATGCTCGGCAAGAAAAGGGATATCCTCGGGCCGTTCCCGCAGCGGCGCGATGTTCATCGGCACCACGTTCAGCCGGTAGTAGAGGTCCTCGCGGAAGGTTCCCTGTTCGAGCGCCGCGCGCAGGTCCTGATTCGTAGCCGCGATCACGCGTACGTCGAGATGGCGTGTCTTGTTGCTGCCCAGCCGCTCGAATTCCCTTTCCTGTAAGATGCGCAGGAGCTTCACCTGCACCGCCGCCGGCACGTCGCCGATTTCATCGAGCAGCACCGTGCCCGTGTCGGCCTGTTCGAATTTTCCGGGCTTGGTCTGATTGGCGCCCGTGAATGCGCCCCTTTCGTAGCCGAACAGTTCGCTTTCCATCAAATTCTCCGGTATCGCCGTGCAGTTGATCTTTACGAAGGGGCGGTCGCGGCGCGGTGAATGATAGTGGATCGCCCGTGCGATCAAGTCTTTTCCGACGCCGCTCTCCCCGGCCAGCAGCACAGTCGCCCGGCTGGGAGCCACTCTCATGATCACTGAGAAGACCTCCTGCATCGCCGGGCTCCGACCGATGATATTCTGGAAGTCGTAGCGTCTTCCCAGTTCTTCCTTCAACTGTCTGTTCTCGTCGCGAAGCACGCGCACTTCAAGCGCCTTCGCCACCACGGACATCAGCTGATCCATGGAGAAGGGCTTGAGCAGAAAGTCCGACGCGCCGGCCTTCATCGCCTCCACCGCGTTCTCGACCGTGCCGAACGCAGTCATCACAACGACGGGCGTTTGCATGTTCTGCCTTCGCATCCACGCCAGAAATTCGAGACCGTTCATGCCGGGTAGCCGGAAGTCGGTAATCAACAGATCCGCGTGTTCCGCGAGCGGGAAGGCGAGTTCCGCGGAAGGCGCCTGATCCACGTCGAAACCGGCCGACAACAGTTGCAGCTCGATCACGCGCCTCAACTTGGGCTCGTCTTCGACGACCAGAATTCGCTTTTTCATGGCGTTGTTTTCATGTCTTCGATTCCACCGGCAGAAAAACATGAAACACGCTTCCCTTGCCAGGTTCGCTCTCAACTGACATCTTACCGCCGTGTTCGTCCACGATCTTCGAAACGATCGCCAAACCGAGCCCTACGCCATCGGTTTTTGTCGTGAAGAACGGATTGAAGATGTTCTGCAGATGCTTCGGGTCGATGCCGGAACCCCGGTCGATCACGGAAACCTCGGCGTAAGCGCCGTCGTCCGTTCGCCTGGTCTTGACGGTTACCGTGCCGCCGGTGGCAGTAGCCTGCGTCGCGTTCAACAGCAGATTGTAGAAAACGCGCTCCATCAATTCCGCGTCGATCGGAAGCGGGGCGATATCAGGCGAATAGTTCTTGAATATAGCTACCGGCGAACCCATGCGATCCAGATGCGTTACCGCGCGGTCGATCACGTAGCCGAGTTCGGCCGGCGCGAGCCTCAGTTGCATGGGCCGCGCGAACTCGAGGAATCGCGAGACGAGCGAGTTCGTCCGGTCCACTTCGCTTGATATGAATCCCGCCATCTCGCGCGCGACATCGTTCTCTCTCGACAGACTCGTCGCCAGCATGTCCGCGGACCCTTTTATGGTACCGAGCGGATTGCGAAGCTCGTGCGCCAGGCCCGCTGTCAACTGTCCCAGGGCCGCCAGGCGGTCCGAGCGCCGCCCCGCGTCTTCCGCCTCCTGCAAACGACGGTTTGCTTCCGCCAACTGCTCCGCCACCGCCCGGTGTCTCTTCGACTGCTCCCTGTTCGCCGCGGCGAGCGTGTTCGTCAGGTATCCGGCGGCCCATAAGAACGCCACACGGAGAAACAGTTCCCGCTTCTGATCGAGGTCGATCGTGTATCGCGAGAAATCCACGTACAGCAGAAAGGAAAGATAGCCGCCGCAGGCAAGCGCGGTAAAAATCGCGGTACCGAGGAAACCGTATGAGGTCGCGGCGGAGACCACGGGAAGCAGCAGGATGAGGTAGTAGCTGCTGTTTACGCCTCCAGTGGACCCGATCAGCAAGTAACCCATCAGAAGTTTTAGAAGAATCGAGAACGTCATGCCCTCGCGCGTCGAAAAGAACGGCGCCTTCGGCTCCATCACCTGAAGAAGCGCGAGCGACAGCAGCGTCAGAATTTCCAGGGGGTCGCGCGTGGGGCTCACGGCCGCCATGGCGGAAAACAGAATCAGCCAGACGAAGTCCTGCGGACGAACCAGCCGGCCGGCGCCGCCCAGGCGCGAGAAAAGGTGCACGGTGCTATATTAGCCGGGTTTGTGCCAAAATGATTGTTACACCTCATGGCAAAGAGATCTTTTGAACCCGACGACGACCCTCAAGCTCCGTCCCCAGAGGATACGTCGTTCGCGGACATCCTTCAGGAATTCGAACAGTCGCACAAAACCGCCGGCGGCTCTTCAGGCGATACCGGCCGCGAGGGAACAGTCGTCTCGGTCACGGCCGATTCGGTTTTCGTCGACATCGGCTACAAAACGGAGGGCATCATTCCGGTCGCGGAGTTTCGCGACGACCCCGTCAAGCCGGGCGACAAGCTGAAGGTAAGCGTGACGGGGCGCGATCCCGAAGGCTACTACACGCTTTCGAAGATCAAGGTCGAGCGGCCCAAGGACTGGTCGGCGCTCGAGCGCGCCTTCGCGGACAAGAGCACCATCGCCGGTAACGTAACCGGCATGATCAAGGGTGGCTTCAGCGTCGATGTCGGCGTGCGCGCGTTCATGCCGGCCTCGCGCAGCGGCGTCCGCGATACCGCCGACATGGAGAGTCTCGTCGGACAATCCATCGCTTGCCGCATCATCAAGCTGGACACCGCGGAAGAGGATGTCGTCGTCGACCGCCGCGCCGTCCTCGAAATGGAAGAGGCGGAAGCGCGCGAGCACCTGCTTTCAGAAATGAAGGAGGGTACGGTCGTTACGGGAACGGTTCGCACGCTCATGGATTACGGCGCATTCGTGGATATCGGCGGTGTCGACGGACTCCTGCACGTCGCCGATATCTCGCGCGGCCGCATCGGGAAACCCGCCGACGTCCTCACCGTTGGACAGGTCGTTCAAGTTCAAATACTCAAGGTGGACGCGGCGAAACGCCGTATCTCGCTCGGCATGAAGCAGCTCCAGGCGGACCCGTGGACCGCCGCCCCAACCAAGTATATTATCGGCGAGAAGATCAAGGGCGCCGTCTCCCGCGTGACGGACTTCGGCGCTTTCGTTGAGCTCGAGCCGGGCCTCGAAGGACTCATCCACCTCTCTGAGATGTCGTGGGCGAAGAAGATTCGCAAACCGGCCGACGTGGTCAAGGCTGGCGATTCGGTGGAAGTCGTCGTCCTCGGCGTGAATCCCGGCGAGCGCAGGATTGCACTCGGCCTCAAGCAGGCGATGGGCGATCCCTGGGCGGAGCTCGAGCGGCGCTTGCCGGTCGGCGGCATTGTCGAAGGACCCATCAGCAGCCTGACCAACTTCGGCGCGTTCGTCGACCTCGGCGACGGTATCGAAGGCATGATCCACATCGGCGACATGAGCGCCGAGAAGCGCATCAACCACCCGAAAGAAATCGTGAAGGTGGGAGAGCTCGTGCGGACCGTGGTTCTTGAGCTTGATCGTCAGAAGCGCCGTATCCGGCTCGGGCTCAAGCAGCTTCAGCCGACGACGATGGATGAATACATCGGCGAGCACAAGACAGGCGACCTTGTAACGGGCCGTGTCGCGAACATTTCGAGTAATCGCGCCCGCGTCGAGCTGGGAGACGGAATTCACGCCTCGTGCGCGGTTTCGGAGGGCGGTGATTCGGCCGCTAAGGAGCAAAACGCCAAGCCCGATGTTTCGGCTCTGAGTTCAATGCTCACGAACAAGTGGAAGCTCGGCGCAACCGGCGGAATGCCGGGCAAGCGTGAGCCGCTCAAGGCGGGGCAAGTGCGGAGTTTCCGCATCGTGAATCTCGATGCCGCGCAGAAACGCATCGAAGTGGAGCTGGCGGGGTAGCGGCCCAAGTCCCGCACCGACGAAGCGCCCCGTTGACGCCAGGCGCTGCCGTCTCCAGGTTGAGATCCGGGGGACACGATGAGAACGACAAGCCTGCTCAAAAAGTTGACGCATCATCAAATTTGGGGTGTCGTAGCGATCCTGTTGCTCGCCGCCCTGATTGATGCCCCAAGTGCCGGGGCTGGCGTGATTGAGAACGGTCTGATTGGATACTGGGCCGGCGACGGGAATGCGAACGATTCCTCATCGACGCATAACGACGGGCTTTTCTTAGGAAATGCCAACTATGTCCCCGGTGTTCGAGGTCAAGCATTCAATCTTAATTTTGGAGCTGCATTCGTCACCATTCCCGACAATCCCCTCTACACATTCGGCCCGGCCGTCACTGTCGCATTTTGGATGTATGGCCAGGTGCAGGGAAGTGTTTTCGTAGGCCAAGACAACGGACCCGGTTTTTCGGAAAAGTGGTTTGTCGCTCTCGGGTACCCATCCGTGGGATTCTATGATTTTCACATCAATCATCCTGGTGGGCCTCCACAGTACATTGGACCGCAGGTGACAATTCCATTGTCCGATGGTTGGAATCACTTGGCATTTGTAAAGGACGGGGAAGACTTTCTATTTTACGCGAACGGCCAATTTGACGGCCAAGTTACTGTGCCAGGAGTCACAATGGCCGACCCTACGGCAAACTTGCAGTTTGGAATAGTAGAACAATGCTGCCAGTATACGGGGCCGTTAGACGAGGTTACGATTCATAGTCGCGCACTTTCCGCGGAGGAAGTGGCAATTCTTGCGGACGTACCTGAACCGGCGGGGGCGTCGTTGTTCATAGTGGCAATATTGGCAATTATTGCGTTAAGGGCGATTCGCCCTTCAACAGAATAATAATAGAAACCGCAGGTCGCCGTCGTTAAGCGACGGACGCAACATCGGCCATTGCTCTCAGGATGATTGGCCTGGCCTTAAAGAACCTTCATTGCCGTCCCGCCTCGTCCGGATGATCTGTGCTTGGTGGAATTGCGCGGCTAGGAAGACCCAGGCACTTCATTGCGCGTGCCCGAGCGGAGCGGCAACCTTCTACACTCTCTGGGATTCCGGGATTCACGGTCCGAAGGGGTCACGGCCAAGCCATCTCGCGCAACCACACCCGTGGCCCGAGATCCGGCTATGGCAGTCGGATTTTGCCGGATCCCGCCTGCGTCGCGCGCTGAACTGCGGCGGGTTGGTCGTGTAATGCGAAAGCGACGTAAGTCCCTCCTGACGGCGCACCGGACTTCCCGCCACCCGCGCCAATCACGACGAATTGTCTGCCTTTCACTTCATATACCGCCGGCGTCGCGTTTCCGGCTGCCGGCAGCGCCGCCTCCCACAACAACGCTCCCGTCTTCTTGTCGAATGCGCGAAATTTCTTATCGTGATTCGTCGCGCCGATGAAAAACAGTCCGCCCGCCGTCACCACGCCGCCCCCGTAGTTTTCGCTTCCCGTATTCGTCATCCCCTTTGCCGCGAGCTCCGGAAACTCGCCGAACGGGATCTTCCACGCATACTCTCCGGTATCGAGGTTGATCGCATTCAAGGTCCCCCAAGGCGGCGTCAGCGCCGGGTAGCCGTCGGGGTCGAGGAACTTGTTGT
The DNA here is from genome assembly GCA_945893365.1 of Candidatus Sulfopaludibacter sp. SbA3. Lineage (GTDB taxonomy): Bacteria > Acidobacteriota > Terriglobia > Bryobacterales > Bryobacteraceae > SYKU01. The sequence continues at coordinate 23,546 of CAMDED010000075.1, read as the reverse complement.
AGCCGTCGGTCGTGTACTTCAGATCCATCGGCGAATCTGTCCGTGCCAGCGCCGCGGTCTGGTTTTCGCCGGTCGCCAGATACCGCGTGATCGCGTTGATCGGGCCTTCCCCTATATGCGCGAATCCGGGCATTCGGCCAGCGCCTCTCCGGATAACCGCCGCAATCTCGGCTTCGGTTCTCTTTCCGCCGATATCCTTGAGGGCAGGGAATTCCGGAGGCGAACCGAGAAGGTCCTCGCGATGGCACCCGGCGCAGTTCCGAACGTAGAACGTCTTGCCGCTTGCGCCCGCTCCTACCGCCGCCTTTGGTACAATCCGCAGGATCCACGGCATCTCGTTCGCGTTCACATACAGCATCCTCGATTCAGGGTCGAACGCAGGGCCGCCCCACTCGCCGCCCCCATCGAACCCCGGCAGGACTACAGTGCCCTGAAAGCTCGGAGGCGCGAACTGCCCGCCCGAAAGTACGCGCCTCAGCCTCTCCAGCACCACCCGGTGCGCCTCCGGCGTGCGGTTCGTTACCATGTCTTCGGTAAAGCTCTGCCGGGAAAACGGCGCGGGTTTCAGGGGCAGAACCTGCCGCTTCGCAAGCACCTCGCCGTCCACCTCGGAGGCGGGAACATCGCGTTCTTCAAATGGAAAGAGCGGCTTGCCGGTTTCCCGCTCAAAGACCCAGACGTGTCCGGATTTCGTGATCTGTGCGACCGCATCGATCAACCGGCCCTCGCGGCGCACCGTCACGAGAGTGGGCGCGGAGGGCAGGTCGCGATCCCACACGTCGTGCTTGACCATCTGAAAATGCCACAGACGCTCACCCGTGTCCGCCTTGAGCGCGATCAGGCAGTTTGCGAAGAGATTATCGCCCACGCGATTCGCCCCATAGAAATCGTAGGCCGCCGACCCGGTGGGAACGAATACGATTCCCCGGTGTTCGTCGAGCGCGAGCCCTGGCCATGAATTCGCCGCGCCTGTGTATGTCCACGCGTCTTTCGGCCACGTGGCGTACCCGAACTCGCCCGGACGAGGGATCGTGTGGAAGGCCCAACGCATCGCGCCCGTCCGGACGTCGTAGGCGCGGATGTCTCCGGGAGCGGCCGGCAACCCCTCGCTCGTCAGAAATCCGGTAATAAGCGTGTCCTTATAGATGACGCCGGGGCTCGCAATCGCGAGCGAGATCGCTTCCACCGGCCGGCCGAGGTTCTCCCGCAAGTCGATGCGTCCGTTCTTCCCGAAACTTGTCACCGGGAGTCCGGTCAGCGCGTCGAGCGCATGTAGAAAATAACGCGCGCCCACGAAGATTCGCCGGTCCTTGCCCGCGGAATCCTGCCAATACATCAGACCGCGGTTGCGAAACTTCGACCTCTGCGGGACCCCGTCGAAAGGATCGAACGACCACTGGAGCTGCCCCGTGGCCGCATCGAGCGCGATCACTCTCAGCTTCGGCGTAGTGGCGTAAAGCAGGCCGCCAACCACGATCGGATTACACTGCATCTCCGAGCCTTGAGAGGCGTCGCCGGTATCGTACGTCCACGCAACTCTCAGATTCCGGACGTTGCGCAGATTGATCTGCTTGAGTGGCGAGTGATGGGTGAAGCCCGGGTCGCCTCCGGCCGCGCGCCACTCCCGCGGTTGGGCAAGCAGGGATAGGGCCAGGAGGGGAAGCAGCAGGAGTAAGGTCATGAAGGTTGGTTCAAACACGCCGCTAGATGGCGGTAAGACTTCTCCGCGGCGGCGAGCGGATCGTAGCCGGGAAGAGTCTGCAATTGCCGGCTCACTTCGACCAGCACCCAGCCGCGCCACTTGAGCTGCCGCACCTTTCTGAAATAGCGTACGTAGTCGATTGTACCCTCGCCCGGCAGCAGGAAGGAGGGTTGGCCGCCGACTCGCCGCGCGTCCTTTACGGTGATGAATCCAGAGCGCGGCAGAAGCTGCTCCATGGTTTTCTCCATGTCGAGATCCATCAGCGAGAAATGGCTGTAATCGTAGATTGCGGTGAGCGCCGGGTGGTTCACTTTATTGAGGAGCCAGAGCAGTTTCTCCGGTGTATCCACGGCGCTTGAAATATGGCCTTTCACAGCGAGCGTAATCCGGCTCGCGGCGGCGGCGCGCGCCCAGTCTTCCAGACGCGCCGCCATCCGGTCCTTCACTTCGGGCCACTCGGGAGGACGCCCGCCGAGCACGGTCTGGAGCATCGGCGGTTTTCCCGGAGACACGTCGTGCGCCAAGCTGGCATTGACCTTGATGCGATCGAGCGTGAGTCGATGAGCTTCGGGCGATGCCAGAAGATTGAAGCTGTCGATCAATGTTGGTATGGGGAACCTCGCGTCGCGGATGCGGTGGCGCGCGCCGGAGTCGAGGTTCACAGCCTCGCTCGGCCACTGCGGCATCACGCAAAGCTCCGCGCCTTCATAACCGATTCGACGGATCTCGGCGAGAGCCCGCTCGACCGGAAGGCTCTGCATGCCGTAGGTTCCGATGTAGAGGCGCAGTCCATGCGTTTCGGCGAATGCCGCAGCAGGCATTGCAAGTGCCGAAAGGGGAGCGGCGAGACCCGCAAGAAGGTTCCGCCGCGTTACCTTGGCTTTCGGAACCATAAGACCTTGTCCGGCCGCGAGCCCGTCATCAACTCACCGTCCGCCGTGAACTCAACCGAATGATGCCCGGTGGATTCGACGTAGCCCAGCACCTTGCCACTCTGGCGATCGAGCTTCATTAACCAACCGGGAGCGCCGTTCGGCTCGTTCCGGGGCTGCGTACCGATGTAGAGAAACTCCCCGGCAATCTTCATCGAGAACGTCTTGCCGAGGCCATTGATTTGGGAAAGGTATTTTCCGTCCAGGTCGAAACGTTGCAGGCGGCCGTTTTCCCGGTCGGCAACATAAAGCGTGCCGCGCTCGTCCACCGCGATGCCGTGCGGGAGGTTGAACTCGCCGTGCCCCGTCCCGCGTCTGCCCCACTCCCGCACTCGCTTTCCGTCCGTCCCGTACTCCAGAATGCGTGCGTTCCCGTAGCCGTCGGCAATGAAAATCCGCCCGCCCGGAGCGAACGCGATATCCGTCGTCCCGTTGAACGATCCCGGCTTGGTGTTCGCAGGCTGCCCGCCAACATCAATGGTGAGCAGCAACTTGCCTTCAGGGGTGAATTTGAAAACCTTCGAGGCTGAGGCATCCACCGTCCAAATATTCCCAAGAGGATCGACGCGAATACTGTGAGGAATTGTAAACATCCCCTTGCCCCAGGACCGCAGGACCCTTCCATCGCGATCGACCGCGATCACCGGGTCGGCTTTCTCGCCGCGTTGCAGCAGATAGACGACGCCCTTCGAGTCGCTCGCAACGGAAGATACCATTTCGAGCGCCCAGCCTGGTTGCGGCGGGTGGACTGCGAACTCCGTCAGATCGAGCGGAAGGCGTGCAGACCGCGCTACCAGCGCGCGCAGATGTTTGGTCTGTTCCTCAAGACTCGCCTCGGAAATGCCCGCCCCGGAAAGGCTTTGCGCGAAGACCGGCAAGGCCGCGAGCAGGAAAAGGGATTTGAACGGCATGGGACGAGTATACTGCTTCCCGCCCCAACGGTCTCAACCGCTACTGTTCGTTTGACGCGCTCGAAAGTCCGGACGCCGGCCGCTGCACCGTGATCTGCACCGGATCGCTCGCCTGCGCCATGGCCAGGGAGCGGACCTGAACGATGTTGATTCCCGGCCGGATGTTGTCTGGTACCTGAGCCTGAATCACTCCCGCCGAAGTCTGAAGCAGCGGTACCGAAATGTCGCTGAACGTGACGCAGGACCCGCCCAGCACCGTTGGTGGAGGCAGCAACTCCGCGGTAGCCGGCGCCGCAAGGTTCGTCCCGCTGATCGTGATGAAAGATCCCGGCCGGATGTTGGTGCTCCCGTCGCTTGCGTTGACGATGCCACGGGCTCCCGCCGCGATGAGCGGTCGCGGCGGGCTTGTCGCGAGCGGCACCACACTCAAGCCGGACAGCGTGATTGCATAGGCTGTGCCTGCGGAATCGATGACAAGCTGGCGGGGTGGAATATTCGCACGCTGATTCCCGAACACGCTCGTGTTTGGGTTCTCCGGAACGGCGCCGATCACGGCGGAAGACCCGTTGCGGATATCGATAACCTCGAGCGTCGCGCGCGGGTCGTCCCGCGTCACCGACGTGATATTCTGCCTGACCGGCGTCGTAACTCGCGCGAACTGGTTCTCGTCGAGAGGATGCACGGAGGCCACATTCCGCTGCCCGGCGCTGACAACCGTGACGATCGGGGGCTGGCCAGGCGCGGGAGGCGGCCCGAACTGGATGGCCCCGGGACGCTCCGCTCCGCCGACCACCGTCATGGAGTTGTTCAGGATGAGGCCGTTCGCCAGGAAGTAGCCCCCGTCGCCCGCCGCCCCTAGCGGACCGTAATAGCTGGTAATCGGATTGGTAAACAGGAGGCGGCCTGCCGTGTAAGTATCGGCGGTTCCGTCGTACAGATAGCCGAATCCATTGCCTGCCAAAGTCAGAATATAACCGCCGCCGGGCGAGGCGAGCATCATCTGGGGGGCTGGAAGAGCCAGAGGCGTGACGGAATTCACCGGCCGCACCGTAGCCTGCGTACCCACCAGCTTCCACTGCGTGCCGTTCGACATGATGAACTGCAAGCCGAACAAACTCGCAGCCATCGCACGCGGGAAAATCGGGTTTGCATTGCCTTGGCGCGGAATCGGCGGGAAGTCCACCTGGCTGACGACCCGCCTAAGAGTTAGATCCACAATGCTGATCGACTCACCGCCCGTATTGGCCACGTAAAGCGTATCTCCATCAAGACCAAGGGCCAATGAGTGCGGCAATTGACCCACCGGGATCGGTTCCACGAAACGTTGCTTCCGGATGTCGAATAACTCCACCCGGTTATAACCCGAATTCGTTATGTAAACCAGCTTCCGCGCCTCATCGACAACAATGTCGTGAAGGCCCTCGGCAACGAAGTTATTCGGACCGGTAGGAACCGGGTAGATCATCCCTCTCTGGTCCGGATTCCGGTAGTTCATGTAAACGCGAATGCTGTTCGGCAGGTTGATCGCCTCAATCGAAGACAAGGCCACGCTGACGGGCGTTCCCTGCAGACTTGAGCCGCCGCCGGTTGCCAGGTTCGTTCCCGCCTGGCGTACGATCCCCGAGCGTCCGGGTTCCATCGTGAATACGATCGATGAGGGAGCCACGCCGCTCGTCATCTGGGCAATGAGCGACGACCCGGGAGTCGAACCTTGGGAATTCTGAATGCTGACGCTATAGGTTAGCTTTCCCTTCCCCAAATTGTTGACCTTCAGAGTTCCGGAGGCAATCCCGCGATTGCATTCGTCCTGCGCGAGAAAAATCTGGGTCGTTTCGGGCTGGAGAATGGGGTAGTCGTACAGAGTGGACATGGGCAGGTAAATCAGGCCGGACTCCGAAAGTCCCCAGGCGTTCGCGCCGTCGCTCGAAACTACCATGCGGGCGACAATGCTCTCCGGAAGCTTGATGCCGAGACCGATGGCCAGATTGCGCGAGTCCGAGATCAACAAGGTGGATGCCTGCGGGCGCGTTGCCGGCATCGCGAAAGGCGCAACGTTGAAAGCGCTGAATAGGGTCTTTCCATCCGGCGAAAAGCCGCTGCCCCCGATATTCTGCTGTACGTTAAAGTTCACGTTGAAAAGAAACGGCGCGTTCGCGTTGCTCTGCTGCGCGACAACGGCGAGAGTGGCGGTATCGTACATCGTGAATCCCGCCATGAATCGCGCCCCATCCGGGGACATGGAGAGCGTCGTGGATTGTCCCGTAACGGTGCGGCTCCTCAAGATGACACCCGACGCCACTTCATAAACAAACAGGTAAGTCGTGGTTGCGCTTGGATTCGTCAGCCCGACGATGAATTGCCCGTCCGGCGTACGGATCAGTTTGCTCCGGAACGTGGTGATCGGCCGCGTCAGCTGTGCCGGAGGAATGCCGGATGGGCTTGAAGGCGGTGGCGGCACTTGGACCGGAATAAGTTGCTGCGACTGATCCTTGGTGCGGTCGAAGATCAGGAGCGTGTTCTGCAGGTTGCCCGTGCCGGTCCCGACCGTGCTTACCAGCGCGCGCCCATCGGCGCCGACTTCCACGCCTTCCGGGCGCGCGGGCAGGCTGACCGTCTGCAACACACTATTCGTGCCCAAATCGACAACGCTTATAGAGGAACTGCCGTTGTTCGTGACGTAAAGATAGGCGGAGTCCGGAGACATCGCGGCTGCAAGCGGCGTTGCTCCTACCTGAATCACCCCAACCAACGCCTTCTCGGGAATTCCATAGACGTCGATCCTGTTAGTCTTGTCGTTGACCAGATAGATCCGTCCCCGCAGCTCGTCAAGCAGGATATCGGACGGCGTGCCGCCGAGCGCGATCACCTCGCCGAAGGTCGAGCCAGTCGATTGCGCGCGTACGGGCGCACCCACAGCGGCGGCGAAGAGGACGGTCGGTACGAAAAACCGGAAGACGGATCGAGAGTTCACAATTTCCTTCCCAGGGGCGGTTCTGGATTCCTAATAGTACACTAAACCCTTTACCTTGCCTGAAGTTGCTCCGCGGCGAGCCGGGCTCAGTGGGCTTCTTAGGCGAAACTCGGGCGAAAGCGTTTTTGCGGATGGCCACCGGAACGGCGCTCGCGGACGCAGTGCCGGGCGCCACGAAGGAGCAAGGTACTATGGCCAGGTGCAAATGACAGCGGGTGGGGCGCGATCGGGCCTCGGCGGCCTGCGGAGTTTCATGAAAAACGTGGAGAATGCAGAAGGCTTTTTCGACCTGCCGCATATCGCAGGCCACACACCGCGATGGCCTGCCCCACTGCACAGGTCCATGTGCAAATTGGGAACAGGCGCGGCCTGGAGTTTACTTCGTAACGCCCGTAGATTTGGTCGTGACCGGCGACTCGCTCCCTGCGATTGCACGTTGAAGGCGAGTCAGGTCTTGTTGCATGGGCGAACGCGAGATCAGTTGATGCATCATTACGCTTTCCGCGCGGCGCAGCTCAGGCGCCGAACGGCGATCGAACTTTGGCCGCCCGGAGTTGCCCACGTACGGCTGGAAAAAACGGGCTGTGCAGACGAAACACCGGTATGGCCAGATGCCCAGCCAACTCCAGACCTTCTCCAGCAGATTCCTTCGCCGGCACCTCCGGACATCCGTACCGCCGCATTCGGGACACATTTCGCCGTATCTCCTCAAAAGCTCTTATCGGGAAATAAAACGAAATCTTGAAGAATTTGGGTGAAAAACCCCTCGGCGCCCGCTGGCGGCTTGTTCGGCCGCGTCTAACTCGAAGGAAACACGAGTGCTCATCATTATGGCAAACGTTGTGCTGGGCATCCTGGAGAGGAACTGTACACCAAGATGACCGACACCGACCTGACCCCCCCCGGAATCGCTCGCACGGCAATCGCGCACGGCGGAATGGATGTTTTTTTCTCCCCACGAACGGTAGCCGTCATCGGCGCCACCGAGACCGAGAACAGCGTCGGCCGCACCGTGCTTCAAAACCTGATTTCAACGCCATTCGGCGGCAAAGTGTTTCCAGTGAACCCGAAACGCGCGACCGTCCTCGGCATCAAGGCTTACCCAAGCGTTTCGGAAGCTCCCGAAACCGTGGACCTCGCGGTCATCGTGACCCCGGCAGCCTCGGTTCCAGGTATCGTGTCCGAATGCGCCGCGGCCGGCGTCAAGGGCGCCGTTGTCATTTCGGCCGGCTTCAAAGAAGCGGGCGTTCAAGGCATTGAGCTGGAACGCCGGATTCTTGAAGAGGCGCGCCGCGGGCAGATGCGCATCGTCGGGCCGAACTGCCTGGGGGTCATGTGCCCTGTCAGCGGCTTGAACGCCACCTTCGCAAGCTCCATGGCCCGGAAAGGGACGGTCGGACTTATCAGCCAAAGCGGCGCCCTCTGTACGTCCATCCTCGATTGGAGCATTCGGGAGATGGTTGGGTTTAGCGCCTTTTTCTCAGTTGGCTCCATGCTGGATGTCGGATGGGCGGACCTGATCGACTACCTCGGCGACGATCCCGAGACTCGCAGCATCGTCATCTATATGGAGTCCATCGGCGATGCCCGAGCCTTCCTGTCCGCGGCGCGCGAAGTGGCGCTCAACAAGCCGATTATCGTCATTAAGGCAGGCCGCACCGGCGCGGCGGCGCAAGCCGCAGCCTCCCATACCGGTTCCCTCGCCGGAAGCGACGACGTGCTCGATGCCGCCTTCCGCCGCTGCGGCGTCCTGCGGGTCAATAGCATCGCGGACTTGTTCTACATGGCCGAAGTTCTGGCGAAGCAACCGAGGCCCACGGGCCCGCGCCTTTCCATCATCACCAACGCCGGCGGCCCCGGAGTTCTGGCGACGGATGAACTGATTCAAAGCGGCGGCGAGCTGGCCAGCCTTTCCACCGGGACCATTGAAGCTCTCGATCGTTTCTTGCCGCCGCATTGGAGCCATAACAATCCCGTCGATGTTTTGGGAGACGCCGATGCCGAACGCTATGCGAAGTCGGTCGAAATCGTCGCCAAGGACCCCAACAGCGACGGCCTGCTGGCGATCCTGACGCCGCAGGGCATGACCAAGCCGACAGAGATCGCGGAACGCCTAGCGCCCTACGCCAAATTGGGCAAGCCGATCCTCGCGAGCTGGATGGGAGGATCCGACGTTGCGGGAGGTGTGAGCGTCCTGAACACTGCGGGCATCCCCACTTTTGCCTACCCCGATACGGCCGCGCGGGCCTTCTGCTACATGTTTCGCTACGCAGACAATCTGCGGGGCCTCTACGAAACACCGTCTTCGGCGACCGGCGAAGATCTCCCGGAGCGCGGCCTCGCGCGCCGGATCGTCGAAAGCGCCAACGCCGCCGGGCGCGTCATTCTCACGGAGTTCGAATCGAAGCAGGTGCTCAAGTCCTACGGCTTACCGACCGTCGAGACCATGGTCGCGCCGGGCGAAGACGACGCCGTGAGGGACGCCAGGGAACTGGGTTATCCGGTAGTCCTAAAGCTCTTCTCCGAGACCATTACCCACAAGACCGAGGTGGGCGGGGTTAAGCTGAACCTCGGCGATGAGGCTGCCGTCCGGAGCGCTTTCCGCGAGATCGAAGCGGCCGTGCTGGAGAAGGCCGGCCCCGGGAATTTCCTCGGCGTGACCGTCCAGCCGATGATAAGGATGAGCGGCTACGAGCTCATTCTGGGGAGCAGCGTCGACCCCCAGTTCGGCCCCGTCCTCCTGTTTGGAGCTGGAGGGCAACTGGTGGAAGTGTTCAGAGACAGCGCGCTGGCCCTGCCCCCGCTCAACTCGACGCTCGCGCGGCGCATGATGGAGCGGACGAAAATTTTCGAGGCCCTCAAGGGAGTTCGTGGACGGAAGCCGGTCGATATTGCGGCGCTCGAGCAGTTGGTGGTCCGCTTCAGCCGGCTGGTGTCGGATGAGCCGAGAATCAAGGAGATCGACATCAACCCGCTCCTCGCTTCTCCCGAAGGTTTTCTGGCACTCGACGCTCGGGTCGTTCTTCACGGCCGGGAGGTTGCGGATTCGGACCTTCCGAGAGCCGCAATCCGTCCCTACCCTTCACAGTATGCCGTACCCTGGACCGCGAAAGACGGCACACAGCTTACGATCCGCCCGATCCGGCCCGAAGATGAGCCCGCGATGGTGGATTTCCATGAAACGCTCTCAGAGCAGAGCGTATATTTCCGCTATTTTCACGTGATGAAGCTCAGCCACAGGACTTCGCATGAACGGCTTCTCCGCATCTGCTTCATCGACTACGACAGGGAAATGGCTCTCGTGGCCGAGTGCGACGGCAAAATTGTGGGCGTGGGCCGGCTCACCAAATTGCGAAGGTCGAATGATGCCGAGTTTGCCGTGATCGTCAGCGACGCTTTCCAGGGCAGAGGCTTGGGCACAGAGCTGATGCGCAGCATCCTCGAAGTGGCCCGTGCGGAGAAGGTGGCCCGGGTTGAGGCTGGCATTCTTATGGACAACAGGAGCATGCAGAGGATCTGCCAGAAGGCCGGCTTCCGGCTTCGACACGTGCCCTTAGACGACATGGTGGCGGCGGAAATGGTGCTCTGACGCCTAACGGTTGGCCTTGCGGATGCGATGAGTGGGAGTTCCCGTATGCACGGACCTGTCTGCGGTCGGTCGGATAACCGAACTTTGGCGCCAGGTTTACAACCCAGGTTTACAACCAGGGTGACGCCGCAGCGGTGGCGTCGCTCTATGCAGACGACGGGTACTATTCTTTCGGCGCATGTCCTCGCGCACGGACGCCAGGCGATCCGGGCCTACTGGCAGCGCGGTATTGCCGCGGGCGGCCAGGTCGATTTCATCCAGCCGTTAACAACCTACTGTTCGAGGGCCTTGGGCTATACGGCCGGAACGCACGGACCGACCAACGCCGGGGGTGAGAGTGGACGGACGAATTCCCCTCGTCAGAAAGCCGGCGGTAAGTGGATGATTGCCGCCCACCGGAACGGTGGTTCGCGATCAGCCTTCGAGTCCGCCGTCAGCGCAAACAGCGGCGCCGAAGCGTTTACGAAATGATCTTCTTGCGGACTGCGTAGAGCACCAGATCCACCACGCTGTGTAAGTCGAGTTTTTGCATGATGTGCGTCCGGTGCGTCTCCACCGTATAGGGGCTCAAGTTCAAGATTGCGGCGATTTCCTTGGCAGACTTTCCCTCGGCCAAGAGTTGGAAAACTTCCTTTTCGCGATCCGTCAATAGATCGTAGGAATCCTTCAGCCCGCGCTGCTGGATTTGCTGAACGAAGTCATCCAGAAGCGCCTTGGCGACAGTGGGACTGAAGAACGATTTTCTTTGCGCGACCGCCTGGACCGCGCGGAGCAAATCGACATCGGCGCTTTCTTTAAGAAGATAGCCCTTCGCTCCAGCGGTGAGCGCGCGCACGAGATACTCTTCGTCGGAGTGAACGCTTAAGATGATCACACCCACGTTCGGATTGCGCTTGACAATCCGTGCCGTCGCCTCGATTCCATTCAAATTCGGCATGCCGATATCCATCATCACCACGTCCGGGTTGAGTTCTTCGGCCAGTCTCACGGCCTCACGGCCGTCGGCGGCCTCGCCTACGACTTCAATCCCGTCGTGATGTTCCAATTGCAGACGGAGGCCCTTGCGCATCACGCCGTGGTCGTCGGCAATCAAGACACGAATCATCCCGCAATCCCTCCTACGCCAACCGGGACTTCCACTTCCACGATCGTCCCTTTATCCGGATGGGAGGTGACCATGACTTTCCCTTCCAGTTCGCGCACCCGCTCCTGGATGCCGATCAGCCCAAGGCCGCGAGCAGTCGCCCCGTCCTGATCGAAGCCGGCGCCATCGTCCTGAACGGACAGGTTTATCCGATCATTCCGCCCGTAGAGCGAGATTCTGATACTCTTCGCTTGCGCATGCCGGGCGCAGTTCGTGAGTGTTTCCTGGACAATCCGGTAGACGCAGGTTCGATGAGTCTCCGGTAAGCCATCGAGGTCGCCATCGATTTGCACCGTTACGGGCACACCGCTTCTGCGCGAGAACTCCCGCCCCTGCCAGCGGAGCGCCGGTCCCAGTCCGAGTTCGTCCAGCATTGCCGGCCGCAGCCCCATCGCCAAGGCGCGGACCTCGCGCAAGGTTTCCGCATTCAGGTTACGGGCTTCGTTCAACTGCTCGCGAAGCTTCTCGGGCGTGGACTCTATGAGCGATTCCAGATTGCCAAGTTCCATGGTCATGGCTGAGAGCTGCTGGCCGATGGCATCGTGCAGTTCGCGCGAGAGCGACTTCCGCTCTTCCTCCTGGGTCCGCACCAGATTGCGGGAGAGCCGCCGCATTTCCTCTTCCGCCCTTTCCGCGCGTCCACGCTGTTGCTCACTACGGCGTTCGAGAAAAGCGACTCGAGCGCCACTGATCAGGGCGACGAGTAAGCCGATGGAAAGGGCGAGATACACGGTCCCGCGAAGAAAACTCTGGAACAATTCCTGGCTTCCCTGGAGCCGCTGTTGCTCCTTCCGCAGGTTAGCGGAATTGATCTCGCCGATCTCCCGCGCCAGCGCCATGACGGCCTCCCGGCGCGGGAGCACCTGCTGGTTAAGAAACACGCGGCTAAGCGCCGCCTTCTCCGGCGGGGACCAATTGAGGATTGGATCCATCAATTTCCAATACTCCCGGAGTTCCGACCGCAATTGCCGGAGTCTCACCGGCTCTCCGGGCCTTTGAGCAAGAAGGTCGAGCCGCTGCTGAATCGAAGACCGTTTGGTCCGGAGCTGCTCCCGGTAGGCGGGAGCCATGATGTGAGACGGGTCAAGCAGGTAGTCCCGGATCAGGACGCCCCCAAGGTACAGATCGACCGGAATCTCGCGCAGGACGGCGTCGGTCTGCAGGTACGCATCATGCGCGGCCACGGTCGCGTTGTGCAGGGCCTGCGCGCGGCGCATCGCACCGAAGCCGAGGAGGCCGATCAAAAGTATCAGCGTGCCGAATCCGATCGAAAGCGCCAGCCAGCTGCGTGATCTCATGAGGCGTTTTCCTCCCTATAGCCATTCTGGCTGGAAAAGCTCCAACCAGGGTAACCTGAGAGAGCCACGATGGACGTCATCTTCACGGATCTCGATGGAACTCTGTTGGACCGTGACACCTACAGTTGGGAGGCTGCCAGACCTGCGCTCGATCGATTGAGGCGGCGAGGCGTTCCTTGGGTTCTGGTTACCAGCAAGACGCGCGCGGAGGTTGAGTATTGGCGCCGATGCCTCGGGAATGAGCATCCCTTCATAGTCGAAAACGGCGGCGCAGCCTTCTTTCCTCTTGGGTATTTCCCATTCGCAGTCATTGGAGGCAAACGCCGGGGCGCCTACGAATGCGTCGAGTGGGGAACCCGGTACGAGCAGCTCATAGCCGACCTTCAAAGGGCCTCCCAAAGGAGCCAGTGCCGCGTTCGCGGTTTTCATGAAATGGCGCCCGAGGAGGTGGCCGGGCTTTGCGATTTGCCGATCGAGCAGGCTGTTCTGGCGAAGCAGAGAGAATACGATGAGCCGTTCGTGATCCTCGACCCGGATCGGGCTGGCGCGCTTGCCTCCGCCATCGAAGACCAGGGAAGGCAGTGGACATGTGGCGGCCGTTTCTGGCACATTCTGGGGGAGAACGACAAGGCCATGGCAGTCGAGGCGCTCGCCGCGCTCTTCAAACGGGGGAACGCGCCGGTTCGCACTATCGGCTTGGGCGACGCATTGAATGACGCGTCCTTTCTAAACGTCGTGTCGGCTTCAGTACTCATTCGCTCCCCGCAAGTCGCGGAACTGAGGGCGATGGTACCATGCGGTTCCGTCACGGACCGCCCCGGGCCTGAAGGCTGGAATGAGGCTGTCCTGGCCCTGATCGGCGACTGACGCCTGGACGATCGGCCGGCGCCGGAGTCGACCGCTCATCCGATCACAAATGGTTCCACAGGGACCTCTCGGAATCGCCCGTTTGCTCTGTTCTCTCCTCGAAGAACCGCTGCATCTTTCTCCCGCCAAGGCCGATCGCAAGGCTGCCGGCCAGAACGGCGCCGCCAACGAAGATGATGAAGGCCGCCAGGAACACGCTTCGCGCGAAATCGAGTTGATCGGCGGCAACCACGACGGCGACGAACATGATAAGGATCCGGACGACTGCGGCCAGGCGGCGCGGCGAAGGGAAATTCTCGTTAACAGCCCAAACCAGCATGCCGCGGCCCAAGTACTGACCTAACCATGTTCCACTTAGCAGGATCAGCCCCGCCACGAAGAGCTTGGGAACCAGGAACACAAAGCTTTGGATAATCTGGGTCGTGAGATCGGTATTGAAGACGTTTAACCCAAGCAGGACGCCGCTCAGCAGGATGAACCAATAGACCGTCCCGGCCGCCAGCCGCGTGGCGCGAAGACCGCCGGAAGGGTCCACCAGGAACGCGATGCCGCTCTGCCGGAGAAATTTGTCGACGGTTAGCCCTTTGAAGATCCTATAAATCAGCCAGCGCGCAAGCGTGGCGATCAGATACGCTCCGAAGATCAGCGTGAGGGCGGCCAGGAACGAGGGTAGATACGTCGTCATTTGTTGCTGGAGGCGCTCGAGAGCTCCCTCCAGAATGTTCTTCAACGTCTCAATCATTTGTCACACCTCCACGTTTGTTTGGTCCATCTCATTCGCCGCAGCCCGCTCCCGCTGTGGGCGGCGCCCGCCGCCCTGAACGGGTTCCCCATTCCAACGCGCGGCCAGGCTGGGTTTGAGGTTTTGAAAAGTCAGGCAGAGCTGCTCGATCTTCTCCTCGACCTCGTCCGCGACGAGATTCTCGGTGTCGCGGACGAAAGACGCGACTCTCGCAAGGTATAGCGGCGTCAGCGACCGCAGAATCATGCCGCGGGCAAGCGGGTGTTTCCGGTAGGCGCAGGCGAAATCGAGAATCACTTCCGCCCAAAGTTCATCATCCAGGTGGAACGATTCCCGGCTCTCCCCCAGGCTGTTTCCAAGCCTCCGCACGGCCATGAACGTGCGTTTGCCGAGCGTCGTCTCCCAGATCTCACCGAGATCCTCGCAGCCGCGCCGGAACGCCTGCACCATTCGGTCGACGTTTACCTGTATCGGATCGAGACCAACATCGAAACGGAACCCGAAGAGTTCAGCCGGCGTGCTGCCCGTCCGCCGTTGCCAAACGGGCGCATACTCCTGCATCAAAGTGAAGACGCTGCCGACAACCTGCTCGAGCATTGCCGACAGGTCGGAGCCCGGATCTTTGGCATCGTGCAGCTTCGCGCCGAGAAAGCTCTGGCAGACGCGGAATTCTTCGGCGATCGCGACGGTCGTCATCCAAATGTCGATTCCGAAGCGCGCGACGTCGGTCTCCCAATCCTGACGGGCGAGGTATCGCCTGATAAGGCGCGCCGATACTCCGAACTCGCCGCCGATCGGCTGCCGGACCGATACTCCATAAAGCATTCTCGTGAGGGGGTATACGATGCTGTTCGTGATGGTGCCGTCATACTTGTGCCGCTGGTAGTAGGGAGCGACGAAATCAAAACCGGCGAACAGTACGGGGCGAATCAGCAAGTCGATCCACTCCGGCGTAATCGACCGGAGGTCGGAATCGACGACCGCGCAGACTTTTGCGTCGAGTTGTTTCGCCATCTGGAAAACCATGCGGAACGCGCTTCCCTTGCCGGGCACCCCGTGATAAGGGAACGACAGGCGGTGCGCCGCCACAAGCGGGGTGGAGAGCAGCATCAGGCGGCTGTCCTCGACGCACGCGGAAAGAACGGCTTCACGTGTGCTGTCCGTCGATCCGCCGTCCGAGTTGATCACCACGGCCGTGAGTTGGGGAAAGTATTTCGCGAGGCCGGCATTCGCGGCGCGCACGACGTGACCAATGGTGCGCGCGTTGTTGTAGCTGGGGATGCCGATCACGATGTCGGCCCGGCGAATGACCTCTGCCGCCCGGCGGGCTTCGTCGGGCAAGGATAGATCCATCACAGCTCCTTCAGGCCGCTCGGCCTTGCCGCCGTTGGGAGTCCTTCTCCACCGCATCCTGCAAGAGATCGAAAATTTCAGGGATCGCCGCCAGGACCCGGTTCCAGTTGGGGATGAGCGGAAGGCCGCTCGGGTCCTCGACGAATTCGGCCGCGGCCGACCGAAGGCTTTTTGCGAACACCGTCACGGCCATCTCCTCCGCGTGACGGTCGAACTTGAGACCGTTCAGCATGGCATCCGCGTAGTACTTGGCGATGGTGTCCTGGGCCATGCGGACGTATCGCACTTCGAGACTGCGGAAGTGGTCCGCCGAGAAAACCAGGCCTTCGGCCGCGAGAGTGGAGAAGAGCGACTTCGCGATGTCGGCGGCCATGCGCGCCAGTCCCTTCGACGAATCTTCGGTGGAGAGCGTCTGGTGCTTGTGCTCGTAGTTGTCCGTCAGATCCACCTGGCAGGTCCTTGCCACGGCACAGTTGCGAAACGCCTCCGCAAGCACTCCAACCTCCAGACCCCAGTCCGCGGGGATGCGGTTTACGCGGGCGAGATCGATGTCCATGGCGAACTCTCCGGCGAGCGCATATCGGAAGCTGTCCAGGTAGCGCAGGAAGGGAGTTCCCGGGGCCATCCCGTCCAGCGCCCGGATCAGCGGCGTCATGAACAGACGGGTCACGCGGCCGTGCATTCTATCGGTGACCCGCGCGTAGTAGCCTTTACAGAAGTCGAAAGGAAGGTGCGGGTGGGCTATCGCGTAACACAAACGGGCGAGCAGCTGCCTGTCATAGTTAACGATGTCGCAGTCATGCAGCGCGATCATGCCGCAGTCGCGCATCGCCAGGAGGTATCCGTACGCCAGCCAGCACGAGCGGCCCTTGCCGTCGGACCCCGCCGGCAGTCCCCGCTCTTCGAGCATCCGGAAAAGCGACTGAATCCTGTCACTGTCGATCGAGATGACGGTTACCGGCGTATAGAAATCCTTGAAGAAGCTCCGCGCCCGGTCGTATTGCTCCTGCGTGGCTTTGGCCAGGACCACGACAATGCGTTGCAGGTAGCGCACTTTCCGGAGTTCCGTTACGATGCGCTGCATGGCCAATGTTTCGAACTCCGAGTAGAGCGCCGGCAAGACCAAGCCAATGGGTTTGTTCCGGGAGAACTTCTCAAGATCGGCCTCGAGCCGTTCGATACTGTTCGGGGTCAGACGATGCAGCGTGGTTACAACGCCGGTTTGATAGAAGTCCGCCATTCGGATTTGCCTCTTAACCCAGGGTAAGGGTGAAACGGGGCGTTGAGAATACACGGCGGGCTGTATTGGGCTAAGGAAAGGGCGGTAGATTCAAGTCCGCGCTACACGGCTTCAGATACGTCCCACCTTCCGGCAACTCCGTCTCCAGTCCGCGCACTATCTCCCACGGCGTCGCATAGCGCTTGTACACAAACGTATCGTTGCCCCGCCCATCCACCTTCCGTTCCCGTTGCGCGCTCGGCCGGTGAAAGTTCAAATACGGATTGAAGTGCCTTTGGTAGAACGCATCGATCTCCTCCGCGTGCCGCGCCGCGATGTACCCATACCCCATGTGCTTGCGGATTACCCTCCGTTTTTCGACTCCACCAACCCGTTGTCGTTGCACTTCCGCGCCCTCGATTTGGTCTGCTCGATCAGCAGTTCCTTCAGCAGCCCCAAAATCGCCTGTAATACCGGCTTCAGATGCGACTGCGAGATGGCCGCCACGGATCCCACCACTTGCCATTGCGTCACCTCGTCTACGGCGTTGATGTGATACACCCCCTTCACTCCATCCCGATCTCCTTGATGCACCGTGTCCACCCGCGGGTACCACGGCCTCCCTCCCGGTTGTGGCCGCCCCCGCTCCCGATCGCTACCTGCACCGGACGTGTCTTGCTGTATCTCATGAAGCACTCCCGGTATCGCCGGCTGGTCGCAAGTTGTACAGATGCGACACCGATATCGATGTCAGCCGCTGGTAGTCCGGATCCCCATACTCCGCTATGCCCGCTCCAGCATCCTTTTCGTGGCCTCCCGCCCTTCGTCCACCTTCGCCGGCAACTCGATATCGCCCCGTGTGAAGCGGCCCGCGAAATGGCGCCGCTGGTACCCTAATCCGTCGATAGCGTAGCGGACGGGGGGGCGGGAGGGTAGATGGCGCAGTCCCGAGCGACTCCCCGCGTCGATCCGGCTTCGTCTGCGCCAGTCCGATGCCGCTTGCGAGCGTTTCTCCGGGTATTCAGTGGCTTTGCTGACACTCCGCACGCAAGAATACCGCTTTTTGGGGCGAAATAGGGCCTGCAAATCCGTCGATAAGCAAGTTCGGCCAGGCGGGGTCAGACGGAGATCGGCAGCAGTCTCGTCGCTTCCAGCCATTCGATGATTCGCCGCGCTGTCGTCGCCAACCGCAGCACGGTCGTCCGCGCATGACGCACCAGTCGTCCCGGTGTGTTGAATAGCAAGAAACGCAGTCGCTTTGGGCGCGCCGTCAGCAACTCCGCCGGCAGTGCCAGACGCTTCAGGGCCGTCATCACGTTGTGCGAGATCACCGCCAACCGCAGCCACGCCGCATTCGCTCCGAAATACTTACAGGGCATCACTCCCCCGGCCAGTTCGTTCTTCACGATGTCGTGCACCCCCTCCACCGTCCCCGCCTTCTCCCGATGACATTCGATCAAGCGCCCCGCTTTCCACTCCACCAGGTTCGTCACCACCGCAAAGTGCTTCACCGTGCTGCCATCCTCAAACAAGGTTTCTTGCCTCTGTCGTATTCGTATCGCCACATAGCGCAACGGCTGTGTGTCTTTGTGTTCCGATTTCTCTCCCGGTACAAAGCTCACCTCCGCGCATTCCCGTATCTGCTTGGCGTGCTCTTTCCCGTACGCTTGCCAGCCCTCTTCCGGAATTCTCACGATCTCCTTGTGCAACGCCCCGCTCATCCGCGCGCTGATGGCAAACCCGATGAATCCCCGCGGACCCTCTTCCCTCTCTTCGTTCCTCAGCCAGTTGATCAATTGGCTTTCGTGACACGCCGAATCGCCCCGAAAGTAATATTCCTTCACCGTTTCCGGCAGCGCCGCGTAGGACTGTTTCGCCACCCTCAACGGCGCCATCATCGCCGGCACATTCCCGTCCCGAAACTCATCCGCCAGCACCACGTTCCTCTCCGCCCATACCGCCGACATCGGTTGATAGCCTCGCTCTCCCTCGTACGCTCGCAACGCTTCCTGCTTCCGGCTCTCGATGATCGTGGCATCCTGATCCACCGTGGCGATTCGCTGCTCCCCACAGCGCCGCCCCAACTCCCGCACCAACTCGCGATTGACCAGCCCCAATCCCCTCAACGCTTCCGTTTCCTCCGGTATGCAGGCGATCTGCTCCCCCGTTCGCCGCTGCTTGGCCTCTTCGATCTTGGCTTCCTCGTGAAACCCGTACGGGACTTGCGCGCCACCGAAGGAGAGGCATCTCGTGTCCCACCATTTCACTCAGCCCGCCATCCTCGCGCAGACGCATGAAGTCGTCCATGCACTCGCCGCCCACCGCGTTCAGGATCACGAAACTCTCCACCAACCTGGCTTCGTCGTAGCCCCGCTGCCGCTCCTTGATCCGTACGTGCTCTCTCACCCGCGCGGGCAACCCCAGGGATCGAAACGCTTGCACCACAAGAGGCGCCCCGCCCAGCGCCGTCAGGGTTTCCGGCAGCGGCTCCGGGTCGACCTCAAACAGCAGTGGGAACTCCGTGGGCGAGGGCTTGAGGGACTTGTTCACGCATTCATTCTAGCGGCCCTTTCACCTCGCCGGCGCGAAAAAGAATGTACACCCGCTCGGCGCGCATCGTTCTCCCCAACCGTGATCCACGGGCCTCGCGCCGCCGTCAGTCTCCAGCCCAACAATTCGGACGCTCCTTTATCGACGGATTAGGGGCCCAAAAATGGTCTTGACTTTGGGGTCCACTTTACCTATCGTTTTCTGGCTCAGTCTCGACAGCAAGTCCGAGGTGGACGAACTCTTCGCACAGTGGAAGGCCGCGCAAGCGAAGATCGTTTCCGAGCCCGAGGACAAACCGTGGAAGCTGCGCGAGTTTATGGCCGCCGATCTTGACGGCAACCTCATTCGTGTCTTCTTTGATTTCCGGGGCGACGTGCAATGTAAATGAACCACACATCGCGGAAAGGCGCGCAGCGATTACCGACGGCGCAGGGCTGAGTTGCGGATGCATTCGGGCATATACCGGCTTCCCGGAAAGCGGTCCCATGCCGGCTCGATTGGAAAATCTGTTTTTGGCGGCGCTAAATGAACGGCTTTGGAGCGAGCCCGCACCTGCCGGCCGGTGCATCTTCCGCATATCGCGCTCCCGATCTTTTTAGCGGCGCTTCTCAATCACCACGAAGGTGATGTCGTCGGTTTGCGGCATGCCTTGAGTGAATTCCTCAACGGCTTTCAAGATCCGCTGCTCGAGTGCGCGCCCTCCCGAGGGGGCTTCCTGGCGAATGATTTCAAGCAGTCTTTCCTCTCCGAACATGTCTTCCTGCCGGTTTTGCGCGTCGGTGAGGCCGTCGGAATACACCACCAGAATGTCTCGTTCGTGCAAATGGAGCGTACGGCATTCGTAAGAAGCGAAATCGAACATCCCCAGGAAATAGGAGTCGGAGACCAGCTCTTCGATCTCTCCAGTGGCTGCGCGGAACAAGTAGGCGGGATTGTGCCCCGCGCTAATAAATTGCCCGGAGCCATCGGGGCTCAGGAGGACGAGGAAGAGGGTAACGAACTGGAAGGGAAGAGATTTTTCGCAGAGGAGCCGGTTAACCCGGTTCAATACCTCCTGTGGCGGAGTCCCCGAGCGAAACTCCATACTGATAGCGCCCAGCACCATGGAGCTTAGCAATGCCGCGGACATCCCCTTTCCGGAGACGTCCGCCAGAACCCCCACCCATTCCCCCGAACTCAGTTGCAGGAAATCGTAGAAATCCCCTCCCACATAGCGGGTGGGATTGTTGAACGCCTGAATGTGAAATTCCTCAAACTGAGGCAGGGACCGGGGGAGCAGGCTTTCCTGAGTTTCCTGCGCCAAGGCCAATTCCCGCTCGCTATTCTTTCGCTCCTCCAGGTTCTTAAGGCGAATCACCTCGCGGCTTGCCTCCAGTTCCCGAACCGTTTCTTCGAGCGCCTTGCTGTAATCCTTCGCTTCCAGATGAAGCAGGCGCACTTCGAGAATGTTGTGAACGCGCGCCCGAAGCTCGGCCAGTTCGAACGGCTTGCTCACGAAATCTTTAGCGCCGGCTTCGAGCGCGCGCAACTTGTGCGCCGGCTGGGCTGTGATCACGAGGACCGGGAGATAGCCGTTTTCTTCGATTTCCTTCAGGCCTTCCATCACCTGAAATCCGTCCATGCCTGGCATTTGGAGATCGAGCAGGATCAGCCCGTAACGGTTCTTGCGATGAAGTTCGCAGACTTCTTTCGGATTGGTCGTTGAGTCGACGGAAACGTAGCCGGCGACCCGGAGCATGCCCTCGAGCAGAAGGACATTGGCTTCCTTATCGTCAACGACCAGGATTCTGGCGCTCAGAATATCGGCTGAACTGACCATGCGCCTTCGTCCCGATTCACTTTGCCCGGCTGGCCGTTTGTCCCGCGAACTCCAGTACCGCGTCCAAGGTATTCATGAACTGATTGACCTCGATCGGCTTGGTGAGGTATCGGAAGAATCCCGCAAGCAGGCCCTTCTCGATGTCGCGCGGCATGGCATTTGCGCTGAGCGCAACGATCGGGATGTGCGCCGTCGCCGAGTCCTCCCGAAGGATCTTCAGGGCCTCGATACCGCTGATGCCAGGCAGATTGATGTCCATCAGGATCACCTCCGGCTGATGGGCGCGGGCCAGCTGGATGCCCAGGTTTCCGTCTCTCGCGGTCAGCAGGCGCAAATCCCGGCGCCGCGCGATGAGCTGCTCGACGAGCATCAGGTTAGCCGGGTTGTCCTCGACATAGAGAAGGGTGCGCAGCGGCGCGTCCCGCTGAATTGGCGCCTGGGCAACTTCCGCGGGTTTTGTCGGGTCGGCTGCAAGCTGCGGAGGGACGGCTGCGTTGAGTTCGAACCAGAACACGCTTCCCAGCCCAACCGTGCTTTCGACGCCGATTAAGCCTCCCATCAGCTCGACCAGCCGCTTGCTCATCACGAGGCCGATGCCGGTTCCTTCCTCCTCGGTCGTCTCTCGTCCGAGACGGTTGAACGGCTGAAAAAGCTGCATCAGCATATTCGGAGACAACCCGGCGCCGGTGTCCCTCACGCTGATGCGGACGCGCTCGGGGCCGCTCCTGGCGCAGTCCACGGCGACCGTTCCATTCGCCCGGTTGTATTTGATTGCGTTCGAAAGAAGGTTGATGAGCACCTGCTTCAACCGTGTCCGGTCCGCATCCACAAAGTACGGGATGTCGAACCGGGGGAAAGTCATTTTGAGACCGCGCTTTTGCCCCTGCGGCTCGATCATGGCCCGGCATTCGAGCATTACTTCCTCGAGAGACGTCGCTTCCTGCGACAACGCCAGCTTTCCGGACTCGATTTGCGCGAGATCGAGGATTTCGTTGATCAGCTCCAGTAGATACCATCCCGCGTGGAGAATCTGGTCGATGCTAGCCAACTGGGAGGCCGTTGGCGGCGGGGAATCGGAATTGATGAGCTGGGCGAAACCGAGGATCGCATTGAGCGGCGAGCGAAGCTCATGGCTCATGCTGGAAAGGAAATCCGATTTCG
Source organism: Candidatus Sulfopaludibacter sp. SbA3 (assembly GCA_945893365.1). Lineage (GTDB taxonomy): Bacteria > Acidobacteriota > Terriglobia > Bryobacterales > Bryobacteraceae > SYKU01. Next base: position 1,288 of record CAMDED010000075.1, on the reverse strand, counting down.
CGAGATTCGCTTTATCCGCCGCGGCCCTGGCTCTCTCCAACTCCACGTTTTTCTCCAGCAACGCCTCGTCGAGACGCTTCCGCTCGGTGACGTCGCGCGCGGCTGCGAAGACGCCTTGCAGCGTCCTGTCGCGGTCGTAGAAGGTGGTCGCGTTGTAGGACACCACGGTTTCCTTGCCGTCCTTTCCGCGCGCGGTGAGCTCGTAGTTAGTGACCTTGTTTTCGCTTAGCACCCGTTCGATGCTCGCCGCGGCCCGCGCCGGATCGGTGAAGTAGTTCTTGAACGGCGTTCCGATCAACTCGTCGCGCGTGCAGCCTGTGAGCGCCTCCATCTGCTGGTTGGCGTCGGTGATAATGCCGAGCGGATCGGTGGCCATCAGCGCGTCGATGTTCGATTCGATCAGGGAGCGCGTGTAGAACTGCTGGTCGCGCAAGCGCTGATCGAGCTGCTTTTGCGCGAACTCGGCCTGCTTGCGCCCAGTCAGGTCCCGGGTCAATTTGGCGAAGCCGCGCGCATTGCCGGCTTGATCTCGAATCGCCGTGAAGACCACGTTCGCCCAGAAGGTGGATCCATCCTTCCGCACCCGCCAGCCCTCGTCCTCGAATCGGCCCTTGGCTGCGACCACTTCCAGGTCGCGCCGCGGCTTGCCGTTCTGAATATCGTCGCTGAGGTAGAATTGCGAAAAGTGTCTGCCGACGATCTCTTCCGCGCGATAGCCTTCGATCCGCTCCGCTCCGGTGTTCCAGCTGACCACAAGGCCGTCCGGATCGAGCATGACGATCGCGTAATCGGTTACGCTCTCCACCATTAGACGGAAGCTTTCCTCGGTCCACCGCAGTTTCTCTTCCACGCGCTTGCGGGCGCTGTTGTCGGTTCCGATCAACAGATAGCCGATGATCCCGTCCCGCTCGTCGCGCAGCGCCGTGACCGAAACGATGGCCGGAAAGCGGCTGCCGTCCTTGCGGATGTAGGTCAGCTCATAAATGTCCTCGATCCCGCGATAGGCTTTGAAGACCAAGGCCTCAAAGCCCGGTGTGATCGTGGTCCCGAGCTCGAGGCTCAAGGCTTCGGCGCGAGCGATCACTTCCTGCGGATCGGAGATGTCGGCGGGCGTGATCTTGTTCATCACCTCGGCGGCGGCGTAGCCGAGCATGCGTTCGGCGCCGACGTTGAAGATCTGGATCACGCCCTTCTCGTCGGTGGCGATGCTTGAGAAGTTGGCGCTGTTGAAGATCGCGCTCTGTAGAGCTCCGGCCTTGAGCAGCGCCTCTTCGGCCCGCTTGCGGGC
>CAMDED010000074.1 GCA_945893365.1 Candidatus Sulfopaludibacter sp. SbA3 | reverse complement strand
GACTCTACCAAATTCTACAGATTTTGAGCGTCACGCTTTTTGAGAAAACGCCCATTTTACAGGCACTTCAAGCATCCGACTCCGACAACAATTTACCCGATACCGGCAAACAATTGAATCTATTCGACTTCTAGCCGGACACTAGTGATTTAAGGTATCGGCGGGCAATGATTTCCATGTCCGGCACTAGAAGCCTAAATGTTCCTCCCGGTTCGAGAAGTCTGAACGTATTATTGAGCGCGGTAATTGCGTCGGAGAAGGTCAAGTGTTCGAGTACATGACTGGCATAAATGCCGGCGCACGAACCTGTTTCAACGGGGAGGCCATTGACGATGTCGCCGTATCGGATATTCGCCGGAAAGCGCTCGGAGTTCTTAGTGTACAGCCTTCCGAGAACCGGGATCCGCTCCCAACGCAGAGTGGGGGAGGCGTCAAAATTCAGCCATCCTTCCGGGGCGCTAAACCCGCATCCGTACTGAACATAGAGAGCCACAAGGGAGAGTTTAGCACCAAACGAACCAGGCAACGCGGTTCCCTGGGAAGGAATCGTTCTTTCTATTACATGAAGCTCATCCTCTTCGATCTGTTTTCGCTCACCGTCCAGCCTTCGAAGCCATCCGGGTCGTCCGTTGCTCCGCGCCGCTCTCGGGTTAGGGCGGGCGCGCTCCAGAGTATCGTTACTTCCTGATGTCCGAATCACCGGCAGAACCAACCGTGGACTGCAAGCCTGTGGTCTTGGTTGGTATTGTGACCCGCAACCGCGCCGGCGTTTTGCCGAAGGCGATTCATTCGGCGCTGTCCCAAAGCTATGCGAATGTCGATGTTGCCGTGTTGGATGACGGTTCCGAGGACGGTACTTCGTCCCTTCGACTCGAGTTCCCCGCGGTGCAGTGGCTCCGTTGGGATTCCGCGCGCGGTTATTTAGAGGCTCGAAATCAACTCATGCGAACTACCGAGGCCGACTACTATCTCAGCTTGGACGATGACGCATGGTTTGTGGACAAGGACGAAATCACCGTGGCGATCGAGCATCTTGAGACCAACCCGAGGGTGGGGGCTGTGGCATTCGAAATTCTGAGCCCTGATCGCCCGAAACCTGCTGTCCGGTCCGCCGCACGCCCGGTCCACATGTTCATCGGGTGCGGGCACATCGTGCGAATGTCCGCCGTCCGCGAAACCGGCTTTTACGCTCCAAGCCCCGGTTTGTACGGATCGGAGGAGAAGGACCTGTGCTTGCGATTGCTGGACGGGCACTGGGAAGTTCACCTTATGCCGGGAGTCCATGTGTGGCACGACAAGACTACATTGGCAAGGGAACTAGACGCTCAGCACCGCTCGGGCGTCTGCAACGATCTGGTCTTCGCCCTTAGGCGTTGCCCGGTCCCTTTGGTCTTGGGCGTTTTGCCCCTTAAGTTAGCGAGGCACTTGCGGTTCTCCATTGGCAACCACCTCTTGAGATCCTGCCTGGCGGGGTTCGGCCTATTCTTGCGCCATGCGTTTTCAGTTTGGCGAAGACGGGAGCCGGTCCGCCCCGCCACCTTTCTTGAGTTCGTCCGCCGATCTCGTGAAGGCTCATGAGACGATTTTTGGCATACCTGCTGTTGACCGGGAGCCGCGGAGCGGCGAGCCGTTTGAGACTAGGAGTCTATCGCTTCCTTGGGATGAAAATGGGTGAACGTAATCGGATCGAAGGTGCGGGGCGAGTGCGCCGGTGTCCGCAGATCCAGATCGGGTCCCACAACGCGTTCGCCCAGGGAGCTTGGCTTTGGCCCAACGATGTGGATTACGATGGCATCCGGATCCGTATTGGGAATCGGAATTACTTTAACCGAAACCTCATGATCGATGCGGGCGGTCAGGTTGAAATCGGCGATCAGAACATGTTCGGCCCCGACGTGTACATCACCGATTCAAATCACCGGTTTGGTCCGAATCTCGCACCGGGAGAGCAGCCGATGGATGCGGGCCGAGTAAAGATCGGTAGCCGTTGCTGGATTGGCGCTAAGGTTGTGATCTTGAAGGATGTCGAGCTAGGTGACGAGTGTGTGGTCGGCGCGGGCGCTGTAGTCACGAAGAGCGTTGCGCCGGGGGCTTTGGTTGCGGGCGTGCCCGCGAGATCTTGCGGCAGCAGTTCCTCAACTGAAAACTGATGCAAACTGTGGAAAGACCCGTCAAACGGATCCAAGACTCTCGCGGTTCGGGATCCGATCGCCAAATGAAAGCGCTTGTAGTCCATCCCGGAACGCAGCATTCCTTCCGGCTCGCAGCCCAACTTCAGCGGTTCGGATGCCTAAGCCGGTTTTGGACGGGATTCGCGTACATCCCCAACAGCACGCTGGGGCTCGGCATAAGATCCATGCCTCGCGGTCTCGGGCGCCTCCTAGACGGCCGGCGCTTAACCGGTGTACCAACGGAGAAACTTCGGACTCAACCGCTAGTAGATTTGCTTGCCCTTCGCCGGCTGCGAGCAGGACACGACAATCAGACGGTGATGTTCGAGCGGAATGAGGCGTTCCAACAGGGTATCCCCGAACGTGAAGTTGCCGATAGCGACGTCGTAATTGGGGTTGACACGGCTTCATGGTTGTTAGCGGATCAAGCGGCGGCGCTCGGCCGGCCCTTCATTCTCGATCGAACGATTGGACATCCCCGGACTTTTGAGCGCCTTATTCCGGTTCTCAACCAACAATTTCCAGAATGGATTGAGGACTGCCCGCACCGGTTGCCCCACCTGCTTTCCGCGGAAGACACCGAGCACTCGCAGGCACGCTTAATTGCAGTAGGGAGTTCGTTTACACGAAATACTCTAGTCGAGAACGGAGTTACACCTCAGAAGATCGTCGTAGTTCCGCTTGGCGTGGATCTTGACGCGTTCACGCCGGCGCCGCATCCCGACCTTTCGCGACCCGTTCGGTTTGTCTTCGTTGGATCGGTGGGAGTCCGGAAAGGGGTGCCATTGCTCTTGCAGGTTTGGCGCTCGCTAGGACGAGTTAATGCCGAGATGTGGCTGGCAGGCCCAGTCAGCAAACGAAATGCGCGACTGATTCCGACGCTCTCAGGCTTGCGCATGATGGGCAAGGTGGGGCGCCGGGAGCTGCCGGGCTTGCTTCGTCAGTGCGATGTGCTGGTATTCCCCAGCTACTTTGAAGGCTTCGGAGCAGTGCTTCTCGAGGCAATGGCAGCGGGTCTGCCAATCATCGCCACCGATGCGACGGGCGCGCCGGATCTGATCGCGGATGGTGTCGAAGGCTTGGTAGTCCCAACCGGAAATGCCGAGGCTCTAAGGGATGCGATGCGGCGGTTCATCGATTCGCGGGACACCCTGGCGCGCATGTCGCAGGCGGCTCGCCGATGTGCGGAGCGGTATTCCTGGGACTCGTATGGAGAACGGTGGATCGACATCCTCCGGCAGGTCATGAGTGATGCTCACAACGCTGAGGACCGATCGGTTTCCGCGCGGGGCGCCGATTTGGCGGACGCTGGCGAAAGGCGGGCAGATGCCGTAGAATATCGGTCTCCCCGCGAGAACGGCGCACCTTGTGTGCGGCCGGAATCATCAATTCCCAACAAGTCCGGTCAGATCAAGGCCCTTTTAGTCCATCCGGGAACCCAATACTCGTTCCGGCTCGCCGCGGAGCTTCATCGGCACGGGTGCCTCAGCAGGTTTTGGACAGGCATGGCTTATGTTCCGGACAGCCGGCTTGGGCGATGCATCAGGCGCCTGCCCATGCCGGTGCAACGCCAACTGTCCAATCGTCGTTTGGAGGGCGTCTCAACGAACGAAATTCGCATTCTGCCGCTCGGTGAGTGGCGCGCGCTTCGCCGGCTGCGCGCAGGCCATGACGATCAGACAGTGATGTTCGAGCGGAACGCGGCATTCCAGGGCCGCATCCCACAGCGGGAACTTGCCAATAGCAATGTTGTCATCGGCTTCGATACGTCTTCCTGGCTGTTAGCTGAGAGAGCCTTGGCTCTCGGCCGTACGTTTATCCTCGATCGAAGCATCGGACACCCGTCGAGTTTTCAGCGGCTCATGCCAATGCTACGTCAGCAATTCCCGGAATGGCTAGAGAATTGCCTTCCCAGGCTGGACGCGTTAGTACTCTGCGAAACAAAGGAACACCGCTACGCTGAGAGGATTGTGGTGCCCAGCTCGTTTGTCCGCGCAACCTTGATCGAGAACGGAGTTCAAGCGGATAAGATTGTGGTGATTCCGTTCGGGGTGGATCTTGAACTGTTCCGCCCGGCCCCGCACTGCGATGTGCCGCGGCCGCTCCGGTTCGTCTTCGTGGGATCTTTAAGCGCCCGCAAAGGTGTACCTTTGCTGGTGCGGGCGTGGCATTCGTTGGCGCCGAAGACTGCCGAGTTGTGGCTGGTCGGTCCAGTGAGCGAGCAGCATGCGCGACTGATCCCAGTGCTGCCGGGCTTACGGCTGATGGGTAAAGTTCCGCACCGGCAACTGCCGAGCTTGCTTCGCGAATGCGATGTGCTCGTGTTCCCCAGCTACTTTGAAGGATTGGCGCAAGTGCAACTCGAAGCCTTGGCCGCGGGTCTGCCCGTCATAGGGACTGAGGCTTCGGGCGGCGGGGACTTGATAACCGATGGAGTTGAAGGTTATGTTATCCCTGCCGGTGACGCTGAGGCGCTACAGGATGCGATGGAGCGGTTCATTGATGCACCCGCCGAGCTGCCTCGTATGTCGCAGGCCGCTCGCCGCCGCGCGGAAAGCTTCTCGTGGGAAATATACGGAAACCGCTGGATGGACTTACTCCGGCAGGTGGTCTGATGCTTGCGATTCTCACCACTCACCCGATTCAATATCAAGTGCCGCTGTGGCAGGCACTGGCGCTGGACGGGCGCGTCCCCTTCGAAGTCTGGTATGTGACCGATCATGGGACCCGTCTAAGCCCGGACCGGGAGTTCGGCCGCACTTTTGCGTGGGATATCGACACTCTGTCCGGCTACCCACATCGATTTCTGACCGCCGTGGAGGGTTCCACGCCGGCCGCGTTCTGGAAATGCCGGCTGCAGGAGAGTTTGCGGGACCGGCTGCGGGCGAGCGGCGCAAGCGCCCTCTGGATTCAAGGGTGGCAGGTGGCGGCCTACTGGCAGGCGGTTTGGGAGGCAAGGGCAGCTGGCGTGGAGGTCTGGCTACGCGGCGAAAGCAACGACCTTGCGCCTCAGCCCACATGGAAGCGCGGGTTGAAACGGGCCCAGCTGGGGTGGCTCTTCCACCGGGTGGACCGATTCCTTTATATCGGCGCCGCGAACCGCCGCTTGTATCAAAACTTCGGCGTAACCGAGTCTCGTCTCTACCCGGCCCCGTATGCGGTAGACAATGACCGCTTCGCCCGCCAAGCGGCGGAACTTCAGCCGAGGCGTGCGGAGTTGCGCCGCCGCTGGGGCATTCCGGAAGCGGCATTCTGTGTGCTCTTTTGCGGAAAATTTATTGCGAAGAAGCGTCCGATGGATCTCGTTGGAGCCGCACGGCAGCTTGGGGAAAAAGGTCTACTGCCAGAACTGCACTTATTGTTCGCCGGATCCGGATCCTTAGGTGCCGAACTTCGCCGCTCCTGCCGTGTGGTATTCGATGCCGAGTTTCCGCTGCGGCAGCACACGATCGATCGGACGCACTTGCCTCCCGCTTCGTTCGCCGGGTTTTTGAACCAGACTGAAATCTCACAAGCGTACGTGGCGGCGGACTGCCTGGCGCTACCTAGCGATCACGGGGAAACGTGGGGTCTAGTGGTTAACGAAGCACTGGCAAGCGGTCTCCCGTGTCTGGTCAGCGATGCATGCGGGTGCGCGGAGGAATTGGCCGGAGACTCCGGATCATTCGCCCTGTCCAATATTCCCATGCTTGCGGCGAAGCTGCTCGATTTGGGCCGGAGAGGCGGTAAGCGATTGACGCCCCCCACGATTTCAGAAAGCGTCACCTCCATCGTTCGTGCGTATCGCGACGCACTCGATCGATCGCCTGTCGATCTCAATCTTCTCGCTTCATGAAATCTCCCGATATCGATGAATGTCTATCTGCCGGTCCGGAGCGATCCTCCGTGTCCGCAGATCCCGTCCGTCAAATGCCGAATCAACCTGATGCGGCGGTTGTAAGCGGACGGGAGCACTATGCGATTCTCGATGCGCTGCGCATTATTCTGGCTTTCTGGGTGGTGATGGGTCATTTAGGGGTCTTCCCACTCTTCGCCGGAATGGATCAAGGCACAATGCTGGGCAGAATCTTTGTTCGCGGCTGGAGCTCGCTCGTTTGCGGCGTTCCCGCGGTTATCGGGTTCTTCGTAATCTCCGGATTCTGCATACATGTTCCATACCGGTATGACCGGCGTCTCGCGGTGGGCCGTTACTATGCGAGGCGATATATCCGTATCCTGTTGCCTGTATTTGCTTTCGTCATCATATTTCGGCTCGCCGGCAACCGGCAACCGGTGTTTGGCGCGCACTCGATCCTTTACCAGAGCGTGCTATGGAGTCTTGTCTTTGAGGAAATATACTACGCGGTGTACCCCGCAATCCGTTGGGTTCGAAAACTCATAGGCTGGTCCGTACTGTTACCGATCACCTTTGCAATAGGGGCTCTAACGGCGGCGACTCGCTTCAATGCGCCGGATTGGGGGGACTACAACCCTTTGGTGGCCGCCCTGATTCCGTTTCCCGTGTGGCTTCTCGGTTGTCTTCTTGCAGAGCAAGTTGACAGGCTACCCTCGGTAGAATCGTCATGGACCATCTGGAAATGGAGGTTTTATGTGTGGGCGGGCAGTTGGGTTTGCAGCATGCTACATTTCCATGCGGATATTCGCTTATCCCAAACCATGCTTTGGTTCGGCATCCTGGCGTACTTCTGGATCAAACGTGAAATCGCCTACGCCAGGGGCCGCGCTCCGGCAGCCGTCCTCATTTCCGCCGGCGCATGGAGTTATTCGCTGTATCTAATGCACTATCCCGCCTCGACAATTTTTTCAAAGCTACGAATTCCGAGCTTCGGTTACCTTGTCGATTGGTGTCTCCTGATGGGCTTCACGCTGGGCGTATCGTATTTGTTTTACGTCGTGATCGAAAAGCCTTCTCACCGGCTAGCAAGAAGGGCCGGATCTCCCAGGAATCGAGCGTCTCAGGTAGAGGCTTGAGTTGACTAAGATCTTGGAAAATCGTTCGCGTCCTAGAACGTTCTCGCTAACGCCATTTTCGTTGTTCCTGCCGGCGCTGGCGGTAACCGCAATCCTATGGGCCACACGCGCGAGTCCGGTGACGGGAGAGCAGGCGTTGTGTTCGTTCCTTCTCTTCCTCTTCCCTTGGGGCTCGTTTCTGGCGTGGAAGCAACGGAAGCGCGGCGGTCTACCGGTCTTTGCGATCGTGGGGCTTACGTACTGGTGGTACTTCACGCCCGCCATGTTCTGGACGGATCGACTGATGCAGTTTGGTCGTGGTAGCGTCCCAGCCACCGAAGACCTTATTACCGGAACCTTGCGCCTGACCCTCGTTGGCGTGCTGTGCATGTGGACGGGCATGAAACTTCAACTGCCCGTCCTGGTTCCATCGCGCCAACCTCAACTAATGGATGACCCCACCAGTTGGGCCTATGTCCGATTGATTCTGGTGATGGGAACATTGGCCAGCCTCGCACCCGGCGCAACCGGGATGTTAGGAACGGGGGGCCGGCAGATTATGGAGATTCTGATCTCGATTGTGCCGACTGTCGCCTTGATGCTCCTGCTGCGAAGATATCTGGAAGGGAAGGGGAGCCCGGTGGATCGTTTCCTTTTATGTATCTATTTCCCCGTCAAAATCGTTTTGGGGTTGGCTTCGGGCTGGATGGGCTCCATAGTGAACTTGGGCCTGATTTGCGGAGCAACCTACTTTTTGGTCCGCCGCAAAATTCCCTGGACGCTGATCGCGGTGTCCGTGGCCGCGGTACTCTTTCTGCAGGTCGGAAAGAATACTTTCCGCAAGAGTTACTGGTATACAGAAGGAGCGAGCGGGGGAATTGTAGAAGGAGTCATGCTTTGGGTGAATGAATCGGCTTCGAAGTGGTCCGAGGCAATGGAGTCCTCGAGTGGCGGCGGGCCGGGTGCACTCGCTGCCGAAAGTCTGGAACGGACCTCCCTGCTCACCCAAGTTGCCCATGTGATCGACGTAACGCCCAAGGAGGTCCCTTTTCTGGAAGGATCGAGCTACTCGTATCTGGCGCTGACGTTGATCCCGCGGTTTGTGTGGCCCGACAAACCCAGCATGAATGAAGCCAACCAATACTACCAAGTAGTGTTTGGCTTGACGGCCGAGCAAGATCTTGGCACAACCTCCATCGGCATTGGATGTTTGGGGGAAGCTTACATTAATTTCGGCTGGCCGGGAGTGGTTGGCATCATGTTCGGGATAGGGGTTGTATTGGGCATCTACGAACGGTCTTTTGCCGCGAGAGGCTCTAGCGCACTGTTCCTGGCGATCGGGCTCGCTCTTCTGCCGGAAATGATCGGAATCCAAGCGCAAATGGCCCAGTATTTGGGCGGCTTGGTTCAGCGTGTGCTCTTGACGATTCTTGTATTTCTCCCCGTGATCCGAGGGCGACTGGCAGGCGCCGGTGCTTTTCGAAAAACGCCGCAGCGGGCTTCGGCCATGGGGCGGTTACGCGCCCGGCCCAGCCATTGAAAAGACTTCGTGGGCGTTTGCTTTTCTGTACGATCACATAGGTCTAGTCTAGTTGCGCGCTTACAATGAAAGGATCTGAAATGCGTGAAATTCTGATCGTCTGCGGCGCTGGGATGGTTTCGGGAAAAGAGATCATGGCCCTCGAATTGGGCAATGGATTGGCTCAGCAAGGGCAATCTGTTTCATTCATTGTCAGCTTCTGGAGCAGCGGTGATTTTGGGGATCGGCTGAAGCTACTCCGGCTTCCAGCCTATATACTGCCCATCGGCTTTATCTCGGCTACTTTGACGAAGAGATGCCTGAGCATGACGGCCGAACAGATATGGCGGTGGCCCGGTCTGGTTTGGGGCTATTTCCAAGTCCTGCGGCGTTTGAGACCTAAAAAAGTTATTCATACCAACTGGCACCACGTGCTATTGTTGCTTCCGTTCCTGCGGCCGGAGCGGGACGTGTTCTGGTTGCACGACCTTATTCCGGATCTCCCTCAATACCGTAGAGTATTCGGTTGGTTCGAGCGCCGACTCGATTCGTTTGTCTGTGTGTCTCAGGCGACTGCGTGCTCCCTGCGGAAGATAGGAATTAGCGAGTCGAAGATCAGGGTGATCCACAACGGGATTACAGATCCGGCGAGTTCGGCAGATCCACCCCCGCCGCCTTCCCAGTGCTTTCGGATCGGTATTGTGGGGCAAGTGGGCGCCTGGAAGGGACACGGGGATCTGCTGGAAGCTTTTGCCCTGGTTGCCCGAAGACATTCCGCAGTGGAGCTGCATATCTTCGGCAAAGGCGCCGCCCGATACAAGAATGAACTTATCCAAAGGGGAGTCGAGTTGGGCGTCGCGGATTGGGTAAAATGGCATGATTTCGTGTCTGACCGCCGTCACATCTATCCGAACCTGGATGTCTGTGTGATGCCCAGCAAGACAACGGAGGCATTTCCTTTGACCGCAATCGAAGCCGGGTTTTTCGGTAAGCCGGCCATCGTGACCCGCGTGGGTGGTTTGCCGGAGATCGTTGAGCACGAGGTGAACGGCTTGTTGGTGGAGGCGGGGCGTCCCGAGGAGATCGCGGTGGCGATTTCCCGTCTCATTGAATACCCATCATTTCGGCTTTTATTGGGGGCCAATGCCAGACTTCGAGCCATCGAGCGTTTCGGGCGCGAGCGCTTGGTGGAAGAATTCCGGACATTACTGAATGCCGAAAGCGCAAACTGAAAGGATGACCTCTCCAAGTCAAGTCTTGCGGTCCGGAAGCCTCGCTTATAGGGCGGACGCGGGCACCCGCTCATGAGCGCTAACTCGTGAATAAAGTGGACTCAGTCGGCGCAATCGGCATCCTAAACGGTTTTCGGAACCACCGTGTACTGAAGCCGTTCGAAAGGGATTCCGCGATCCACCTGGCGGCGGCCCGTGGGGTCTACGGCGCAACCGGCGAAGGGGATATGGTCATTGCGACAATTGGGTTGGCGCTGGGCGCCGGCGGCTCTTTGCGGATGGGGGCGTATCTTGCCAACGTCGCCGGGGGCATTGCCGTGGAGCAAGTAGGAACCGCCACGGTCACGGCGGCGACGCTTCAAAACATCCTCGAGGACGCACTGCCCATTTCTGTGGAAAGGAGCGCCAGGTGACTCCAGTCGGTTGGCAGGCGCGGGCGAAGCTCGGGTGGATCAGGGCCTCACATGCCGGGGCGCGACTTCTCTTGTGGGCAGTCCTGTCCGCTCTCTTTCATCGGGTTCGACGAGCCTCGGGCGATGCGGCGATTCGCCGAATTCTCGTGTTCCGCATTGGGAATATCGGCGACATACTCGTGACGCTGCCGACGCTGGACGCAATCCGCGCGAGGTTCCCGGAAGCGCACATCGCACTGCTGACATCACCGGGCCGGCAGGGCGCGCCAGGCGCCGGGCAAATTCTTCCGGAGGGCAAGTGGTTCGACGAGCTGTTGGTCTACTACACACCGGATGTGCGCAGTTGGAATGGGCGCGTGCGGCTGTTGCGGCGGCTGCGGAAAGGCCGATTCGATCTTTTCATCGAGCTGCCGAATCAGCAGTCCAAGCCCCGAGACGAGCTGCGAAACATGATTGTGGCAAGATTGGCGGGCTGCCGCTTCGCAGTCGGCTTCGAAGTTTCCCAGCACGCGCTGTTCCTGCGGGAGCAGGCACTATACATTCCCCAAGTACAAGAGTCCCTGCGGATTTACCGCTCGGTGGCGTCTGAACTTTCGCTCGATTCATTCCGCGACGTATTATTGCCTGTTTCGGACGCGGGCCGGAATCAGATTGCCGAGTTGCTTCGACGCCTCGGCATCAATGAAGACGAACGCTATGTCGTCATGCACTGCGGAGCAAAACGACAGACGAACCGGTGGCCGGGAGAGCGGTACGCCCGGGTCGCCGACGAAATTATCCGCCGCTGGGGATCTCGCGTCGTGCTCACGGGAAGTTCGTCGGAGCTTTCCCTGGTTGAAGAAGTTGCCGGGCGGATGCATGAAAAACCGATCATGCTCTGTGACCGGATCGATTTGCCGCAAATGGCCGCTTTGCTCGAGCGGGCATCTCTGTACGTCGGAAACGACACGGGACCGATGCACATTGCTGGCGCGGTCGGGACGCCGACCGTTAGCATTTTCGGCGCTCGCGATTTTCCGCAGCGATGGCATCCTGCCGGACTTGGCCACACGGTGCTTCGCCGCGACGCGCCTTGCAGCCCGTGCTTCAAGGAAGTTTGCGATCGGGACCTCGTCTGCCTGGAAGGAATTGAGGCTGATGACGTACTCTTGGCCGTTGGGCGCAAGCTTAGCCGGCAGGCCTTTCCGGTAGTGGCGGAGGCGCAGTGAATTGTGACACTGCGGGCTGTCTTCCTGGATCGGGACGGAGTAATTAATATGACCCCGGACTTTGTGAAGTCGTGACACGAGTTCAAGTTCCTTCCGTACTCACTGGCGTTGGCTTGCTCTGTCCCAAGCTCTGAATAAATAGTGGTTGTGACCTATCAGCCAGGAGTAGGACGCTGCCTGCTAAGCGAAATAGCGCAGCAGCAGGTGCATGCGAAAATGATCGATCAAATTCCTGCATCCGGCGGCAGAATCGACGCAGTTTACGATTGTCCCCGCGCGCCCAGCACGGCGGGCGTGGTCGAGAACCGGCCCCAGAGCTCTTCTTTGAAGCTGCCCGGAATTTTGGCATCGACCTAACTTCTTGCTGGGCCATCGGTGATAGCCGCCGCGAGCCACGGTCGTGCTCGACACTGTTCACATTGTTCTACATCGGAGCGCCTACGATGACTCGTAGCGTCGCTGGAGGAAGGAATCGACATGACAACGGCTAAGAAATTTGTAAGCGAGGCCGTCAGCCCGCTGGATGCTCAACAGCGGAATCGGGAGTGGTGGGAGTCAAACCCGATGACCTACGATTGGGAGAAGACTCTTCAGATCGGCCCAGGCACGTTAGGGTGGTACGACGAGATCGATCGCCGCTTTCTCGAGTCCGCCTACTATGCAAAGGGAAAAGACGGCCGGCCGTTCGGACGCTTTCTGAAGCCCGCATTTGTGGCTGGAAAACAGGTCCTCGAAATCGGGTGCGGCATGGGAACGCACGCCGAAATGCTCATTCGCAACGGAGCCTACCTGACGGCGGTCGACCAAACGACACTGGCGGTGGAATCCGTCCGCAGACGAGTCGATCTAAAGGAGCTCGATGCGGAGGTGTTGCAGCAGGATGCCGAAAGACTGACTCTTCAGAACAAGATCTTTGACTTTGTGTGGACTTGGGGCGTGATCCATCACAGCCGTTCGACAGAACGATGCGTGGACGAGATTGCTCGCGTGTTGAAACCCGGCGGCCGGCTTATGATGATGGTCTACTATCGCCCCAGCCTCGCTTATTATCTGCACTGTGGCCTGATTCGCGGAATTTTCATGGGTCAACTGCTTCGGCATTCCCTGGACGAAATCTACGTAGATTCGAGTGACGGCTTCTACGCACGAGTCTTCACGAAGCCCGAGCTGCATGCGCTTCTGTCGAAGTATTTTCACAGTCTTCAAATATCGGTCGTTGGGCTTAAAGCCGAACTCTATCCGATTCCTAGGAACCGATTCAAGGTTGCCTTGGAGCGCCTCACCCCAGACTGGTTAGCCGAGGCGATCCTTGGGCGCTTCGGGTCGATGGTGGTCGTCGAAGGAATTCGATCCGCCTGAGGCGGGCTTGTCCATGAGCCGCCCTCTGCGCGTCTTACACGTCATTCCTTCCATAGGACCCGCGCGTGGAGGTCCGAGCGTCGTAATCCGCACTATGGCGCGGTGCCAGACCGAAAGAGGCCTGGAAGTACATGTTGCCACTACCGACGACAACGGGCTGGATCGCATCGCTCCATTGGAAAGCGTGCCCATGAAGCAAGACAGCGTCACCTTTTGGATCTTCCGGCGCCAGACACGCTTCTATACGTTCTCATTCCCGCTCACGCGCTGGCTTTGGAAAAGAACCGCCGAGTACGATCTGGTCCATATTCATGCGCTATTCTCGTACCCTTCGGTTGCGGCGGCGATTTGCGCCAAGTTCGCCGGTGTTCCCTACATCGTGCGTCCGCTCGGGACGCTGAGCCACTGGGGCATGCGCAACAGGCGGCCGTGGCTGAAGCGCCTGTCTTTCCGGTTCATCGAGAGCTTCATCCTGAAAGGCTCCGCCGGAGTGCACTATACAAGTGAGCAAGAGGCGCTGGAGGCACGCGATTGGGGTGTGCGCGGCAACTCTCTGGTGATCCCCAACCCGGTGGATCTTCCGGAGAATGTTCGTGGTCGCCGGACTCTTGCGGCACGCATGGTCGTGCTCTTCCTTTCACGGCTCGATCCGAAGAAGGGTCTGGACCTACTGCTCCCCGCGTTCGCCCGCGTTCGCGCATGCAATCCGCAGGCAGTGCTCATGATAGCCGGGGATGGCGATTCGGAATTCGTCGATGGCCTCAAGCAGCAGGCCCTTCGGCTCGGTCTCGGTCAATACGTCTCGTGGACCGGATTCCTGCGAGGTGAGGAAAAACGCGATGCTTTCGCGGATGCCGGCATCTTCGTCCTTCCGTCTTATTCAGAGAACTTTGGTGTGGCGGTGGTAGAGGCCATGGGGGCAGGTCTTCCAGTGATTGTTTCGGATCAGGTCGGCATTCATCGCGAGGTGGCCAAAGCTGACGCGGGGCTCGTCGTCGAATGCTCAGTGGAATCGCTTGAATCGGCGCTGACGAGGGCGCTAGGCGACGAGCAATTGCGAGCCAGGATGGGCGCAAACGCCTCCGCGTTAGCCAGACAATTCTCACCGGAAATCGTCGCCAAACAACTTATCGACGCCTATGCTCGAATCTGTGATAACCATGGCGAACCAGTCGCGGCTTAGCGTCGTTTCTCCACAAGCGGAAGTTCTCGCGGAAGGCTCCGCGGCAAACCTGTCCGTCATCGTTCTTACTTACAACGAAGAAGCCAATCTGCCGGATTGCCTCGAAAGTCTTCGGGGGTTGCGTTGCAAGCTATTCGTTGTCGACTCGGGCAGCACAGACCGCACTATAGTACTCGCGGAGGCACATGGGGCAACTGTAAGCCGGCACCCTTTCGAAAATTACGCCGCCCAGCGCAACTGGTCTCAGGACAGCCTGCCGGTCGAAACTCCCTGGTTACTCCACCTCGACGCCGACGAGCGGCTCACCCCCGAATTAGTGTCCGAAATAAATCGAGTTTTGCAACAACCCCCGCAACACATCGCGGGATTCCTTCTGCGCAAGCGGACGATTTTCATGGGTAGGTGGATTCGGCATGGAGGACATTACCCATCCTTTCATCTCCGCCTCTTTCGAACCGGCTGCGGCCGATGCGAGGACCGTCTCTATGACCAGCACTTTGTTGTGGATGGACGCGTGACCCCGCTAAAAAGCGATTACGTGGACGTTGTAGCCTCCAAACTCTCGACCTGGACCCTTCGGCACACGCGGTGGGCGGAAATGGAGGCCAGAGAAATGCTCTCCACTGACACCGGCGGCCGTCAAGTTTCTCCGGACATCCGGGGAAACCCAATCCAGCGGCGCAGGTGGTGGCGGAATACATATTCTCACGGCCCCCTGTTTGTACGCGCGTTTCTTTACTGGTGTTACCGCTACTTCCTGCGGCTGGGTTTCCTTGACGGAAGAGAGGGACTGATTTTCCATTTTCTGCAAGGATTTTGGTTCCGATTCCTTGTTGACGCGTTGATCTACGAAAAGGAGCGGGTGGTCCTGCCATCGGCTAAGTCGCAGACTCATTAACTTTCACCATGAATATCTTAGGTCTCAACGCCTTCCACGGCGATTCATCGGCAGCTCTGCTCGTGAACGGCAAGTTACTGGCCGCCGTCGAAGAGGAGCGGTTTAATCGCATCAAACACTGGGCCGGCTTGCCGCTCCTGGCGATAGAACATTGCCTGCGGCGTGAGGCCCCCAACCACGTCGCGATCTCGCGCGATCCCAGGGCACATATCGTCAACAAACTCTTACGCTTGGCAATGCAGCCGCAGAGCTGGCATCGGATTGCATCTCGCGCCGGAAACCGCGCCCGCGTCACGCGCGTTGCCGACGAACTGAAAACTGCCGGACTGACCAACTCCCAAACACAATTCCATTTCGTCGAACATCACCGCGCCCACTTGGCCAGCGCATTTTTCTGTTCTCCCTTTGAGGAAGCCGCTGTGATCTCGGTCGATGGCTTTGGCGACTTCAGCAGCGTCATGTGGGGCGTTGGCAAGGGAAACAAGATCGAGGTCCGTGGGTCTGTGCGGTACCCGCACTCGCTCGGGTTATTTTATACGGCCTTCACTCAGTTTCTGGGTTTCCCAAAGTATGGGGATGAATATAAGATGATGGGACTCTCGGCCTACGGCGAGCCGCGATTCGTGGAGCAAGTTCGGGATGTCGTGAGAACCAAAGGAGATCAGGTTCGCCTCAACCTGGACTATTTCACGCATCACACGGAGGGCGTGGACATGAATTGGGAGGGTGGTGAGCCTACTCTGGGCGCTGTTTACTCAGCCAGGATGGACGATGTTTTCGGCGAGCCGCGCGCGGCCCGGGGCGAGATCGAACAGCGGCATATGGATCTAGCGGCTTCCGTCCAGGCTGTTCTGGAGGAAAACTATTTGGGGCTGCTAAATCATATTCAGCGGCAGACCGGCCAGAAGACCGTCTGCCTCGCGGGAGGGGTTGCGCTGAACTGTGTCGCCAACGGGATGATTTCGACCCGCACGAATTTTCGGGATGTGTATATCCAACCGGCCGCCCACGACGCCGGGACTGCGATCGGCGCAGCTCTCTACGTGCAGCACCAGATCCTCGGTCAGCCGCGCTCCTTCGTCATGCGGCACGTCTATTACGGTCGCGAATATACGGATTCGGAGGTTCTGAAAAGCCTAAAGGACGCCGGCGCCTGCTGGAATAAGTATCAGGAAGATGAACTCGTCAACCGGACTGTCGATCAGATCGCGGATGGAGCGATCGTCGGCTGGTTTCAAGGCCGAATGGAGTTCGGTCCGCGCGCCCTTGGTAACCGAAGCATTCTGGCCGATCCCCGGCGCCACGACATGAAAGATATCTTGAATAACCGGATCAAATACCGGGAGACCTTCCGGCCCTTCTGTCCTTCCATCCTGGCTGAGTCTGTTGGCGAGTACTTTGAGAGCGATTCTCCTTCGCCGTTCATGGTAATGGCGTATAAGATCAAGCCTGAGCAGCGCGACCGTATCCCGGCTGTCACTCATGGAGATGGAACCGGAAGGCTGCAGACGGTGGAGAAGGATGTCAATCCGCTCTATTGGAAGCTCATTCGCCGGTTCGGCGATGTTACCGGTGTCCCTGTGTTATTGAATACGTCTTTTAACGAGAACGAGCCTATTGTAAATACTCCGACTCAGGCAATCGACTGCTTCCTGCGTACCCGGATGGATGTGCTGGCGATTGGGTCGTACTTCCTGCTTAAGTCGGAGAACTTGCGCTTGAGTGAGAATCGAGCTGCATTTGCGACGGCTGGGTCTTAGAGCGCAGCGCGCCGGATAAGCGCAGACCGGCGACATCCGACCTCCAACATTTGAACAGTTGCCTTTCTTTTCAGAGAAAGCAACTCAGGCATGAAATGCCTCCGATATATGAACATATTGCTATTTAACCAGTTCTTCTGGCCCGATACCGCCGCTACCGGGCAGCTTCTTACCGATGTGGCGCGGCACTTGGCTGAAGGGGACTGCCGGGTTACGGCCGTCTGCGGGTCCAGCGCTTACGTGCCGGCTGCGAAGACGGGCGCGCCGGAAATTGAGATAGTGCGGTTGCCGACGCTGGTGTTCAAGCGCGGGCGGCGGCGGCAGCGGGTCGCCTCCTACGTGTCGTTTCTTGCCGGCTGCGCGTGGTATGCGCTTCGCGCCCCTCGCGACAGCGTCGTCATCACGCTCACCACGCCGCCCCTGCTTTCGGTTATCGGCTCGCTGATTCGCAAAATCCGCGGAGCGACGCATTACATCTGGGAGATGGATATCTATCCCGATATCGCAGTCGATCTAGGCGTGCTCAAACGGCGGTCGCCGCTCACCCGAATCCTTACTGCGATCGCCGATGCCTCGCGCCGCAATGCGGATGGTATCATCGTGCTCGGCGAGTGCATGCGGGACCGGTTGCTCGAGCATGGCGTTCCCGCGGACAAGATCCACGTCGCCGAAAATTGGGCCGACGCAAGGGAGATAGCTCCACGGCCCTTCCCGCCAAGCGAGCCGTTGAAGCTTCTGTACTCCGGCAATTTCGGGATCGCTCATGACGCGGATACATTGAGCGGCGCCATGCGCTCACTTCGCGGAGACCGGCGGTTCCAATTCATTTTCGCCGGCGGTGGATCGCGCCATCAGGTAATGGATCGGTTTTGCCGCGATCACGATATCGGCAACGCCACGTTTCGCGGCTACTGCTCTCGTGCGGAGCTGAGTGGACGCCTCGCGGAGGGGCACGTCGGGGTTGTCACGCAGAGACCCGAAACCCTCGGTTCGGTTGTTCCGAGCAAGACCTACGGGATTATGGCCGCGGGGCGGCCGCTTCTCTTCATCGGACCTCGGGAAGCTACACCCGCGCGGATTATCGAGCGATACCGGTGCGGGTGGCAGATCGATTGTGGAGATACCGAGGCGTTGTTGGGTCTGCTTCATTTTCTTGCCGGGCATCCCGAGGTTGTTCAAGAAGCTGGAGCGCGGGCGCGCCGGGCGTTTCTTGAGAACTACGACCGGCCGATCGGCGTAGCGCGGATTGCGGAGATCGTCGGAGTTCGCGAGGCAGTGGCGGCTCGAGCCGCCGGCGTCACGCGGTAGTCCCGCGCGGCGAATCGGATCCCACAAGGCGAAGTCGAGCCGAAACCTCAACCGCCACCATTGTTACTAAGAAGTCAATAAGATGTTACTAAGAAGTTAATAAGAACCTAATCCAAAATCGGACGCAAGAAAACGCTGCTGCAGACCCGAACTCCGGGGACCACCGACTACACAGCAAACTAAACATCAATCCGCCGCTCTCGGGCTCGCCGCAGACCCGAACTGCGGGGATCACCTACTCCATAGGCTGTACATGTACACACTCCTACTGCTGGGTTTCACGTCATTTCTGTTCGCCCTGATACTGACCCCGGTTGTGCGCAACCTCTCGCACCGTTGGGGTGTGGTGGACCACCCGGACCACGGGCGTAAGCTGCACACAAGTCCTATCCCCAGGCTTGGCGGAGTAGCCATCGCCGCGGCTTATTTGCTAGCCTTCAGCGCCCTGCTCCTAACCCATTTCCAGGCAGTCCACCTAATCAAAGACGGCCTTCCGCTCGCCCTCCGCCTGGCCCCAGCCGCCGCTCTAATCTTCCTGGCCGGTGTCTGGGACGACATCCATTCCATGAGGCCCTGGCAGAAGTTCGCCGCCCAGATCGTAGCGGCCCTCGCGGCCTATGCCGCCGGCGTCCATGTTCAGGGATTCGGAGGATATCAGCTTGCCCCGTGGCTGAGTCTCCCCGCCACAATCTTTTGGCTCGTCCTCTGCACCAACGCCCTCAACCTCATCGACGGTGTCGACGGGCTCGCCACGGGCGTCGGGCTTTTCGCGACAGCCACCACGCTGCTGGCCGCGCTCCTCCAGAACAACATCGACCTCGCCCTCGCCGTCGCCCCGCTGTTTGGCTGCCTGCTCGGCTTTCTTCGCTATAACTTCAATCCCGCCACCATCTTCCTTGGGGATTCCGGCAGCCTCTTCGTCGGCTTTCTGCTCGGTTGCTGCTCCGTCATCTGGAGCCAGAAATCCGCCACAATCCTTGGGATGACGGCTCCTCTCCTCGCTCTGGCGATCCCCCTACTCGATACCGGGCTCGCCCTGGTCCGCAGGTTCCTCCGCGGCCAGCCCCTCTTCCTTGCCGATCGCGGCCACATCCACCATCGCCTCCTCGACCGAGGGTTCACTCCGCGTAAAGTCGCTCTCCTCATTTACGGCCTGTGTGCAATCTCCGCCGTCCTGTCGCTCAGCATCATGAGCCGGAACTTCCAAGGCGTGGCCATCGTCCTGTTCTGCGCTGGAGCATGGACAGGCATACACTACCTTGGCTATATCGAGTTCGGCGTTGCGGGCCGCATGTTCGTCGAAGGCGCGTTCAGCCGACATCTCAACACGAACATCGCCTTGAAGAACTTTGAAACCCGGCTCAACAGCGCCGCTACGCCCGCTGAATGCTGGCAGGTAATCCAGGATAGCGGCAAGGAATTCGGCTTCCACACCATGGATATGGCCCTCGCTGGACGCCGTTTCGAATACCGCAACGGAGGTGTTCCCGAACGTTCCTGGATGGTTCGCATTCCTCTGTCCGCGGCCGATTTCATCGAGCTCACCCGCGGGTTTGAGGCCCATTCCCAGCACAGCGTGGTTGAGCCCTTCGCCGACTCGATTCGCAAAACCATCGAGCCGAAGTTAGCCGGATTCGAGCGCTCCAAAGCCGCGGGTGCGAGCTAGTTTAGTAGAGTGAAATCAGTCGCCCTGGCTTTCGCTGGATTGTGTCTGTGCGCCGTGGCCGCGTGGCTTGCCCTCTATGCCACCGACCCCTCCGTCCAGGCGTCCGCCGCTTTCGAAAACGGAGATACCGCCACAGCGGTCGACCTCTTCCGTCGGGCCTTGCGCGGCGATAATGCAAATGCCTACTATTGGGCCGACCTCGGAGAGGCCCTACCCGAATCCGGTCAGTCGAAACAGGCACGGTACTGCATGGATCGGGCCCTGGAATTGGCCCCCTACGTCCCGGCGATCTGGGTCCGTCACGCCAACTTCTGCTTCCTCCGCAACGACTACGCGGCGGCCCTCCGGTCCGCTGCTCGCGTCCTCCAGACCGTTCCAGACTATGACGAGGTACTGTTCAACTATTTCGACCGGATCGTCGAAGATCCCGAACGCGTCCTGGCGGCGATCGGCGGCCAGAGCCGAACCACGCGCGCATGGCTCGCTCACCAGATCGCGGTCAAAAACGCGACTGCCGCCAACCTTGCATGGAGGCGCATCGCGTCCGCCGGCTACGCCGACGCACCGCTCGCCGCCCAGTATGTCGAATTCCTCCTTGACAGGCAGTCCTGGGATTTAGCTCAGTCGACATGGGCGAGGTTTCTCGGAGATCGGCGCAGCGACTATCCGGCGCAGAACCTGCTCTACAACGGCAATTTCAACTCCGAGCCGCTGCCCGGCCCGCTCGACTGGCACTTCCGCAGTGAGCCCGGCGTATTCGAAACCGCTCGCGGCCACCAGGGCGTCCGCATAACGTTCCACGGAAAGGACAATGTCGACTACTACGGCCTTTTCCAAACCGCGGTGATTTCCAGACCAGGCCGGTATCGCCTGTCCATGCATATCAAAACGGAGGGCATCACCACGAATGAGGGCGTTCGCTTGGCTGTCGCCGACATGGGGCTCGTGTCCGAGCCGATCACCGGAACTAACGGCCGAACCACCGTCGACCTCGAGTTCACCACCACCCGGCCCCGCTCTGTCCGCGTTGCAGTAGTTCGGAGGCCGAGCGAGAAATTCGACAACAAAATCGAAGGGAGCGCGTGGGTCGAGTCCGTCAAGTTGGCTCCAGTGGTGAGCTCTAGCCAGTACTAGTACAAAAGAGGTAAAGTACGGCCGAAAACAGCGCTTACCTCGGTATGACATCGGCAATTTTACTTGTCGCGTAAGCCTTTTTAAAGTAGCATTGTAAAGGAGAGTCCACTCGATGATAGTAAGGCTTTTTTTGAAGCTCGCCGGTTTGTCCGTAGTTGCCGGTGTGGTATTCGGAGCTTCTCCCGTTGCGACCGTCTCCAGCAGCGGGTCCTTTGCTATGCGCGGTGTGATTGTAAAATCCGCAGGTGTACCTTCCTGGCCTGTGCTGTCAGGCGATGAGATCGCGACCTCAACCTCATCGGCGACCCTTTCGCTTCGCGACGGGTCCCGCGTCACGCTTGAAAAGGGGTCCACTGCGAAAGTCGAGAACGCCGGCGCCGGGCTGACCCTGCGATTGTCGTCGGGTTCAATGCAGGTGTTCGCCCGCAGTTCCGCGTTACAAGTCTACCATGATTCCGTCGCCGTGCCTGTCGTACCCGGCGAAGTGATCAATGTTTCGAGCCAGGTTCAAAAGAATTCTGTACCCGGGCGGTACGCACCGACCAGCCGCACCAGGCCCGCGCCGGTCAGCGCCCACTAACGTTCGGAGGATCACGTACGATGAAGTTTTCCCGGTTTATTTTGTTTTTGGCACTCAATTTAGGATCCACGCTGGCGTCGGCCAGCATTTTGGTAGACCGGGGACTTCCCGACACAAGCGGCGCGAACGGCGGAGTGGGCGGAATTCCCGCCGCCCGCTCCAATGTCAGCTGGGGAAATCAGGACGGATTTATCAACGGCGATAACTTTTATGTTACCGGACAATGGTCGATTAACAGAATCTCCACATGGATGGTGGGAGACCCCACTAGATACACCAACTACGTCCTGTACGGAGGCGTGACTGGCGTTTCATTTGGTATCATTTCAGCGCCAGATCCGGTGATTACTCGGGAATACTATCAGTCTTCGCTCTCCGGCGTGCCTTGTAATACTGCCAGCGGCGCCAATTATCTCGCACCCGATGGGGTGCAATGCTTTCAAATCAACAGAATTACGTTCGAAATCAACAGCCTGATGCTGACTGCCGGCGCCTTGTTCAACTTCGCCGCGGACGCCACTCCAACGGATGCATGCGAAGTCGGCGGCGACACGACTGGCTGCTTCTACGCCCACGCTACCAACGCCGCGCTAGCCGGGACGACGCAAGATAGTTCCGACAACTTCTACATCAGCTTCGATAGTTTGAATCTTGATGATGGCGACCCTATTTTCATCGACTCTAACGGCAACGGATGGGATAAAAGCAGTGATATTAACGTACGGGTTGAAGGCGCCGTCGTACCCGAACCCTCAACGATTCCGCTCATATTGATAGGCATCGCCGCCATCGGCGTGCTTCGCCGCCGCAAGTAGTCGTCGATAGGCCTAAGCACCACAGGCAGGTCCGATTGGGCCTGCCTGTTTTTTTATTTATGACCGCTTTCCTCGCTCTCGCGGTCCTGACCATCTCGCTCGGAGCTGCCGCGTTTCAGAATGCCGGTGCGCTCCCAAACTGGAACTGGACCGCGTGGGGTGTGGGCGCCGCCGCCGCAATCTATTCCCTGGCCAAACGTAATACGAGGGGACGGGCCCTCGACCGCCACACTTCCTTCCTCCTCGCAGCCTTCCTCGCCCTCGCCGCCTTCCAGGTTTGCCCTTTGCCGACGGGACTAGTCGGTATCCTCTCGCCCGCCCGCTACGCCCTCCTCAAGGCGACCGAGCCCGTTCTAGGGCCAGTGCCGGCCTGGGCCACCCTGAGCGCAGTCCCGTGGCTGAGTCTGCAGAGCTGCGTCACTCTGGGCTCCCTTGCGCTCACCTTCCTCCTCGTCCGGGAACTGACTCTCCGCTTCCGCGAGCAGAGCCGAATCTGGGTTGCCGCCTGGCCCCTTTTGATCATCGGCGCGCTCGAAGGCGCCCTCGGTTTCTACCAGGCATACGCCGAAGGCGCGGGCGGATTCGCCACCGGCACCTACATCAACCGCGACCACTACGCCGCCCTGCTCGAACTCATTCTCCCCTTCGCCATGCTGTACCCCGTGGCCATCCTTCAGCGGGACCCCCATCGTCAGGAATCGCCCGCGGGTCCCGCGCTCAAAGCCTGCGGCGTCCTCGTCTTCGCCGCCATCATCCTCATCGGAATCACTCACTCTCTCTCCCGCATGGCGTTCCTCGCCACGCTCGCCTCTACTTTCGTCGCCGGCTCCATTGCCGTCACGCTCCGCAACTCCCAGATCGCGCCGAGGATCAAGATCACCCTTTGGCGCCGCTGGCTTCCCGCGGCGCTTGTCGCCGTCGTCGTGGCGCTCGGATTTATCTTCCTGCCTACCGATCCGCTAATCGGCCGGTTCTCCGAACTCGCGCGCACTGAAGATATCGGCGCGGACACGCGCGCCCAGATTTGGCGTGAAACGACCGGATTGGTGAAGGATTACCAACTCTTCGGGTGTGGATTGGGCGGGTACGAATCGGTGTTCATGAAATATAAGACTGTCGCTCCCATGCAGACTGTCGACTTCGCGCACAACGACTATTTGCAGGTTCTCGCAGAAATCGGAGTCTTCGGTTTCGCCGCGGGCGCGCTGTTTTTGTTCCGGATCCTGTACTCCGCCATCCGCGAAACCGTTTACGCAACTTCTCCGGACGAGCGATACATTTCCATCGCGTGCTTAGCCGCGTTAACCGCCATTTCCTTACACAGCTTTACGGATTTCAATATGTATCGCAACGCGAACGCCCTGACCGTCGCCTGGATCGCCGGTATCGCCTCGACTGGGCTCACCAGACGCCGCAAGACCCCTACTGGCCGAAAAGGAACCATTTCTTCTTCGGAGGAGAGGGGACCGCAGCCTGTATCCACACTCGTTCTCCTCTAATCACCGCAGCCGGATTCTCTTCGAGCAGCAGGCTCGCCGCCTCAGCGCCCATTTCCGCCGTCAGGATTTTGCACGCGCGATCGAGTCGCGGGGGCCGTTGTTCAGTGTCGTGAGCATCGCTCGCGACCACGTGCACCAGGCTCTTCCGCAGCAATGCCCATGCCGTCCGATTAGCCGCCTTCCCGAAGCGGCCGGTTAGCGATTGCGCGGTCACTTGCACCAGACATCCCAGCTGAATCCATTTCCGCAGAAGTTCGTGCGAGCCCTGCAGAATAGGATTTCGCTCAGGGTGTGTAATTACCGGCACAATTCCATGAATGGCAAACTCGCGGAATACGTCTTCAGCCGATGGCGGTATGAAGTTGTCCGCGAATTCGACCATCAGGTAGCTCAGCCCGTTAATCGTGAATTGGGACGGATTGGCCAGCGCGGCCTGAACGTTCTCTAAACTGAAGTGGAAATCGCAGCCTGAATGAATTTGCGGAACGTTGCCCGTAGCCGCCGCCAATTCCCGGATTCGTTCCGCAACCAATTCCGCGTCGAACTTAAACCTCAGGTCGGCGTGAGGGGTTGCGACGATGTCCGTAGTGCCGGTGTCGGCGGCCATCTTCAGCATGGCAAGAGACTCAGAACGATTCCGAGCCCCATCATCCACTCCCCAAACAATGTGGCTGTGAATATCGATCATAGTCGACCCGACCTGACGTTCACAGGCTACACGTCTCTGTTCAGTCTCGCCGGATCCGTTCGAATCGCGGTCCGGATCCGGACGTTTTCAGAAGTTCTCATCACGAAGCCGGCAGTCGTTTCCCGCGAGGAGGGAAACTTTTTGTGAAATCCGGTTCGCCGGAATAAGCGCGTTGCGAACTCTTGCCACGGCGGCGCGGGCGCCGGATAAAACGGAGGCAGCGAAAACCGGTGAACTCATGGTTTGAACACTATCCATCGTCTCACACGAGTGTCGGACCTGAGCGGCCCGGCAGGCCTCATTGATTGCGCACTCCCGGTTCTGGGACGAGATCGTGGCGTTCGCGATGGAGACTTTCGGATCCTTCCGCCGTTTGCCATCGTGGACCCAAGGTGGGCGGTGTCCTGCTCGGGCGCCGAACACTGGATGGCGTCCGCATCGACGTACCCGAAATCCAGTGCGAGCGCGTGCCGGCCATCTACTCGAGTTGAGGGGAACAGGTGCGGCGCCCGCTGGCGGATCAAAATGTAGCCTTCCACAGGCGACACCGCATCTTGAAGGTCGAGGACAATCGGAGACTGCTGGACGGTATCCAACCGCACCAACACGGTCCTGAAGCGGCGGCCCTCCTCGGCTCCATTCCACCCGTGAACGCGAGTCCAGGCTCAGAGCCGGCCTTTGGGCGGCGTCTTCCATGTGCGGCGGCTTGCCGTTGATGCCGCTTCCTACAGCCCGGCCATTCGCCGCACTTCCGCTTCGAGACCCGGGACGCACAGGATGCAACTGCCGCCATGGGCGCTCGCGCCACCATTGAAGTTCAGGAAGCGCGCGCCGGCCTCTTCCGCGATGATCTTGAGTGGCGCGTAATCCCATGCCTTGCCGTTGCTGTCGAGCCAGATTTCGGCCTGCCCGCGCGCGACAAGCATCGCATCGAGACATCCGCCCATGCTGCGCACCGCCCAGAAACCGGAGAGCCACTCCACAAGTCCGGCAAACGGAAACCGGTGCAAGGAGTTGAATCCGTTCAGGCACAGCACGGCTTGCGAGATGCGGTCGATGTTCGAGACCTGAATCGGCAGGCCGTTGCAGAACGCGCCCCCTCCACGCACCGCGTGGAACAAATCGCCCATGGCGGGCAGATACGCCACGCCAAGCACGACCTCCCCCCGATCTTCTAGGGCAATCAGAATTGCCCATGCCGTATTGCCTCGCACGAAATCGCGCGTCCCGTCAATCGGATCGATGATCCATCGCCGCCCGCTCTTTGCCTCCCTGCGCGCGCCTTCCTCGCCAAGCAGCCCGTCTTCGGGAAACGCGGCCGTCAGACCTTGGACGATGAGCCGCTCGCTCTCTTTGTCGGCCTTCGTTACGGGAGAGTCGTCGTCTTTAGTTTCGGCTACAAGTCCGCTACGCCAGTAGCCGAGCGTCGTCTCGCCGGCTTTTCGCGCGAGTGCAACCGCGACTTCGAGTTCGTGAGTCATCATCGGGTTCCCCGCGGAATCAGTTTCCCAGGCGTTGGTAGCCGCTCCCAAAAAAAAGCAGCGGTCTTCCTTCGGCGGCCTCCAGCCGGATGACTTCGCCGATCACAATCGTGTGGTCGCCCGCGACGACCAGTTGCCGAACCTCGCATTCGAAAACCGCCAGCGTGCCGGGAAAAAGTGGCGCTCCCGTTGCACCCGCGGTCCATTCGATACCGGAAAATCGGTCCTCAATGGAGCTTGCAAAACGGGTGGAGATGTCCCGCTGCGATTCGTCCAAAACATTCACGGCGAAGCAGGACCCCTCGAAAAAGATATCATGCATGCGCGCGCGGCGATCGACGCAAACCAGCACCTGCGGCGGGTCCGCGGAAACGGAGGTGAATGAATTCACCGTCATGCCTTGCGGCGATCCGTCAGCGGCCATCGCGGTGACGATCGTGACACCGGTCGCGAACATCGCACATGCGCCGCGGAACTGCCGTCTGTCTATAGGTAGCCCGGACATTTGGAAAGGCATCGCGTGGGAAGCTATGCTTGACATGTAGTAAACTCAATCCTATCATGAAGTTGAATCTCGAAGGGCTCGTTCCGCAAGCGCCGGGCAGGAGGTTGGTTTGATAAAACTCGATATCATCAATGAAGTAGTGAGCAAGACCGGAATCACGAAGACGAAAGCCGAAATGGCGGTGGAGACCGTCTTCGAATCGATGAAGAGAGCTCTCGAACAGGGGGATCGCATCGAGTTGCGCGGATTCGGCGTGTTCAATGTGAAGCCCCGCAAGACCGGAATTGGGCGTAATCCGCGAACCGGCGCCGAGGTCTCCATCCCGCCCGGGAAAGCCGTGCGCTTCAAGCCCGGTAAAGAGCTACAGTCGCTGCACTAGGCGTGACGCCCAACGACTTTAACCAGCCGCCGCGCTCCCCCCGCCGGTTGTGGCTGCACGTGTCCCTATTCGCGATCACTCTGTTTACGACATCCATCGTCGGCGCCCGCATGCAGCAGAATTTCCAGGCGAACCTGCCGTTCTTCGACGTGGCGCGGGACCTCAATGCATTCACCTACTGGTGGCATCATCCGGAGACGCTGCTCGGGGGATTGCCGTTTTCGCTGACGCTGATGGCGATACTCCTCGCGCATGAGTTCGGCCACTATTTCGCGTGCCGCTACTATGGCGTGGACGCGAGCCTGCCCTATTTCCTGCCGTCGCCCACTCTCACGGGCACCCTGGGCGCCTTCATCCGCATTCGTGAACCGATCTACTACAAGAAGGTCCTTTTCGACATCGGCATCGCCGGTCCTTTGGCCGGTTTCGTGTTTCTGCTCCCCGCGCTCTCGATCGGGATCGCGTTCTCGAAGGCCGTTCCGGGAATCGCGCATGAAGGCACTTTCACGTTCGGCACGCCCGCGCTCGAGTGGCTGATGATCAAGGCGATCTTTCCCGGCGTCGGGGCGCAGGATTTGTACCTCCACCCCATCGGCCGCGCGGCCTGGATCGGGATGTTCGCCACCGCCCTGAACCTGCTGCCGATCGGACAGCTCGATGGCGGCCACATCCTCTACTCGTTCGTAGGCGACCGTCACCGGCGGCTGTCGAAGATTTTCGCGGTGCTGCTGGTACCGATAGGCCTGATTTATTGGGAGGGCTGGCTGCTCTGGGCCGTGGCGCTTTTCTTTTTCGGGAGCCATCCGTCCTTGTTCGATCTTGCCGACCTCGGCGCCGGCCGGCGTAAACTTGGGTGGGTCGCGGTGGCGATTTTCCTGTTGTGCTTCATGCTCGCGCCTATTGACGCCTCATGAAGATTTCCGCAACAATCATTGCGCTCAACGAGGAACGGAAAATTCCGCGGGCGATCGAGAGCCTCCGCTGCTGCGACGAGATTGTCGTCCTCGATAGCGGATCCACCGACCGCACCATGGAGATAGCCGCGAAACTCGGCGCGCGCGTGGTCGAAGCCGGCTGGCGAGGTTACGCGGGTCAAAAGAACGCCGCGGCCGACCAGGCGGCGCACGACTGGATTCTCTCGATCGACGCCGACGAAGCGCTCAGCGAGAGTCTCGAAGGCGAAATCTGGCGGCTGAAGAAAGAGGGTCCCGTGTACGACGCCTACACCATGCCTCGGCTCGCGCAATATCTGGGCCGCTGGATCCTTCATTGCGGCTGGTATCCCGACCGCAAGATCCGTCTCTACGACCGCCGCAAAGGGCGCTGGGTAGGCGATTTCGTCCACGAAAGCGTCAAGACCTATGGGCGCGTGGGACACCTGCATTCGAACCTGCTTCACTTTACGTGCGACTCGCTCTCCGAGCACCTCAAGACAACGGACCGCTACACGACTCTGGCTGCACAGGAGATTGTGGCGCGGAAAGAAAAGGTCGGAATGCGCCGTCTGATTGCGGACCCCGCGTGGGCGTTCGTGCGTACTTATCTTATCCAGGGCGGTTTTCTCGACGGCCTGGAAGGCCTCACGATCGCGCATATGGCGGCGCTCTATACTTTTCTGAAGTACATCAAAGCGCGGAATATGAGTTAGGTGCACATTCTTCATCTGGACACGGGCCGCGAAATGGGTGGTGGGCAGTGGCAGGCGCTGCGCCTCTTGGAGCGCGCCGGCGGCACTCTGCTTGCGCCGGCGGGATCGCCGCTTTTCAAAGAAGCGCAGCGCCGCGGAGTGGAGACGTTTCCCCTCACATTCGCCAGACTCGTCCGCCTTGTCCGCGAAACGCACATCGTCCACGCGCACGACGCGCGGTCGCACACCATGGCCGTTCTCGCGCTTCCGGCGAAGCTCGTGGTCTCACGCCGGGTCGCGTTTCCGGTACGGGCGAATCCGGCCTCGCGGTGGAAGTACGCCGCCGCCACGCACTACATCGCCGTTTCAGAACACGTGAAGAACGTCCTGCTACGGGCAAAGATACCGGCGCGCAAGATCACCGTGGTCGCCGATGGCGTCCCTTTGGGCGGCTCCCAGGGTATTGCCGGCATCCAAGGCGTTGGCGACTTCCGGCCCGCCGGACGAATCCTCGTCAACGACCCTCGCAAGAACGCGGGGCTGGCCGAGGCGGCGGCGCGGGAACTCGGCGTTGAACTCCACACGGTAAGGAACCTGGAACGGGATCTGAAGGACGCGGGCCTCTTTGTCTACATCAGCCACTCCGAGGGTTTGGGCTCGGGAGTGCTGCTGGCGATGGCCGCGGGCGTGCCGGTAGTGGCAAGCAACGTGGGCGGACTTCCGGAGATCGTGCGCGACGGCGAGACGGGCTTGCTCGCGGAGAATGACGCGGGCTCGATCGCCGCGGCGATCCGCCGCATGCTTGACGATCGGCCCTTTGCCCAAGCCTGCGCCGAGCGCGCCCGCCGCATGGTGGAAGAGCGTTTTTCGGTCGAAATAATGGTACGCGACACGATGAAAGTGTACCGGCGGATATTGAAATGATCGAACCGCCGCTCGCCGGACTCTTCGGCCTCTTGATCGGCAGTTTTCTGAACGTCTGTATCTATCGTCTGCCGCGAGACCTCTCGGTGGTGCGTCCACGCTCCTACTGCCCTCAATGCGAGAAGGGCATCGCCTGGTTCGATAATATTCCCCTTTTGAGTTACCTTGCGCTCGGCGGCCGTTGCAGGAATTGCAGGACGCCGATTCCCGTGCGATATCCGCTGGTCGAAGTTTTCACCGGTGCGATGTTCGCCGGCTGCGTCATCCTCTGGGGACCGACGCTTCTTGCCGCAAAGGCCGCCCTGTTGACCGCGCTCGTGATCGGGCTGATCGTCGCCGATCTCGAATCCCGCATCCTGCCCGACGAAATGACTCTGGGCGGCATGGCGGCGGGATTCGCGTTCGCGTGGTTCGTGCCGGTACGGGACGTCTCGGCGCGGACGATCCTGTCGCTCGCCGGGGTACCCGTGAACGGACCGGCGGCGTCGCTAGCGGAGGCCGGGCTTGGAGCTGCCTTGCCGGCAGGGTTCCTCTGGTTTGGCGGCTGGGCATTCGAGAAACTGCGCCACAAGGAAGGTCTTGGATTCGGCGACGTCAAGATGCTCGCGATGCTCGGCGCGTTCCTTGGATTCCGCGAGACGCTGTTGGCGCTGACGTTGGGCTCGGTGCTCGGATCGGTGGCGGGCCTCGCGTACATCGCGATTGCGCGCAAGGACTCGGACTACTACTTGCCATTCGGAACGTTTCTCGGCATCGGCGCCCTTGGCGCGGCGCTGTTTGGCGAGACGTGGATTGCGTGGTACGACGCGCTGCTATAGCCTTCTCTCCGCGAGCCGGGCGGCGCCTCCGCGAGTTCCAGGGGCCGAAACTGACGGCAGGCCAAGAGGGCCCGGCCTTTGAACGTTTGGCCTACCTAGTGCCTATTTGCATAAGTTAATAACTGTATTTTGGAGCTGGCCGCCCTTGACCTCGCGCTTACGCCAACGGAACGGCTTGGCACGTTCGTTGTGCTTCTTTATGAAGGCTTCGATTGCCTCGCGCAATTGGTCGTTATTCTTGAAACTGGCTCCGCTGAGCGCCTTGCGCTGCAGCAAACTGAAGACGATCTCGATCTGGTTCAGCCAACTCGCCGAAGCGGGGCTCGACCTCTAACCCGCGGCGCATGAAGCGGCGCTAGCGCATGGAGCGATTCATCTCCTTGTTTCCACTTTTTTACGACGGCTTCAATTTACGATGGACATGCGCCGCAACCTGCCTGCCGGCTTCCTGGAGCAACTCGTCTCGGTTGAATGCTCCCTTGTGCAGGACTTGGCCTACATGGCCGCTGAGGCGCAGATGATCCTCGGGAGTCAGATCCTTGGCCGTAACGACGACCACCGGAATCGTTCGCCACTCCTCCTTTTTCCGGAAGAGATCGAGGAACTCGAATCCGTCCATCTCGGGCATCATCAAATCGAGCAGGACCACATCCGGAAGGCTCTCCTCGGCGCGCTCGAGCGCCACGCGGCCGTTCTCGGCCTCGCGTACGAGCCACCCGTCGCTCTCAAGCGTACGCCGCGTTACCTCGCGGACCGCGGCGTCGTCGTCCACAACCAGAGCGCAACGCACCCCGCCCCCGTGCCGATAGCGCCCGATTACGGACTTGAGCCGGTTGCGGTCAAGGGGCTTCGTAAGGTAGTCGGAAGCGCCGAGCGCGTAGCCCAGGTTCTTGTCGTCGATGATAGTCACCATCACGACCGGAATGTCGGCTATCGAGGGATCGGATTTCAGCATCGAGAGTACGCTCCAGCCGTCCAGACCCGGCATCATGACGTCGAGCGTGATGGCGTCCGGTTTCAGTTCGCGCGCCATGGCCAGACCCTCCTCTCCATTGCGGGCGCATTCCACGCGGAATCCGTCTTTGGCGAGAGAGCGGCGCATCAGATCGTGCACGGCCGGGTCGTCGTCGATGACCAGAACCACGCTGGCGTTTTCGGGAAGGACAAGCTCGGCCGCGGCGGACGGCGCGCGCTCCTCGCCCATGCTCGCAACGGCTGCGGGGAGGCGGATGGTGAACGCCGTGCCCTTGCCAATCTCGCTTTCGACCGTAATATCGCCGCCCATCATGCGGCAGAAGCGGCGGCTGATGGCCAGGCCGAGACCGGTTCCACCGTACTTGCGCGTGGTGGAGGAATCGGCCTGCGCGAACGCCTCGAAGAGCTTGTTCGTCTGCTCCGCCGTCATGCCGATGCCGCTATCGGAAACTCGAAAAGCGATCCACTCACCGTCACGTGAGGCGTCGAGCGAGATCACGCCATTCTCGGTGAACTTCGAGGCGTTGCTGAGGAGATTGAACAGGCTCTGCCGGACCTTCGTCACGTCGGCGTGCATGTTCCCCAGGTCCACGGCTGCATTCACCTGAAGCGTGTTGCCGTTCTTCTTGACCAGAGGCTGGATGATGGCAACCACGTCCTTCACCACCTTCGGGATCGCAAAGGTTTCAAGGTAAAGTTCCATCTTGCCGGCTTCGACTTTCGAAATGTCGAGTACGGCGTTGATCAGCTCGAGGAGGTGAGCGCCCGCCGAGTGGATCTTCCCGAGGTCCGCCAGATAGGCCTCGTGACCCGCGTCCTCAGCCTCTTCCTGCAGCATTTCGCTGTAACCGATGATCGCGTTGAGCGGAGTACGCAACTCGTGGCTCATGTTCGCCAGGAACGTGCTCTTTGCCTTGTTTGCGACCTCGGCGGCTTCCTTGTCGCGTTCCAGTTCGATGGCTCGCTTGCGCTCGGTGATATCACGGGAATTGACCACGATAGCCTGGACGGCGGGGTCGTCAAGCAGATTCGTGCCTGTGGCCTCAAGAGTCATCCAGCTCCCGTTCTTGTGGCGAACGCGGAATTCGATTGGGGTATCGTGACCCGGCTTCCGGATGGTCCGGGCCATCGCCTGGGTAACAACGGGCACGTCCTGCGGATGAATGAATTCCATGACCGGCCTGCCGGTTACCTCGGAAGGTCCAAATCCGCTGACGCGATGAAACGCAGGGCTTTCGTACAGGATGATACCCCTGCGATCGACCAGCGTGATCACGTCGGAGGCGTTTTCGATCAGAGAGCGGAAGTGCTGCTCGCTATGGCGCTGAGCTTCCTGCGCGTTGCGAAGGCTGGCTTCTCGGGCCGCGACGGCGGCTGCCATGCGCTGAAAGGCGCGCGCAAGCTTGCCCAATTCGTCGGGGCGGCGCGAGATGGACGCAAGCGTTCCGGCCGCGGCGTAGTCTTCACCGGCCACAGCCTCGGCGCTTACGGTGAGAGCTTCGACGGGCCTTGAAATCCTGCGGGCGGCTATAAAAATAATACCTAGAAGCAGCGACATCGCCACGAGGAACACTTCCCCGGTGCGTATGGCCAGACTGAGCGCCGAGGCCACGATGACGGATTCCGGAACGTTGAGGGCGACTTTCCAGCGAGTGGAAGGCACGGATGCCCAGTAGAGCCGCCTTTTTTGCCCATTCATCACGAGCTCCGCCGAGCCCTCGACGGAACCGGCGGCAAGTTTCCCGTCTTCCAGATTCGCGATCAGCTCTCCGGCGTAGCCCTGCCGGGTCATGAGCCGCGTGTCGGTGTGAGAGACGATTCTCCCGGAACGGTCCGCCAGGAATGAATGTTCACTCGCGGCGTTCGTGTCGCTTGCATACTGCGTCAAGCCGTCGCCCCGAAGATGAATGTTCGAAACGGCGGAGCGAATCTGATCGAGCGAGATGTCGATGCCGGCCACCCCCACGAAACGCCCAGGGGGGCTGAACACCGGCCGGGTTACGCTGACGATTGTGATGTTCGATCCGCCTTCATCGAAATACGGCTCGGTGATGTACAACGCACCTGAATTCCTTGGGCCGCGGTACCACTCCCACTTCGGCTCGTGGAAGTCGTAGGTGAGCCTGACTGGACCTGGGAAGCTCAAGCGGTCGACCCAAGGCATCGCCTTGGGGTCGCCCGCCTTCTTAGCTTCGAACGCGATGTAAACCCCGTAGGCCTCATCGGCACCCACGCTCGCGAGCAGACCGGCGAGGAATGGAATGGCGGCCGGGTCCGGCTCGGGGCCGAGCGCTTCCTGCCGGGCAGCGATGACGCGCGAGAGCACGCCCACCCGGCTGATAAATGCATCGAGGTCGCGCGCGGTCGAGCGGACTTCGTCAAGCGCGTCGACGTTCGCTTCCGCGATCAGATCGGCGCGCCGCATCGAATAGTTGATGAAAACCGTGAGCGAGAGAACGAGGGACGCCGTTCCGCCCACGTAAAGGCACAGCCGCTGCGTGAGCGTCCTGGGGGCCCAAAGCTTCACTTGAGGAATGATATCACGGGCGGAGACGGCAGCCGCCGCGATTCAATCGCAAGCGGAAGCGCGCCGAAATCGCGTCGCCGGAAGGCAGGCAAGGCACGCGACCTTTTAGGCTTAGGCTCGCGCCATATCGTCGTCGACGAGAGATCTCCAGAGCAGACCCACTATACATGAAAATGTTCTAAGGGCAGCAGTACCGCTCCAACTCCAACAAGCGATTTGAACTGGACCGCGAACGAATCAAGTATGCGGTAGTACTACTCCTTCGCCCGCTCGGCCGCTTGGCGTTCCTCAATCCCCTCCAATGCCGGATCGGACCGCACATCGGTCCTTCGTATGTCCTTCGCGCGGCTGGGAGTACCCGCGAGAATATCCTGGGCACGACCCGCCGCGGTTGAAGAAATATTGAACGGACGGACCGATTCGTCCGATATGATTACTTCCGGATGGAGCGGAACTTATGCAACTCTTGGATTTACTGATCGTCGATGATTCGGCGGCAATGCGAAAAATTCTAATACGAGTCTTACAAAAGGCCGACATTCCCATCGGAAGCGTTTACGAGGCTGGTGACGGCATCGAGGCTCTGGCGATGCTCAAGGACAACAAGGTCAATCTCATCCTTTCGGATATCAATATGCCGAATATGGACGGCCTGCAGTTGCTCGGCCAGCTACGGGCCAACGAAGCTTGGAAAGCGGTGCCCGTCATCATGATCACGACGGAAGGCAGTCAGGCCAAGGTTATAGAGGCCGTGCAGTTAGGCGCCACGGGGTATGTCCGGAAGCCGTTCACTTCCGATCAGATCAAAGAAAAATTTGTAGACGCGGGCCTAATTTAGCGCGCCTGTGTCAAACTATAACGAGGAAATCTATGCCAGTTCTGATCGACCGGGAAGTGATCGTTGCCGTGATACGCCGTGTAACTCAAGAAGTGTTATCGACTATGCTGGACGTTGAAGCGCAGACCCTGGAGGCATACACCGAGCACCAGGCGCCGGCTAAATCGGAAGGCGTCGCGTCGTTTGTGGGGCTTGCGGGCGCCGAGTACGCGGGCACCGGAAGCTTGCATTGCGGGTCCGACACGGCCTGTTGGCTCGCTTCGCGCTTTCTAATGGCTGAGTATAAATCGGTCGATGACGAGGTTCTGGATGCGTTCGGTGAGTTGGCCAATATGATCGTCGGCAACTTCAAGAACGAAATCGAACAGCACACAGGACCGTTGGGATTAAGCGTTCCGACCGTAATCTATGGCCGAAACTTCAGCACCCGAAGCCTCAGCCGGGAAGAGTGGACGGTGCTCCCTTTCCAGTGTGGAGCCGAAACCTTGACCGTTAAGGTGTGCTTGAAACCGAAGGAAGCCGGACGGGCGCCCCGGCATGGGGAGAGGCAGGAATTCATACTCGAACCTTGATATGGATGAGGATCCGCCGGGCTACGCTCCCATGGCCGGCAAGTCGGGGCTGGAAGGGTTCGAATGGCCGATCGCTCTTCGGCTCCGGGCCCAACCGTAGAACGTTGCCGTCCGGATCCTCGACGTGCATATCGTGGGCCCAGGCGTAGTTCACGGGCGGACGCCGGATGGCGGCTCCGCGGGGCTTGTATTCTTCGTGCAGCTTTTCAACGTTTGAGACGCCGATCCGGATCCAGGCGCCGCCGCGGCATCGATCCCGCCAGCGCCGGTTTTCTTAGGCGCCGTGTTGCGGTGAAAACAGGTACTTCTACCACGGGCTGTTAGTACTACTGGGTCACAAACATAACATTTGGGTGTAAACTTGTTTTTGTGGGAACACGCCTCTCCACGCCAGGCCCACAGGAGAAGCGCTTCGCGGCGTATATGGACGGCCTGGCGCAAGCTGCGAAGCACGAAGACCGGCACGCGCCGT